>NZ_BAABFP010000002.1:600000-900000 GCF_039541115.1 Angustibacter luteus
CGCGCAGATGAGCGCGCCGAAGGTCACCAGGGCGACCAGCCAGGCGCGATGAACGTGGAACCTTCTCACCCCGCCATCCTGCCGGGCTCCCCGGCTCCGCTCCATCACGCATCCGGCCAACCAGCGACCAATTGGCGCTCGATCAGGACCTCGGTCAGGCCCTCGGTCAGGCGCTCGGTCAGGCGCGCAGCTGCTCACTCAGTGCGGGCGCGAGGTCACCGCGACCCGCCACGGCCACGGAACCCAGGCCGAGCCAGCCGGCCATCGTCACGAGCTCGGCGGCGAGCTCGGCCGGCGTCTGCGCCGGCGCAGACGGCTCCGCCCACGCCGACTGGACCCGCAGCACCCCGGCCCCGCCGTCCGCCTTGCGGTCCGCCTTGAGGTCGACCCGGGCGACCAGGGTGTCCCCCAGCAGGAAGGGCAGCACGTAGTAGCCGAACCGACGCTGGGGCGCCGGCACGTAGATCTCGATGCGGTAGTCGAAGCCGAACAGGTCGAGCGCCCGCGCGCGCTCCCAGACCAGCGAGTCGAACGGGCTGACCAAGGCTCGCGCCCGCACCCGCCGCGGCCGCCGGGCCGCCGCGTGCAGGTACCCCGGACGCTTCCACCCCTCGACCGTGACCGGGACCAGCTCGCCCGTGTCCACCAACTCCGCCACTGCCTGCCGCGCCTCGACCACGCCGAGCCGGAAGTGGTCCCGCAGGGAGAACTCGGTGGCCACCCCGAACGCCTGGGCCGAGATGGACACGAGCCGGCGGTGGGCCTCGTCGTCGTCCGGCGTCGGCGCCGCCACGACCTCCGCGGGCAGCACCCGCTCCGGCAGGTCGTAGAGCCGGGCGAACTGGCTGTTGCGACCCGACGACGTCACCTCGCCGGCCCAGAACAGCAGCTCGAGCAGCCGCTTGACCACCGACCAGTTCCAGCCCCACTCCGTGCGGTCGCGCGGCATGTCGTGCGCGATCGCCACCTCCAGGTCGACCGCAGTGATCGGGCCGCGGTCGCGCACCTCACCGAGGATCACCGCGGCCAGCCCCGGGTGCTCCTGCTCGGCGCGGACCATGCCACCCCACGCGTCCTCCCGGGCCCGCTCCATCCGCCAGCGCAGCAACGGGAGCGTGGACGGCGGCACCAGGCTCGCCGCGTGCGCCCAGTACTCGACGAGCCGGCGCGGACGGCGGTCCCGGGCCCGGTCCAGCAGCGCGGTGTCGTAGGGACCGAGCCGGGAGAAGAAGGGCACGTACTGGCTGCGGGCCAGCACGTTCACGCTGTCGATCTGCACGATCCCCAGCCGGTCGATGGCGCGCTGCACGTGCCGCATCGTCACCGGACCCGTCGGGCGGGGGTCGGCGAAACCCTGTGCCGCCAACGCGATCCGCCGGGCCGCGCCCGCCGTCAGCCGCTCCGGGAGCGGCACGTCAGCTGCTCGCCCGGTGCTGGAAGTCGCCCGTCGCGCCGTCGACCTGCTCGCGCAGCAGGTCCGCGTGCCCGTTGTGCCGCGCGTACTCCTCGAGCATGTGCAGGAAGACCCAGCGCACGCTCACGGTCCGACCCGAGGACGTCGTCACCGGCGCGTCCAGGTCCAGCCCGGCGGTCGCGGCCTTCGAGGCCGCCACCTCGCGCCAGAAGGTCTCGATGTCCGCGCCGGCGTGCGCGTCCGGCACGCCGTCGAAGTCCGCGTTCGGCTCGTCGTCCGTGCAGTACAGCTCGACCATCGGCAACCCCGCCGCGTGGTGGGTGAACCACCAGCGCTCGCAGTCCGCCAGGTGCCGGACCAGGCCGAGCAGGGTCAGCACGGACGGCGGGTTCGCCTCGGCCTTCAGCTGCTCGGCGGTCAGCCCGGAGCACTTCCAGAGCAGCGTCGAGCGGTGCTGGTCCAGCCACTCCTCGAGCTGCGCTCGCTCGGATCCGGTCCCCAGCGTCGGGGCGGGCTCGGGCACGGGCGCGGTCCAGGTCATGCGGCCGATCCTGCCCTAGCCCACCGACAGGCTCAGGTCAGGTCGAGGATCTTCTCGCGCACGGCGTACACGACCGCCTCCATGCGCGAGTGCAGCTGCAGCTTCTCCAGGATGTTGCGCACGTGGTTCTTCACCGTGTTCTCGCTGATGAAGAGCTCCTTGGCGATGTCCCGGTTCGCCATGCCGCGCGCGACCAGCTTGAGGACCTCGAGCTCACGCTCGGTCAGCCGCGGGACGGGCAGCTGCGGGCGCTCCTCGCTCTTCTTGATCATCGAGGCGAACTCGGTGAGCAGCTTGCTGGCCATCGACGGGCTGATCAGCGACTGCCCGCTGGCCACCGCGCGGATGCCCGCGGCGATCTCCTCGCCCGGCACGTCCTTGAGCAGGTAGCCGTTCGCGCCCGCCCGCACCGCCTCGTACAGGTCGGACTCCTCGTCCGAGATCGTCAGGATGACGATCTTGGTGGACGGGACGACGTCCTTGATGGCCGTGCACGCCTCGATGCCGGAGCGGCGTGGCATCCGGATGTCCATCAGCACGACGTCGGGGAGCAGCTCCTCCACCCGGCGGATCGCCTCCGCACCGTCGCTGGCCTCGCCGACGATCTCGATGCCCTCCTCGGCACCGAGCACCATCTCCAGGCCACGCCGGTAGAGGGCGTGGTCGTCCGCGACCAGGACCCGGATCGACTCGCCTTCACCCACGGGGTTCCCTACTCTCCGTCGCCCGCGACGGGCGACCGGAGCATTCTGTCACGAACCGACCTCAGCCCGTGGCGGCAGCGCGTTGCGACGCGGTGGAACCCGCCCCGTTCTGCTCGACGTCCAGGTGCAGGACGCCGTACTCCCAGCCTCGACGGCGGTAGACGACGCTCGGCTGACCGGTGTCGGCGTCGCAGAACAGGAAGAAGTCGTGGCCGACCAGCTCCATCTCGTACAGCGCCTGCTCCAGGGTCATCGGCGGGGCCGAGTGCACCTTCTCGCGGATCTCGATGGGACTGTCGTCCAGGGAGCTCGCGGCGGCGTCCGAGGTGCCGTTGGTCTGCGGTTCGCCGAGCTCCGGCAGCTCGGGGGCCAACCGGGCGGAGGCCTGGGCCAGTGACTCCGCGGCCTTGCCCCGGCGCTCGACCTTGCGGCTGTGCGCGCGACGCAACCGCTCCAGGAGCTTCGTGGTGGCCTTGTCCAGCGCGACGTAGTAGTCCGTCGCCGCGGCCTCGGCGCGCACGACCGGACCCTTGCCGTGGCAGGTGATCTCGATGCGTTCGCTGCTCTCGACCTGCCGCTTGTTGGGCTCGTGCGAGAGCACGATCGACAAGCGCTGGATCCGCGGGGCTACCTCCTCGACCTTGGACAGCTTCTCCTCCAGATGGCGGCGGAAACGGTCCTTGACCTCGACGTGCCGTCCGGTGACCACGATCTCCACAGTGGGTCCTCCCTCTCCTCGCTCACCCACCTGCTGGCGGGATACGGCGGGTTGGAGTCGCGGCACCACCCCCGATGCCCCTGTCGACCGTGCCGCGGGCGGGCCGTTCCGCCTCGACGCACCACGGTCTGGCGACTCATCTACCGACCGTACGCCAGCGCGGTCACCAGCGGCAGATCTCACCGAAGATCATTTGGCCGTCGACGGAGGGTGGCCGCGAGACAGACCCCACCGACCACGACGGCGTCCGCCGCCCGCAGCGCGCGGGCCGCCTCGAGCAGCGTGGCACCGCTGGTGACCACGTCGTCGACGAGCCACACCGGACGACCGCGCAGCCGCCCCCGCCAGCCGCTGCGGACCCGCATCGCCCCCGCCAGGTTGCGGGCCCGGGCCTGCTGCCCCAGCCCCGCCTGGTCGGTCAGCGGACGCCCGTGCCGCAGCGCGGGCAGCACGACCCGGCGGGGCCGGACGGCGAGCGCCAGGTCGCGCACCGGCTGCCGGCCGCGGGCCCGCCGGGCCGTCGCCGACGACGGCACCGGGACCAGGGCACCGTGGCCCGAGCCGGGCAGTCCGGCGACCGGCGCGTGCGCGAGCAGGGTGGACAGCGCACCGGCCAGGACGGCGTCCAGGTCGGCCCGGCCGTGGTCCTTCCAGCCGTTCAGCGCCTCGCGCAGGACGCCGTCGTAGGGGGCCGCGGCCCACACCTGCAGGTCGCCGCGCTCGCTGCGCACCGGTGGGCCGCCCAGGCTCTCGGCGCAGCCGGGGCACCAGCGGGCGCCGTCCGCGCCGCAGCCGGCGCAGCGCACGGCCAGCACCAGGTCGACCAGCTCCCTCACGTGGGGATCGTGATCGCCGTTCCCGGGCCGAGCGTCCGCCACCCGTTCCCGCTGCGCACGGCGACCTGGCCGGCCGAGGTGACCGCGTACACCGACTGGACGCCGGACCCCGCCCACACCCCGACCGCACCCTTCAGCTTCGGCAGCGCGACCACCCGGCCGCCGACCTCGACCTGGTACGGCTGCCGTTGACCCGGGTTGCCGCCGAGCACGACCAGCGTCGTGCGGTCCGCCCACGACACGTCGGCCACCGACCGCAGTGGTCGGCCGACTTGGAAGGGCTGCGCGAGCGACGTCGGTGCCCCCTCCTCGTTGCGGACGATGCCGGCGACGTCCAGCCGGGTCGAGCCGTCCGGCGCACGAGACACGACCGCCAGCCGGCTGCCGTCGCGGGACACGTCGACGGCGATCACCCGCTGGTGGGCGAGCCAGTCGGGACGCAGCGGGACGACCGACTCGTCGGTCGCTGGAGCGACCGCGTTGGACCGAGTGGCCGGCGTGACGACGACCCCGCCCGTGCCGGCTCGGTCGGCGGTCCAGGCCCAGCCGGACGGGTCGATGACCGGGGGGACGAGGTCGCCGCCGGAGGTGAGCGGCTCGGGGTCGGCCTGGGCGGACACGCTGAGCAGGCGCCGGCCGGACACGTCGACCCCGACCAGGGCGTCGTCCTGCGGGCCGGCCGCGATGGAGCGCAGGCTGCTGACGTCGAGCCGCCCGGCGAAGCGCCCGGTCACGTCGGGGCTGATGGTCCCGGCGGCGGGGTCGGCGCTCATCAGCCGACCGTCGGACAGTACGAGCACCGGCCCGGAGACCGGCACCTCGGCGCGGAAGCCGAGGTCGGCGTCGGACCCGCCAGGTTCCACGCCCGGGATGGGGAACGCCCCGCCACCGGCGGTCACGCTGACGTCCGTCACGTTCGGCAGCTGGCGCAAGGTCTCGAGCAGCTGGGCGAACAGCTGCTCGCGCTGGTCCGGGGTGGCGGCCAGGGCTCGGGTCGACAGGTCGACCGCCGCGGTGCCGCCCGAGGTGGGGACGGCGTCCACCCCGAGGGTCGTGCCCGGCGGGAAGCCGGTGGCCACGGCGCCCCGGAGGTAGTCGGGCGGTCCGTTGAGCACGGCGCGCACCGCCTGCGTCGCCAGGCTGGCGCGCGGTCCGGTGAACCAGCGCAGGTCGGAGACGAGGTGGTGGGTGCCGATGGCCACGAACGCCACCCGCAGCGGGGTGTAGGCCCGCTCGAACTCGTACCGGGACATCCACAGCCCGAAGTCCGTTGCCAGGGTCTCGACCCGCCAGACCTGGCCGAGCCGGCGCACCTGGAAGGTGGTGCTGTCCGTCGTGCCCGGTGCGGCCGCGACGAACCGGCCGGACGCGTCGATGGTCGCGTAGACGGGCGCCGAGACGACGACCCGCCGCGTGGTGCCGGAGCCGTGCGCCGTCACGGTCAGCGACTTGTCGTCGTAGACCACGGTGCCCTGGTTCGGCCGCCAGCGCTCGAGCGCGTCGCCGTCCAGGAACGTGCGGGCGACGGCGTGGTCCTCGTCCGACCCGGCGCCGGCGCTGAGGAAACCGCCGACGATCTCGGTGGGACCGGCCTCGGGCCGCGGCCCTTGGGGCGCGATCTGCAGCGGCTCGCGCAGGCTGTCGCCCACCGGACGTCCGGCGCCGGCGACCCCCGAGTCGGGCATCGCGGCGCCGCACGCGGTCAGCGCGCCGGCCAGCAGGACCCCGACCACCACCATCAGCTGGCGGCCGACCGCGCGGCCGGCGATCCGGTGCGCGCTCATCGCGGGCCGGACCAGGGCGCACCACCGAGCGGCGCCGGCGGGACGGGCAACCGCTGGTAGGCCTTGCCGACCGCGGCCGCCGGCTCGTCGTCCTCCTCCGGAGCCAGCGGCAGCGGGGACGACGTGAGCTCACCCCCGGCCGTGCGCGGCAGCGTCAGCCGGAAGCACGAGCCCTTGCCCGGCTCGCCCCAGGCCTGCAGCCAGCCGTGGTGCAGCCGGGCGTCCTCGATGGCGATCGACAGCCCCAGGCCGGTCCCGCCCACCGTGCGGGCCCGCGAGGGGTCCGCCCGCCAGAAGCGGTTGAAGACCAGCGCCGCCTCGCCCGGGCGCAGCCCCACCCCGTGGTCGCGGACCGAGATCGCCACGGCGTCCTCGTCGACCGCGGCCTGCACCTGCACCGGCTTGCCGTTGCCGTGCTCGAGCGCGTTCACCACGAGGTTGCGCAGGATGCGCTCGATCCGCCGCGGGTCCACGTCGGCGAGCACGGGGACGCCGTCGTCCTCGATGACCAGCTCGCTGCCCGTCCGCACGGCCAGCGACGTCTCGTTCTCGACGACCCGGGCGACCAGGTCGCGCAGGTCCACCTGCTCGACGTCCAGCAGGTCGCCGCCGGCGTCGATCCGGCTGATCTCGAGCAGGTCGGACAGCAGTGCCTCGAAGCGGTCGAGCTGGGTCTGCAGCAGCTCTGCCGAGCGCGCCACGGCCGGCGCGAAGTCGGCCCGGGCCTCGTGCATCACGTCGCCGGCCATCCGGATCGTGGTGAGCGGCGTCCGCAGCTCGTGCGAGACGTCGCTGACGAACCGCTGCTGCACCCGGGAGAGGTTCTCCAGCTGGCTGATGTGGGTCTGCAGGTTGTGCGCCATCGTGTTGAACGACGCGGCCAGCTTGGCGAGGTCGTCCTCACCGCGCGGCACCATGCGCTCCTGCAGCCGGCCGGAGGAGAGCCGCTGGGCCACCATCGCGGCTTGCCGGACCGGCCGCACGACCTGCCGGGTCACCACGTACGCCACCCCGCCGACCAGCAGCACCAGCACGACGCCGCCGCCGACCAGGCTGCGCTGCACCAGGTTGATGGTCTCCTGCTCGCGGGCGAGGCTGAACACGAAGTAGAGCTCGTAGGGCCCGGCGCCGGGCACGTTGACCGTGGAGCCCATCGCGATCCCGGGCACCGTGCGGTCGCTGCCGGTGTACCGGATCTTGATGAACTGCTCCTCCTGGTTGCCCGACTTCGCCACCCGCGCGCGCATCTCGGGCGGGATGATCGAGCGCGAGACCGTGCGCGAGTTGAGGTCGGGCAGCACCGCGGGGCTGTCGTTGCCCAGGCTGCGCAGCAGGATCACGTCTCGGCTGTCGTCCGGTGGTGGTGAGGCCAGCCGCGGCAGCATGTCGTTGACCAGCAGGTTGAGGCCGGACGAGTCGCTCACCGTGGCGAGCTGGCTCTGCGCGTCGGCCAGCCCGCGGCTGGCCTCGCCGCGGGCGACGTTCAGCCGCTCCTCCACCAGGCCGGACTGGATGCGCTGGAGCACGACGGTGCCCAGGGCCAGCACGACGATCAGGCCCAGCAGCATGGTCGTGGCGACCACGCGGAGCTGCAGCGAGCGCCGCCAGCGCTGGCGGACCGCTGCCACCGGCCGCCCGAGGGCGTACCAGAGACGTGTCGTCCACCTCACCCGGAGCTGCCCGCCTTGTACCCGACGCCGCGCACCGTGACCACGATCTCGGGGTGCTCGGGGTCGCGCTCGATCTTGGAGCGCAGCCGCTGGACGTGCACGTTCACCAGGCGGGTGTCTCCGGCGTGCCGGTAGCCCCAGACCTGCTCGAGCAGCACCTCGCGGGAGAACACCTGCCACGGCTTTCGGGCGAGCGCGACGAGCAGGTCGAACTCGAGCGGCGTCAGCGAGATCGGCTCGCCGTCGCGCACCACGGAGTGGCCGGCGACGTCGATGGTGAGGTCGCCGATGTCCAGCCGCTCGGGAGCGGCGTCACCGGAGCTGCGCAGCCGGGCCCGGACCCGGGCGATGAGCTCCTTCGGCTTGAACGGCTTGACCACGTAGTCGTCGGCGCCCGACTCGAGGCCGACGACGACGTCCACGGTGTCGCTCTTGGCGGTGAGCATGACGATGGGCACGCCGGACTCCGCGCGGATCCGCCGGCACACCTCGATGCCGTCGACGCCGGGCAGCATGACGTCGAGCAGCACGAGGTCGGGACGCACCTCGCGGAAGATGGCCATGGCGCCCTCGCCGTCGCCGCAGTGCACGGGCTCGAAGCCCTCACCGCGCAGCACGATCCCGAGCATCTCCGCCAGTGCGATGTCGTCGTCGACGACCAGTACGCGACCCTTCATCGACCCGTTCCTCGTCCGCCCGGAGGGCATGTCCACGTGCCGGCGGGGAGGTCCGCCTGAGCCATGATCCCATCCCTGTGCTACTGCTCGGTACTTTTGTCCACAGTCGCGCGCCGGGGCGGGGCCGCGGGATGGCCGCCGTTGCCGTGCGGGGCGGGTGCCGCGTGGCACGATGACCCCTGTCCGCCGCACCGGAGCAGGCGGACGGCCACCGGCTTCGAGGGGGAGGTGTCGATGGTCCAGCCACCCGACTGGCAGCCGCCCGACGGCTGGGGCCAGCCGCGCTACCTGCCGCCCAGCCCCGCACCGTCCACACCACCTCCCACACCACCGACCACACCACCCTCCACATCACCGAGCGCTCCTCCGGACCAGCCCGCCGCCCAGTACGGAGCGACGGCAGGGTACGGACCGCCCCCGGGCTACGGACCGCCCCCGGGGTACGGCGCTCAACCCGGCTGGACGCCGCCACCGCCGCCCGGCGTCGTCCCGCTCCGTCCGCTGGGTCTCGGCGACCTGCTGGACGGCGCGGTGCGCAGCATGCGGCACAACCCGCGGGTGATGTTCGGGCTGTCCGCGCTCGTCATGGGGCTGTCCGTGGTGGTGTCCACGGTGCTGCTGCTGGCCGGGGTGTCGCAGGCGGTCGACGCGTTCGACCCGGCGAGCGGGACGCTGACCTCCGACCAGGCCGTCGACCTGGTCTCGGCGGGCATCGTGCCGTTCGTCCTGCCGCTGCTGGTGCAGTGGTTGGCGATGTCCGTGCTCAACGGCGTCCTGATCAGCGCGGTCTCCGACGCCGTCATCGGACGACGTCCCACGGCCGGCGGGGTGCTGCGCCGGGTCGGCTGGGCCGGCGTCGGGCGGCTGCTGCTGGTCACCTTCGCCACCGCTGGGCTCGGCCTGGTCGCCGTCGCCGTCATCGCGGTGCCGGTGGCGGCGCTGTTCGTCGTCGCCGTCCCTGCGGGGGCGGCGGCCGCTGTGCTGGGGACCCTGCTGGCGGCCGCCGTCCTGGTCTTCCTGTACGTGCGGCTGGCCTTCGCCGCCCCAGCGCTCCTGCTCGAGCGGCTCGGCGTGGTCGCCGCCCTGCGCCGCTCGTGGCGGCTCGGCAGGGGGTCCTGGTGGCGGGTGCTCGGCGTGCTGCTGCTCACCGCGATCATCGCCGGCGTGACCTCGGGGCTGCTCCAGCTGCCCTTCGGGATCATCGGTGAGCTGGTCGGCGTCGCGATGGGCTCGAGCGGCGACGACTCCTCGCTCACCGTGGCCGTGGTGGTCTCCGCGATCGTGTCCAACCTCGGGGCCGTGCTGGCGGCGACCGTGGTCTCCCCGTTCTCGGCCGCCGTCGTGTCACTGCTCTACATCGACCTGCGCATCCGGCGCGAGGGCCTGGACGTCGCCCTGGTCCGCGCCGCGGCCGCCACCGCGGCCGAGGCCGCGGACCCGTCCGGCACCAACCCGTCCGGCACCAACCCGTCCGGCAACAACCCGACCGGCCCCCACCGGTGAGCCTGGGCTCGGCGAACGCCCCGCTCGAACCAGGGCGTGAGCTCGCCCGGCAGTGGGCCAGGCAGGAGCTCAGCGACCCGGTCTACGCCAGGGCCCGACCGGGCTGGCTGCGCCGCGCCGTCGACTGGGCGCTCGACCAGCTGAGCCGCATCGAGATCCACCCGACCCGGCTGACCGACCCCCGCACGGCCGTCGTCCTGCTGGTGGCGCTCGCCGTCGTGGTGCTCGTCGTGGTCCGGCTGCGGCGAGGCCGACTGCGCGGCGCAGCGCAGGACGCCGAGCGGCGCGAGCTGTTCGGTGCGGTGGCGCGCACCGCCGCGGCCCACCGACGGCTGGCCGACGAGGCTGCCGCCGCCGAACGCTGGGCGGACGCCGTCCGCGAACGGTTCCGCGCCGTCGTCCGGACGCTCGACGAGCGCGCCCTGCTCGACGACCGACCGGGCCGAACGGCTGACGAGGCGGCCGGCGAGGCGGGTCGGGTCCTGCCCGACCTCGCCGCCGGGCTGACCGACGCGGCCCGGCGGTTCGACGACGTGACCTACGGCGACGCCGCCGCCGGCCCGGCGGACGACGCCCGGTTGCGGGCCCTGGACCAAGCAGTCACCCAGGCGCGGCTGCCCGTGGGGGCTCGACCGTGAAGCGACCCGGCGCCGGGCCCGTGCTGGTCGGGGTCGTGGTCACGGTGGCCGTCGGCATCGGCCTGCTGCTCGTGCGCCCCGGCTCGTCGGGACTTCTCGACCCGGACAGCCCGGCACCGGACGGCACCCGCGCGCTCGTGCACGTGCTGCGCGACCACGGCATCGACGTCCGCGTCCAGCACCGGTTCGACGCGCTGAGCAGCGACGTGCAGGCCACCGGCACCCCGGTCACCGTCGTCGTCGCGCGGCCGGACCGGTTGGGCGCCGGGCGCGTCGCCGACCTCGACCGGCTGACCCAGGGCTCGCGCGCCGACCTCGTGCTGGTCGGCGCGCAGGACGACGTGCTCGCCGACCTGGACCTCCCCCTCGGTGCGAGCCCGGCCACGTCCGACGTGCGGCTCGACGCCGCCTGCGAGGACGGCGCGGCGGGCCGGGCCGGCGCGGCCGACCTCGGCGCCGACGTGGCATACACGACCAACGACATCGGCGGGTCCGGGACCGACCGGGTCCGCCAGTGCTACCCCACGGACCCCAGCGCCAGCGCGTTCGTGCAGGTCGCGCAGCGGGACGGCCGGAGCACCACCCTGCTCGGCTCCGGCGCCGCCCTGACCAACGACCGGCTGGGTCGCGCCGGAAACGCCGCCCTGGGCGTCGGCGTCCTGGGCCACCAGCCGGTGCTGGAGTGGTGGGTGCCGGACCCGCTGGACGGCGCACCCCGGGCGAGCACGCCTACGCTCGGCGACCTCACCCCGGACTGGGTCCGGTACGGCGCGCTCCAGCTCGTCGTGGTGCTGGCCGTGCTGGTGGTCTGGCGCAGCCGCCGGTTCGGCCGGCTGGTCCGCGAGCCGCTGCCCGTCGTCGTCCGTTCGATCGAGACCACCCGAGGACGCGCCCAGCTGTACCGCCGGGCCAGGGCGAGCGGGCGCGCCGCCCAGGTGCTGCGCGCCGCCAGCCTGCAGCGCCTCGCCGTCGGGGTCGGGCTGTCCCGCAGCGCACCCCCGCCCGAGGTCGCAGCGGCCGTCGCCCGCGCCAGCGGTCGCGCTCTGGACGACGTCGAGGCCCTGCTGCTCGGCCCCGACCCGGCGGATGACGCCACACTGGTCCGGCTGGCCCGCGACCTGGACGCCCTCGAGAAGGAGGTTCACCGAACGTGACCGATCCGACTGATCTGCCCGTCCCGCCCGCGGATGAGGCCCGGCAGGCGCTGCGTGACGTCCGGACCGAGGTGGCCAAGGCCGTCGTCGGCCAGGACGCGGCCGTCACCGGGCTGGTGATCGCGCTGCTCGCTCGCGGCCACGTGCTGCTCGAGGGCGTGCCGGGCGTCGCGAAGACGCTGCTGGTCCGGTCGCTGGCGGCCGCGCTCGACCTCACCACGACGCGGGTGCAGTTCACCCCGGACCTGATGCCCGGCGACGTCACGGGATCGCTGGTGTACGACTCGCGGACCGCCGAGTTCTCGTTCCGCGAAGGTCCGGTGTTCACCAACCTGCTGCTCGCGGACGAGATCAACCGGACACCGCCGAAGACCCAGGCGTCGCTGCTCGAGGCCATGCAGGAGCGCCAGGTCAGCGTCGACGGCCAGCCGCGACCGCTGCCCGACCCGTTCGTGGTGTGCGCCACCCAGAACCCGGTGGAGTACGAGGGCACCTACCCGCTGCCCGAGGCCCAGCTCGATCGCTTCCTGCTCAAGCTGACCCTGCCGGTCCCGCCGCGCGAGGACGAGGTGACCGTGCTGCAGCGGCACGCCGACGGCTTCGACCCCGGCGACCTGGCCGGCGCCGGGGTGCGCGCCGTCGCCGGCCCGCAGCACCTCGCCGCGGCCAGCGCCGCCGTCGGGACCGTGCACGTGGCGCCCGAGGTGCTCGGGTACGTCGTCGACCTGGCGCGGGCCACCCGGGTCTCCCCCTCGCTGTCGCTGGGTGTCTCGCCGCGCGGGGCGACCGCACTGCTGGCCAGCAGCCGCGCCTGGGCCTGGCTGGCTGGACGCGCCTACGTGTCGCCGGACGACGTCAAGGCGCTGGCCGGCGCGACCCTGCGGCACCGGGTGTCACTGCGCCCGGAGGCCGAGCTCGAAGGCGTCACCACGGACGCGGTGCTGGACGGGGTGCTCGCGTCCGTCCCCGTGCCTCGATGAGCGATCTGACGAGGGCCTGGTGACGCTGACCGGGCGCTGCGCGCTGCTCGCGCTGACCGGCGTCGGGTGGGTCGTGCTGGTCATGCCGAGCCGGCTGGGCGTGCTGGTCTGGCTGCTCGTCGTCCTGCTGGCGATCGGCGCCGACCTGCTGATCGCCGCCAGCCCGCGCGCCCTTGAGCTGACCCGCGGCACGACCGGCTCGGTGCGCCTCGGCGAGCCGGCGGCCAGCGAGCTGACGGTGCTCAACCGCGGCCGGCGCCGGCTGCGGGCGCGGCTGCGCGACGCCTGGCAGCCCTCGGCCGGCGCGGACCCGGACCGGCACGAGCTGACCGTGCCGGCAGGCGAGCGACGCCGGGTCAGCACCCCGCTGCGGGCGCGGCGCCGCGGCGACCTGCTCGCCGACCGGGTGACGGTGCGCTCGCTCGGTCCGCTCGGGGTGGCGGCCCGGCAGCGGTCGGTGGCCGTACCGGGTCGGCTGCGCGTGCTGCCGCCGTTCACCTCGCGCAAGCACCTGCCCAGCCGGTTGGCCCGGCTGCGCGAGATCGACGGCCGCTCCAGCGTGAACGTGCGCGGTCAGGGCACGGAGTTCGACTCGTTGCGCGACTACGTCGAGGGGGACGACGTCCGCAGCATCGACTGGCGGGCCACCGCACGCCGCCGTGAGGTCGTGGTGCGCACCTGGCGTCCCGAGCGCGACCGCCGGGTGCTGCTCGTGCTGGACACCTCGCGCACCGCCGCCGCCCGGGTCGGCGACGAGCCCCGGCTGGACGCCGCGATGGACGCCGCGCTGCTGCTCGCCGCCCTGGCCAGCCGGGCGGGCGACCGGGTCGACCTCATCGCGGTGGACCGGCGGGTCCGCGCCCGCGTCGAGGGGGCGAGCCCGACGTCCCTGCTGTCGTCCCTGGTCACCGCGATGGTGCCGTTGCAGGCCGAGCTGGTCGAGGCGGACTGGTCGGTCGCGGTCGGCGCCATCACCAGTCGGCTCAGCCAGCGCTCGCTGGTCGTGCTGCTCACCGCCCTGGACTCGGCGGCGGTCGAGGAGGGCCTGCTGCCGGTGCTGGCCCAGCTGACCCGGCGGCACCAGGTGCTGGTCGCCTCGGTCGCGGACCCCGACATGGACCGGATGCGCTCCCTGCGGGACACCCCGGAGGACGTGTACGACGCGGCCGCCGCCGAGCGCCTCGGGCTCGAGCGCCAGCGGGTCGCCCGGTTGCTCACCCGGCTGGGCGCGGACGTCGTCGACGCGTCGCCGGCCCAGCTGCCGCCGAAGCTGGCCGACCGCTACCTGGAGCTGAAGGCCGCCGGTCGGCTCTGAGGCCCGGCTCGATGGCGCTAGCCCGCGATGGGCAGGGCGTCCCCGACGTACCGCTCCTCCAGGTCGCCGATCTCCCCCCGCCGGACCGCCCACCGGCCGAGGGTGAACACGTACGTCAGGAACGCGACCTCGACCAGCGCGCCGATACCGATCCGCGCCCAGGTCGGCAGCGGCGACGGCGTCACGAAGGCCTCGATGGCCCCTGACACGGCCAGCACCAGCACCAGCCCCATCGCGATGGCGACGGCAGCGCGGCCCTCCTGCGCGAGCGCGCCGGAGCGGGTCCGCGGCCCCGGGTCGATCCACGACCAGCACAGTCGCAGCCCGGTGCCCGCAGCCACGAAGACGGCGGTGAGCTCGAGCAGCCCGTGCGGCAGGATCAGCCCGAAGAACAGGTCGAGCCGGTCCCGGCTGGCCATCAGCCCGCCGACCAGCCCGACGTTGAGCGCGTTCTGGTAGAGGATCCACAGCACCGGCAGCCCCAGCACGCCCGAGGCGATGCAGAGCGCGGCGATCCAGGCGTTGTTCGTCCAGACCTGCGCGGCGAAGCTGCTCGCGGCGTACGTCGAGTAGTAGCTCTCGAAGTCGTTCTCGACGAGCTGGCGGATCTGCTCGTCGCTGGCCACCGCGGCTTGCACCTGCGGGTGCGCCGCGACCCACCAACCGACCGCGAGCGCCAGCACCAGCGAGGCGAGCGCGCACGAGATCCACCACCGGCGCGCGCGGTACAGGGCCGCCGGGAACGACACGGCGAAGAACCGAGCGAGGTCGCGCCAGGCCGCCTCGGGCGGGCCGGTGGTGGCCGCCCGGGCGCGGGTGACGAGGGCGGACAGCCGGGCCACCAGGGCCGGGTCGGGTGCTGTGGACCGGACGACGGACAGCTGGGTGCCGACCCGCTCGTACAGCGTGACGAGCTCGTCGGCCTCGGCCCCGGTCAGCCGGCGACGTCCGCTGAGCTCACCCAGCCGCGCCCACTCCTGCCGGTGCGCGCTGACGTACGCGTCCAGGTCCACGGGGCGACCCTATGGCCTAGCCTGCCCGGGTGGACGTGAAGGTGACCGGCGACGCGATGGTGACCGGGGACGCCGTCCTGCTCGACATCCGGCCGGCCTCGTTCGCGTCCCGCGCGGTCTCCGGTGCCATCGACCTGGGCGTCGAGCTGCTCGCGCTGATCCTCCTGCTGGTGGGCGCGGTGCAGCTCGGATCGGGGCTGGACGGCGCGGCCGCCGCCGCGATGGCGCTGACCATCGTGGTCGGGATCACCGTCGGCGTCCCGGTCGTGACGGAGACGCTGACCCGCGGCCGCACGCTCGGCAAGCTGGTCATGGGGATGCGCGCCGTGCGGGACGACGGCGGGCCGATCCGGCTGCGCCACGCGCTGGTGCGCGGCCTGGTCGGCTTCGTGGAGATCTGGGTCTTCTGGGGCGTGCCGGCGCTGCTGTGCTCGCTGTTCAGCGCCCAGGGCAAGCGGCTCGGCGACCTGGCCGCCGGCACCTACGTGGTGCGCGAGCGGCCGGCGCGCGCGACGTCCGTGATGGCGCAGATGCCGCCGCAGCTGGCGGGCTGGGCCCGGCACGCCGACATCGGCCGGCTGCCCGACGGGCTCGCCCTGTCGGTGCGCCAGTTCCTCAGCCGCGCACCGGGGATGCACGCGGGCGCCCGGTCCCAGCTGGCGTCATCGCTGGCCGCGGCCGTCACCGCGCACGTCGCGCCGCCGGCACCGGCGGGCACCCACCCCGAGGCGTTCCTGGCGGCCGTGCTCGCCGAGCGACGGGCCCGGGACGTCGTCCGGCTGGCCCGGGACGAGCACCGGCGCCAGCGGCTGGCCGCCACCGACTCGGTCGAGAACGCACTCGCGCGGGTGCGCCGCCCCTGACCCGAAGGTCTGGACGGCGCACCCGCGCGGGGTGGCCAGCCGACGTCGAGCGAGCCGGGGCTCGCTCCGGAACGGCTCAGTAGCGGTAGTGCTCCGGCTTGTACGGGCCCTCGACCGGGACGCCGAGGTACTCGGCCTGGGCCTTGGACAGCTCGGTGAGCTGGACGCCGAGGGCGTCCAGGTGCAGCCGGGCGACCTTCTCGTCCAGGTGCTTGGGCAGCACGTGCACGCCGAGGGGGTACTCCTCGCCGCGGGTGAACAGCTCGATCTGGGCGATCGTCTGGTTCGAGAACGAGTTGCTCATGACGAAGCTGGGGTGACCCGTGGCGTTGCCGAGGTTCAGCAGGCGACCCTCGGACAGCACGATGATCGAGCGGCCGTCGTCGAACGTCCACTCGTGCACCTGCGGCTTGATCTCGGTGCGCTTCACCCCGGGCACCCGGGCCAGGCCGGCCATGTCGATCTCGTTGTCGAAGTGGCCGATGTTCCCGACGATGGCCTGGTGCTTCATCCGCGACATGTGGTCCGCGGTGATGACGTCGTAGCAGCCGGTGGTGGTGACGAAGATGTCGACGTCGCCGACCACGTCGTCGAGGCGGGCGACCTGGTAGCCCTCCATCGCGGCCTGCAGCGCGCAGATCGGGTCGACCTCGGTGATGATCACCCGGGCGCCCTGCCCGCGCAGCGCGTCGGCGCAGCCCTTGCCCACGTCGCCGAAGCCGGCGACGAGCGCGACCTTGCCGCCGATGAGGACGTCGGTGGCGCGGTTGATGCCGTCGAGCAGCGAGTGCCGGCAGCCGTACTTGTTGTCGAACTTGCTCTTGGTCACCGAGTCGTTGACGTTGATCGCGGTGAACAGCAGCTCGCCGGCCTCGGCGAGCTGGTAGAGCCGGTGCACGCCGGTCGTGGTCTCCTCCGTGACGCCCTGGATGCCGTCGGCGATGGTCGTCCACTTGGTGGGCTCGCTGGCGATGCTGGCGCGCAGGACGTCGAGGATCACGCGGTACTCCTCGGAGTCCGCCTCGGTCGTCTCGGGCACCGCGCCGGCGCCCTCGAACTCCTTGCCCTTGTGCACGAGCAGCGTCGCGTCGCCGCCGTCGTCCAGGATCATGTTCGGGCTCTCGCCGTTCGGCCAGGACAGGATCTTCACCGTGCAGTCCCAGTACTCGGGCAGGGTCTCGCCCTTCCAGGCGAAGACCGGCACGCCCTGCGGGTCGTCGACGGTGCCCTGCGGGCCGACGACCACGGCCGCGGCGGCCTCGTCCTGGGTGGAGAAGATGTTGCAGGAGGCCCAGCGGACCTGCGCGCCGAGGGCGGTCAGGGTCTCGATCAGGACGGCGGTCTGCACGGTCATGTGCAGCGAGCCGGCGATCCGGGCCCCGGCCAGCGGCTGGGTCGGGCCGAACTCCTCGCGCAGGGACATCAGACCGGGCATCTCGTGCTCAGCCAGCCGGATCTGGTGGCGGCCGGCCTCGGCGAGAGCGAGGTCGCGGACCTGGTAGTCGAACGTCATGGGGTGCCTTTCGGTTGCCGTGCTTCATCGGGTGCGTCATCGGGTACGAGGAACGGACCGGCCCACAGGACCGGTGCGCTCGCACCCGGCGCGGCCCCTCTGGGCCTGCGGCATCACCGACGCCGGAACGGCACCCACCCTACCGCGTCCGGGGCCGGCACCCGGTCGCCGCCGGCGCGCTCCGCCCTGCACTCGTGCCGCGTTCCGGTGGCCTCACCTGCTGCCGAGAGCACGCGAACGGGTCACGGCTGGGGGGTGTCAGCGGGACGGCGGATGTCCGGCTCCAGGTAGATGACCTGGGCGATCGGGACGGCGGCGCGCACCCGCCGCTCGGCCGCGTCGATCGCCAGCGCGACGTCGGACGCCGAGTCGGTCGCCGCGACCTCGATCTTGGCCGCGACCAGCAGCTCCTCCGGGCCCAGGTGCAGCGTCTTCATGTGGATCACCGAGTCCACCCCCTCGCCCAGCAGGGCCGCCTCGATGGCACGCACGTTCTCGACCGTCCCGGCCTCGCCGAGCAGCAGCGACTTCATCTCCACCGCCAGCACGAACGCGACCGAGACGAGCAGCAGCCCGATCATCGCCGTGCCCGCGGCGTCCCAGCGGCCGTTCCCGGTAGCCAGGGTCATCGAGACGCCGAACAGGGCGAACACCAGCCCGATCAGGGCGGCCAGGTCCTCCAGCAGCACGACCGGCAGCTCGGGTGCCTTGGCGGTCCGGACGAACTGCACCCAGCTGCGGTCCCCCCGCACCTCGTTCGACTCGTGGATCGCCGTCCGGAACGAGTAGGACTCCATCCCGATCGCGGCCAGCAGCACGACGATCGGCACCCACCGCCAGGCATCGATGCCGTGCGGGTCGTGCCACTTGTGGTACGCCTCGTACAGCGCGAACAGGCCACCGATCGAGAAGAGCACGATCGAGACGATGAAGCCGTAGACGTACCGTTCGCGGCCGAAGCCGAACGGGTGCTCGGGGGTGGCGCCGCGCTTCGACCGCTTGCCACCGACCAGCAGCAGCACCTGGTTGCCGGAGTCGGCCAGCGAGTGGATCCCCTCGGCCAGCATCGAGCTCGACGCGGTCAGCGCGAACGCGGCGAACTTGGTGACCGCGATGCCGAGGTTCGCGGCGAGCGCCGCGACGATCGCCTTGGTACCGCCGCCTGCTGACATTCGGGTTCTCCTGGGGTCGTCGAGCCGGTGCCCGGAACGGGCGGTGCGAGAAGGGTCTCAGCGCGCGTCGCGCAGGTCGGCCACGTGCGGGGACAGGCCGGGATCCAGACCGAGCGAGATGGCCAGGTAGACCGCGGCGAAGTCGGTGCGCGCGACGAGGCCGGCCAGCTGCTCGACGGGGTGACCTGGGTCGGCCGTGACCTCGCTGACCGCGACCCCGACCTCTTCCGCGAGCCCGCGGACCCGGTCGGCGAGCGCGGCGGCCTCGAAGGCGTCCTGCCCGTCGGTGGCGGGGTCCGGCGGCGGCTCGCGCAGCATCAGCAGCCGCAGGCTCGGACCGGTCGGACCGTCCAGGAACGGGTCGGCGAACACGTCCTGCTCGCCGCCGGTGAACGGACCGTCGAACGTCGCGACGACCTCGCTGGCGTCGTCCGGCAGCGAGCCGTGCACGGCCGGCGTCCGGGCGGTGCGGGCGAGCATCGCGGCGGCGCGGCGGGCGGCGACGCCGGTGACCAGGCCGTCGCCGAGCACGACCGGTACCGACCCGGCCAGCTGGACGGCCAGCACCTTGGCCGGGTTCACGAAGGACTCGGACCCCGGACGGGCGGACTCAGCCTCACGGTCCAGGCGGTCCGCGACACGGCCGAGCAGGGCGTCGTCGACGTCGGCCATGCCGAGGGCGTACGCGGCCTGCAGAACGGGCACCAGCAGCGACCAGAAGGCGGTGCGCGAGCTCGCGCCAGCCGGCGAGCGCCCCGGCTCGTGCGGCTTCTGCACCGGCACGTGCACGCCCCGCGCCTGCGCGCAGACATCGGCCAGCGGCGAACCCGGCGCGCCGACCGTGAGCAGCCGGGCCCCGCGCCGTCCGGCCTCGGCCGCGAGGGCCAGCGGCCCCCCGGCCCGCCCGGACAGCGACACCGCGACCACGAGGTCCAGCGGGCCGATCCAGCCGGGCAGCGGCAGCCCCCGGCGGACGGTCACCGGGATGGGCGCGCCGGCCCCGGCCAGCAGCGCGAGGACGTCGGCGACCATGGCCGAGCCGCCCAGCGACGCGACCAGCACCGACCGCGGCCGGTCACCGTCCCCGATCCTGGAGACCCCGGCCTCGTGCCCGCGCACCACGGACGCCCGGACCTGCGCGCCGGCGGTGGCCAGCGCGCGCAGCACGCCGCTCGGGTCGCCGGCGGCGATGGCCTCGGCGTCGTCCAGCAGCTCGCTGTCCATCAGGTGCCCACCAATCAGGTCGACGGGGGCCGGGCCTCGTCGACCAGCATCACGGGGATGCCGTCGTCCACCCGGTAGGCGAGCCCGCAGTCCGCCCCGGTGCAGACGAGCTCGGGACCACCGGTGGGGCCGGTGTCGTCCCGCACCTCGGCGTGGCACTTCGGGCAGCGCAGGATCTCGCGCAGCCACGGCTCGATCGTGTTCGGCGTCGTCACGGGGGACAGCCTGCCAGGTCAGGCCCGGATGAGCGCCAGTGCCCGGTCCCGAACCTGCTCCATCGTCGCGCGGTCGGCGGCCTCGACGTTCAGCCGCAGCAGGGGCTCGGTGTTGCTGGCCCGCAGGTTCAGCGACCACGAGAGCCGGCCGTCAGGCCCGTCGCAGGTGAGCGTGAGGCCGTCGAGGTGGTCCTCGACGACGTCGCCGGCGAAGGCGAGCCGCACGTCCTCGGTGCGCGCGGCGGCGTCCGTGACCGTGCTGTTGAGCTCGCCGGAGGAGGCGTAGCGCTCGTAGTCCACGGCCAGCTCGGACAGCGGCAGCGGCTGCTCACCCAGCGCGGCGAGCACGTGCATCGCGGCCAGCATGCCGGTGTCGGCGAACCAGAAGTCGCGGAAGTAGTAGTGCGCGGAGTGCTCGCCGCCGAAGATCGCGTCGTGCTCGGCCATCTGCGCCTTGATGAACGAGTGACCCACCCGGGTGCGCACCGACCGCGCCCCCAGCTCGGCGACCAGCTCCGGGACGGCGCGTGAGGTGATCAGGTTGTGGATCACGGTGGGGTTGCCCCCGCGGGCCTGGTCCACGGCGATCTCGCGGGCGGCCACCAGTGCGGTGACGGCGCTCGGGCTGACCGGTGCCCCGCGCTCGTCGACCACGAAGCAGCGGTCGGCGTCGCCGTCGAAGGCCAGGCCCAGGTCGGCGCCGTGCTCGACGACGGCGGCCTGCAGGTCCACCAGGTTGGCGGGCTCGAGCGGGTTGGCCTCGTGGTTCGGGAAGGACCCGTCGAGCTCGAAGTACAGCGGGACGACCTCCAGCGGCAGCGGGTCCAGTCCGGCGTCGGTGCCGAGCACCGCTGGGGCGGTCAGACCGGCCATGCCGTTGCCGGCGTCCACCACGACCTTGAGCGGGCGGATGGCGGCCAGGTCGACGAGCCCGCGCAGGTGCCGGCCGTAGTCGGCGAGCACGTCGCGGTGGCTGAGCGCGCCGGTGACCTCGGCGGGACTCGCGTCGCCGTCCAGCAACTCCTCGGCGAACCGGCGGACGTCGTCCAGGCCGGAGTCCTGCCCGACCGGTCGCGCGCCGGCCCGGCACAGCTTCACGCCGTTGTACTGGGCCGGGTTGTGGCTGGCGGTGAACATCGCGCCGGGCGCGTCGAGGGCGCCGGACGCGTAGTACAGCGCGTCGGTGGACACGAGCCCGACCAGGACGACGTCCCGGCCGGTCGTGCGGAGCCCGTCGGCGAACGCGGCGGCCAGGCCCGGCGAGGAGTCGCGCATGTCGTGGCCGACCACGGCGGTGCCGGACGGGTCGTCGGCGACCACCTGCCCGAACGCGCGACCCAGCGCGCGGGCCACGTCCTCGTCGAGCTGGTCGGGGACCAGCCCCCGGACGTCGTAGGCCTTGACGATGGACGCGAGGCTGGGCATCCGGCAAGCCTAGCCGGGTGCCCAGGTGCGGGTCAGGAGACCTTGCGGGTCCGCTCGATGACGTCGCTCACGGTGAGCTCGACGCCCTCGTGGCTCCAGCTCTTGTGGCCACAGACGCGGCACGAGGTGAAGTCGACCGGGGTGCCGTCCGTCAGGTTCATCGACAGCGAGGTGACGCGCGGGGACGAGCAGTCGAAGCAGGACGACGCGGTGCGGGCGTCGCGCTGGGTCAGCGAGCCCAGCGGGAGGGACGGGCGGGCAGCGGCGGAGCGGGGCATCAGGGGAACCTTCCGAGCGACGTTGCGGGCAGGTCGCCGTGGGAGCGCGACCACCATGACTTCGTCCACGACTCGAAAGAACTTGAGCACCCGGCGTGTCCCGACAAATCGGACACTGCTTCTCAGGCCTGGTCGAGGTCGCGCAGCACCCGCAGGTGGCCTCGCCGTCCCACCTCGACGGTGCCGCTCGTCGGCACGGCCGTCGGCGCGACCGGCCGGGCGGCCTCGCGCACCGCGTTCGCCAGCGCGAGCAGGTCGTCGTCGCTCGGACCGATCGCCTCGACCTGCGGGGCGAGGCGCATGACCTCCCACCCCCGCGGAGCCGTCAGCCGCTCGGCGTGCTCGCTGCACAGGTCGTAGCAGTGCGGCTCGGCGTACGTCGCCAGGGGCCCGAGCACGGCAGTGGAGTCGGCGTACACGTACGTCAGGGTCGCCACCGCGGTGCGGGTGCACGCAGGGCGGGTGCACCGACGCATGGGGTTCACGAGACTCGACGCTACCCGCTCGCGCCGACCGGACCGGGGATTGCCCGACGTGCCGGCGCCGTGTCGTCGTCCCGCCGCCTAGACTGACCAGGTGCTGCGCCGGCCCTCCCCCGCCGACGACCCGCCGCGTCCCGCGCCTCGCCGCCGGGACCGCCGTGGGCGCGGGCTCCGCGGACCGCTCGCCCCGACCGACCTCCCGGCCCACCGCACTCGCCGCACCCAGTTCGACGACCTGGTGCTGGACGCCGCCGAACGCCTCGAGCAGCGCTGGGGACGCGAGCTGGACGGCGTCGAGTTCGCGGTCGAGGACGTCCCGCCGAGCGACCCGGCGCCGTGGGAGCGGGGCGAGGTCCCACTCGGCCGGCTCTTCCCGGCCCAGGGCTCGCTGCCGCCCCGCGTGGTGGTCTACCGCCGGCCGCTGGAGACCCGGGCCCCCGACCGGTCGCTGCTCGCCGCCCTGGTGCACGAGGTGGTCGTCGAGCAGGTGGCGCACCTGCTCGACCTCGACCCCGGCCAGATCGACCCCGGCCTGGCCGACGACTGAGCCAGGGGGTTCGGTCCTGCTGGTGGGGTCCGGCGGCTCAGTCGGCCGCGGCGGCGACGTCGGCGGGCACCCGGGTCAGCGGCGCGAGCTGGCGCAGCGGGGCCGAGCTCACCAGCTCGATCCCAGGCATCCGCACGATGGTGGAGCGGGCCGCGTACCAGGGCCCGCTGCCCGCCTTGGCCTTCAGCCAGACGCTCGTGCCGGCGACCGGGACCACCCGCGTCGTGCCGGCCGTGACGTCCACGGGCGTACTGACGGCGCTGCCGTCCGCCTGCACCGTGACGACGTCCAGCGAGGCGGCCTTGTCCGGGGCGCTGAGGACCACGTCGACGGTCCAGCCCGGCGCCGACACCGCGTGCGCGATGCCGGTCAACGAGGTCACCGCGTCGCTGGAGGCCGACCAGACGAGGTCCCCGCCCGCGGGTGACAGCGAGGAGTGCACCATCGCACCGGCCAGCACGGGTTCGTCCGCGTCGACCTGGATCGCGTAGGCGCCGGACGGCACCTTCGACAGGTCGATGTCGTGCGACGAGCCGCCCGCGACCCGCACCACACCGGCGTCACCGAGGTCGACGGCACCCTTCTCGCCGATCAGGTGCACCTGGGCCACAGCCTCCGCCGCGCCGGGCACCGCGATCCGCAGGACCGCGCCCAGCCCGAGCCGCACGCCCGGTACGACGACCTTCTCGGCCGGCGGCAGCGCCGCGACGACGTCGTCCGAGCCCAGCGCGGTCAGGCCGTCCAGCCAGGAGTCGTTCAGCACGGCGGCCACCGAGCCACCGCTGCTGCGCACGTGCACCACCGGGGACGTGACCCCGGGAGCCAGCGCGTCGAGCAGCAGCACCGTGCGGGCGTGCGGAGCGAGGGCGACGGTGCTGCCCGGCGTCCTGGCCACGGGTCCGTCCGCGCCGAGCACGTCGACGCTGACCTCGGTCGTGGCGTCGTGCGGGTTGGACAGGACGAGACGGCCGCGGCGGCCCTGCTCGGACCCACCGCCCACCAGCCACACGTCGTCCGCGGGGACCGTGCAGGGCGCGGTGCTCAGACCGCGCAGGTCACCCTGCGGGACCGCCGTCAGCTGGTCGGCGATGACCCCCGGAGCCGCCGCACCACGGGCCTGCACCACCGGGGACGCGGGCGCGGTCTGGCCGGCCGCCAGCGAGGTGCCCGCATCGGCGCCGAGCTGGGTGGTGGCCAGCTGCTTCGTGCCAGCGGTGATCGTCAGCGACCCGGACGACGACCCGCGGCCGGGCTCGGGCAGCAGGGACGACGGGGGCACTGCGGCGAAGACCTGCGAGGGCGCCGGGGCCTGGGCCGGGTCGGCGCCGCGCACGCCGATCGTCTCCGGACCTGGGCAGACCAGGTCGACGGCGTCGACCGGGACGGCCTGCGGGGTGCGCGTTCGGGCCGGGCCGGGCTGGCTGGCCACGGCGGCGGGCACGATCAGGGCCGTCGCCACGACGCCCACCGCGAGCACCGGGACGGCCACCTTGGCGGCCAGCGCCGCCCAGCGGCCGGGCCTCATCGCAGCTCCCCGTTCGGACGACGGACCGGCAGGGCGAGCAGGCCGACGAGCAGCACGAGAGCGAGTTCGGCCCACCGCCAGCGGGTCACCGTCTGGTCGTCGGCCCGCACCACCAGGTGCCCGCCGTGGGTCGGCAGGACGTACGCCTGACGCCAGCCGGTCACGGCGCTGGCACCGGCCACCCGCAGCGGGATGCCGTTCAGCTCGGCGTGCCGCAGGTCGGACGGCGCCTCGGACAGCACCAGGAGCCGCCCCGCGCGACCCGCGGGGATCGTCGTGTCGACCGCCGCGTGCGGCCCGGACGTCGGCACCGCCGCCAGCGAGGCGCCGGCCGCGGAGACCAGCTGGGCGCGAGCGGTGGAGTCCAGGCCGCCGGAGCCGACCCGGTAGAGCTGGCCGTCGGTCGAGCGACCGATCCGGGCCAGCCCGGCGGTGGCGTCCAGGCGTTCCGTGAGCTGCGCCGGGGCCGGGTCGCGCACGAGCAGGAAGCCGACGGCGAGCTGGCGCAGCGACGCCACCGTGCCCGGACCGGGCAGCGCGGTGTCGGGGTTGGCCAGGGCGGCCGCCACGGGCCGCACCGGGTCCGCCGTGGCGCGCTCGTCCGCTCCGGCCCGGGCGCGGACGTCCCGCGCGACGGCACCGGGTTCGCCGCCGTCCAGCCGGTAGGTGATCTGCCCGTCCTCCGCGGCGAGCACGAGGGTGCGGACGGCGAGCGGGCCGTAGGCGGCGTCCGCGGCCACCGCGGGCAGGCCGGTGCCTCTCGTGGTCTGCAGCGGACCGTCGGCGCCCTCCCAGGCCCACGCCCCGACGGCGACCACCGGCGCGAGGACCGCGACCAGCACGACGGGGCCGAGCAGCAGCTGCCGCCAGCCGAAGCCGTAGCGGGCCAGCCGGGACTGCAGCCCGTCGGCCGCCACCAGCGGTGCGGCCAGCAGCGCGAGCAGGGCGAGCAGGGCGCCGGTCCCGGACCAGCCGGTCAGGACCTGCTGCCCGGGCCGGCTCACCTGCACCCACGGTGCCAGCACCGCGAGCGCGAGCCCGAGCACCGCGAGCCAGCCCAGCGCCGCGACCGCCCAACCGCGACGTCCGCCGCGCAGCAGCGAGAGCGTGGCCAGCACAGTCAGCGGGCCGAGCCACAGGGCCACCGTCCACAGCGGCCAACCCTGGTGCAGGCGCAGGACGTCCGTCCACGCCTGCCAGATGTTCAGCCCGTCCCCCACCTGCGACACCGGGGCGGGGTCGGCGACCGCGCCCGGGCCGGCCAGCAGCAGGCGCGGGTCGGCGACGATCTCGGTGACCCAGGGCCCCAGCAGGGCCACCGGCAGCACGGCGACCAGCAGGGCGCGCCAGCGCGCACCCCGGGCGAGCAGCACGCCCAGCAGCCCGATGCCCACCCCGACCGCACCCAGCAGCGGAACGGCGGAACCGACCACCGCGATGCCGAGCGCCGCGGCGAAGGTGGCGGTCAGCCGGCCGGGCTTGTCCGGGGACAGCGCTCGGGCCAGCGCGGCGGCCACCAGCGGCAGCACGATCGTGATGGCTACCGGCCCGACGCGCCCCTGGGTGACGGCGGCGGTGAGCAGCGGTGCCGCGCCCCAGGCGAGCGCCGCCCAGGCCCGCAGCCAGCGCGAGCGGGTCGCGATCCCGGCCGCGACGTACGCGGCGATCGCGGCCAGCACCGGCGCGGCCGCCAGCAGGAGGGTCAGCGAGCGAGCGGGTGCCGCGGCACCGGCGACCGTCTCGACGAGCCGGATCCAGCCGGCGTCCAGGACGGCGGCCGGTGAGCCGAGCTGCTCGGTGCCCAGGCCCGGACCGCGCACCGCGTCCAGCCCGGCATGCCAGTGCTGGACGGCGCCGGCCGGGCTCGGCCGCAGCTCGCCGCCGGTGAGCGTGGCCGAGCCGAGCAGCGCGTCGCCGAGCCGTCGCCAGGCGACGGCCGTCGCGGCGACCAGGGCCAGCACGACCCAGGTGAGCGGGTGCCGCACCACGCGGCTCGGCCAGGTGAGCGGCGCAAGGTCCGCCGGGTCGGCCACCTCGTCGATGACGGTGTGCAGTCCGGCGTCCGGACCAGCGTGCGTGCTGACCGGCGGCTCCGTGGCGGCCCAGGCGCTGACCACGTCACCGGCCCGACGCAGCGGCGCGGAGCGGGGCGTCAGCAGGCTGGACAGGCTGTGGCCGGGCACCCGGCGACGTCCGCGCGAGCGCCAGCGCGAGCCGAGCCAGCGCCACGGCGCGATCAGCACCACGCCGGTCGCCAGCACCTCGTCGAAGGCCCGTCGCGGCGACTTCGCAGCCAGCAGCGCGATGGCCCGGCCGGCCGAGAGGAGCACGAGCCAGCACAGCAGGAACGGCACGGCCCACCAGCTGCAGCGGGCCAGCGCCACGTGCTGGCCGTGCCGGAGGTCGACCCGGCGCAGCGCGCCGGCCTCGGCGTGCACCTCGCGCAGCCCGTTCGTCGCCGCCTGCGCGTCGGCCACCACGGCGTTCGGCGCGAGCAGCACCCGGTGCCCGGCCAGCTGGGCGCGCCAGCACAGGTCGATGTCGTCGCGCATCAGCTTCAGGGCCGGGTCGAAGCCCTCGAGCTCGTCCCAGACGTCGCGGCGCACCAGCATGCCGGCCGACGGCACGGCGAGCACGTCGCCGCGGTGGTCGTGCTGGCCCTGGTCGCGTTCGATGCCGTCGACGCCCGTGTCGCGCCGGCCACCACGGCCGACCGTGAGCCCGACCTCGACCAGCCGGTTCGCGTCGTCCCAGTCGACCAGCTTCGCGCCGACGACACCGACGGACGCCGACGTGCCGGCCGCCGCGAGCAGCTGCTCGAGCGCCCGCGGCTGGGCGGCGCTGTCGTCGTGCAGCAGCCAGATCCAGCCCACGCCATCCAGGTCGCCGCGCTGCTGCGCGTGCTCGAGCGCACGGCCCACGGCGTCGCCGAAGCCCGTGTCCCGCGCCGCCGTGACGACCTGGGCGTCGTCGAAGGCGGCGCCCAGCAGGGCCGGCGAGCCGTCCGTGGAGCCCGTGTCGACCGCGACGACCAGGTCGGGCGGGCGGGTCTGCTCGTCCAGCGCGGCCAGGACGCGTGGCAGCCACGGTGCGCCGTCGTGCACGACGAGCACCGCCAGGACGCGGCCCAGCCCCGGCGCTGCTGCCGGCCGGGCGAGGGTGGCAGCGCCGTCGGGTCGAGCAGGCGAGGTGAGAGTGATCAGACCGCCTGCTTCTTCAACCGCCGACGCTCACGCTCCGACAACCCGCCCCAGATGCCGAACCGCTCGTCGTGGGCGAGCGCGTACTCGAGGCACTCCGAACGCACCTCGCAGGACACGCAGACCTTCTTGGCCTCGCGCGTCGAGCCGCCCTTCTCGGGGAAGAACGCCTCCGGATCCGTCTGCGCGCAGAGCGCGCGCTCCTGCCAGGACAGCTCGGCGTCGCCACCATCGGCGAGCTCGAGCAGGTTCGGCATCTCCAACGAGCCCAAGGTCACCGGAGCGACCGGTACGACCGAGGCCTCGCGACGCAGGAACGCGTCGAAGTCCTCGCCCGCGGGCGGGTGGTCGATACCGGGGAAGTCCTCCGTGCCACGCTGCCGTCCGATGACGCTGGGTGCAGTCGCTGCGTTCAGCTGGTTCACGGCCCCTCCTCGACCCTCGATGCCTGCCGCCCCCTCCCCGAGGGCACCATGACATGCCTGGAATTACACGCGTGTCATACCCCTCTCGTCAAGCCGGTCGGTGATATTCAGCGTTTGGTCCGCAGATACGCCCGAACGGGTGAACGGGCCGCTGCGACACCTGTCCGGCCGGCTGAGACACTTCGCGCATGCGCATCACAGCCATCGCCGGCGGGGTCGGCGGCGCCCGCTTCGTCCGCGGCCTGCTCGCCCACCTGCACTCCTCACCGGACGCCGACCGGCGCTCGACCGAGGTCACCGTGATCGGCAACACCGGCGACGACATCACCCTGTTCGGGCTGCGGGTCTGCCCGGACCTGGACACCGTCATGTACACCCTCGGCGGCGGCATCGACGACGCGCAGGGCTGGGGTCGGGAGGGCGAGACGCACACCGTGCAGGGCGAGCTCGCCGCCTACGGTGCGCAGCCGCAGTGGTTCGGGCTCGGCGACCGCGACTTCGCCACGCACATCGCGCGCAGCCAGCTGCTCGGGCTCGGGATGCCGCTGTCCCAGGTGACCGAGGTGCTGTGCGCCCGCTGGGGACTGCCCGAGCAGGGTGTGCGGCTGCTGCCGATGACCGACCAGTCGGTGGAGACGCACGTGGTGATCGAGGACGACGAGGGCCGACGGGCCATCCACTTCCAGGAGTGGTGGGTGCGCCACCAGGCGGCCATCGCGGCCCAGCAGATCGTCGCCGTCGGTATGGAGCGGGCGGTGGCCGGACCCGGTGTGCTGGAGGCGATCCGGGACGCCGACGTCGTCCTGCTGCCGCCGAGCAACCCGGTGGTCTCGATCGGCATCGTGCTCGGCGTCCCGGGGGTACGCGACGCCGTTCGCGGCACCCGCGCTCCGGTCGTCGGGGTGTCCCCGCTGATCGGCGGTCGGCCCGTGCGCGGGCACGCCGACGCCTGCCTGGCCGCGATCGGCGTCGACACCACGGCGCTCGCCGTGGCCGGGCTGTACGAGGACTTCCTGGACGGCTGGCTGGTGGACACCGCGGACGCCGAGGCCGCCTGGCCGGCCCGCCTCGCGGTGCGCTCGCGTCCGCTGCTCATGTCGGACGTCGACGCCGCCGCGGCGATCGCCGGTGCGGCGCTCGACCTGGCGGTCGAGCTGCAAGGCGACCGTGCCAGCGCGTGACGGCGCGCTGACTCCCGCGGAGCTGTCCGTCCGGGCCCTACCCGGGCTGCCCGAGATCGCTGCCGGGGACGACCTGGCCGGCCTGCTGCTCGCTGCCGCCGGTGACCTGGCCGACGGGGACGTGCTGGTGGTGTCGTCGAAGATCGTCTCGAAGGCCCTCGGGCTGGTGGCCGACGCCGCGGACCGCGAGGACGTCGTCCGGGCGCAGTCGGTGCGGGTGGTGGCCGGACGGCGGACCCCGCGCGGGTTCGCCCAGGTGGTCGAGTCCGTTGCGGGTCCGGTGATGGCGGCCGCCGGGGTGGACGCGTCGAACACCGCGCCGGGCACCGTGCTGCTGCTGCCCGCCGACGCCGACGGCGAGGCCCGGCGGCTGCGGCGCGCGCTGCGGGCCGCCGGGGCGCCGCGGATCGCCGTCGTGGTCAGCGACACCGCCGGCCGGGCCTGGCGCACGGGCCAGACCGACTTCGCCCTCGGCGCCGCCGGCCTGGTGGTGGTGGACGACCTGCGCGGCAGCCTCGACGCCGGTGGCCAACCGCTGGAGGTCACCGAGCGGGCCGTCGCGGACGAGGTCGCCGCCGCCGCCGACCTGGTCAAGGGCAAGGCGTCCGGGGTCCCGGCGGCCGTCGTCCGCGGGTTGGCGGCCTTCGTCACGGACGACGAGGGGCCGGGCGCCTCGATCCTGTTGCGGGACAGCGGGTCGGACTGGTTCCGCTACGGCCACGTCGAGGCCGTGCAGGCCGCGCTGGGGGTGCCGCCCGGGTCGGTCGAGCCGCCGTCGGTGCTGCCCGAACCGTTGTCGCACCGGGTGCGGCGTGCCGTGCAGGTCGCGCTGGTCGGCGGTTTCCGGGTGCAGGTGGACGTCGCCGCGGACGGCGCAGGGTGCACCCTGCACGGGGACGCCTTCGCCTGCGGCGCAGTCGGTCAGCGCCTGCTGGTCGCGCTGTGGGCTGAGGACCTGCGCGGCGAGCTCGCGGCCGACGGGTACCGCGACGGTCGTCTCGAGGCGACCGTCGTCACGGCGCCGGGCTGACCGCGCGTCCGGCCATCACCAGGTCCGCCACCCGCTGCGCAGCGAGGCCGTCCTCGTGCGCGCAGTACCGCTCGCGGAATCGCGCGTACGGCTCGGACCACCTGTGCCGCAGCAGGTCCAGGTCGCCCAGGGCCGTGAGCACCTCCGCACTGGTGCGCAGCATCGGGCCGGGCGCGTCCGGTCGCGGGTCGAAGTAGAAGCCGCGGACCTCATCGCGGTAGTGCTCCAGGTCGTAGGTGAAGAACACGATGGGCCGACCGGTCACGGCGAAGTCGAACATGACCGAGGAGTAGTCCGTGACCAGCGCGTCGGCCGCCAGGTACAGGTCGCTGACCTGCGGGTGGAACGACACGTCGCGCACGTCGGGGTCGTCCGCCGGCACGATCCCGGCCAGGCGGCCCGACACGAACGGGTGCAGCCGGACCAGCAGCACCGCGTCCCCGGCCAGGCGCCGGCGGAAGGCGTCGAGGTCGAGCTGGAACGCGAAGTCGAAGTCGCCGTCACTGCCGACCTGGTCGTCGCGCCACGTCGGCGCGTAGAGCACCGCAGTCCGGTCGTCCCCGAGACCGAGCTGACCGCGCACCCGCGCCCGGACCTCGTCAGCCTGCGGCCCGACCAGGACGTCGTTGCGCGGCGACCCGGTCGTCAGCACCTGGCCGCCGAACCGGAAGGCACCGGCCAGCAGCTCGCTGCTCGCCTCGTTGGGGTTGGTCAGCACGTCCCAGAGCGCGACGTCCCGGTCGAACTGCTCGATCAGCCGACGCAGCGGCGGCGAGGGGTGCTCGATGTCGGCGTGCACCCGCTTCAGCGGCGTGCCGTGCCAGGTCTGCAGGTACCGGCAGCCGGCCGCCTTCGTCCACGGGGTGGTGATGTGGTGGTTCGAGATCACCGCATCGGCCTCCCCGAGCGCCGCGCTCGCCTCGTCGCTGCCGGTCAGGACGGTGCGCACGTCAGCCGGGAACCCGTCCGCGTGGGCCGGGTCGAGGATCCAGGTGTGGGTGAGCCCGGGGCGCGTCCTGAGCTGCTCGTAGACGGCCAGCGGGTTGTCGCTGAACCGACCGTTGAACGAGCAGTAGACGACGCGCACCAGCGCATCCTGGCAGCCCCGCCGCGCTTCGTCCTGCCGTCAGCGCACGGGCAGGTGGAAGCGCGGGGTGGGCCGGGGGGCCCGGCGGCCCCGGCGCGGCGCCTCGAGCTGCAGCAGGCGCTGCACCCGGTAGCGGTGCGGGCGGTAGGGCTCCAGGAGCTCGGCCAGCCCGTCGTCGTCCACCCGGTTGCCGGTGAGCGCCAGCCCGATCTCGCCGGGCACGTGGAAGTCGCCGAAGCTCACCGCGTCGGCGTCGCCGTGCGCACGCTGGCGGACCTCGGCCGCCGTCCAGACACCGACTCCCGGGACGGCGCGCAGCCGTCGTTCAGCATCCGCGGTGGACAGGTCCAGCGTCTGCTCGAGCCGGCCGGCCACCCGGGCGGCGCGCACCACCGTGGCCGACCGCGCGCCGTCCACGCCCGCCTGCAGCCACGCCCAGGACGGCACCGCGGCCCACTGCGCCGCCGACGGCGGCACCCTCATGCCTGCCTCCCCCGCCGGCCCGGGCGCGACCTCGCCGAACCGCAGCAGCATCCGCCGCCAGCCCGCGAAGGCCTCCTGGCCCGTCACCTTCTGCTCGAACGCGGCAGGCGCGAGGGCCTCCATCACGAGTCGGGTGCGCGGCACCCGCCAGCCTGGGCGCCGTCGCAGGGCCTGGACCAGCACGTCGTGCTGCGGCTCGAACCCCCTCGCGTCGTCGCTGGCACCGAGCAGGTCGGGCACGCCGTCCACTGCCCAGCCGGCCCCCGCCCCCCAGGCGTGGGCCTCGACGTCCCCCGCACGCACCCGCAGGTGCAACGTCGCCGCACCCTGCGGCGTGCGGCAGACGCGCCACAGTTGGCCGTCCGCCGTGAGCCGGTGGCTCGGGTCCGCGCCCCCGCGGACCAGGACGCTCAGCGTGGCCAGCAGGTCGACCGGTCGACCCGGCCGCCAGGTGCTCTCGACGTCCGGTGCGCTGACCACGGCAAGAGTGTCCCACCCGTGACCGACAGCGTCCCCCGCACTCAGGTCCGCCGTTTAGAATGGTCGCCGAATCACGAGCCGGTGCGCACCGCCCACCGCTCCACCGGTGCGGCGCCCTTCGTCGCGCCCCGACCCGCGAGGACGAACGTGGCTGCCAAGAAGGCCGACCAGGACCGCAAGGCACGCATCGCCCAGATGCAGCGCGAGGCGAAGGCAGCAGAGCGTCGTCGCTCGCTGATCATCGTCGGGGTGGCCGTGGTCGCCGTCCTGGCGATCGCCGGGGCCGTCACGTTCTCGATCGTCACCGACGACTCGCGGGTGCCCGGCGGCGAGCTCAAGTCGCTCGGCGTCTCGGCGTCCGCGGCGTCCTGCAACGCGATCACCGACGACCCCACCACGGGCAGCGGCAGCCACGTCGGCCCGGGCACCGACAAGCCCGACGTGACCAGCGTGAAGTACGCGACGGTGCCGCCGACGTCGGGCGAGCACTTCGTCACCCCGGAGTACCCGGCGCGGCAGTTCTACACGGCCGACGACCGGCCGGCGATGGAGACGCTCGTGCACAACCTCGAGCACGGCTACACGATCCTCTGGTACGACGACACGGTGAGCGAGAAGCAGGTCTCGGACCTCAAGGCCATCAGCCGCGAGGCGAACGACCAGCCGCAGGCGCAGCAGAAGTTCATCGTCAGCGCCTGGGACCCGGCCTACGGCGCCTTCCCGTCGGGCAAGCACTTCGGCCTGTCGCACTGGTCCGCGGACGCCAAGGACAACACCAAGCAGACCGGCCACCGCCAGCTGTGCGGCAACGTGTCCGGCGAGGTGGTCGCGACGTTCATCGACGCCCACCCGCGCACCGAGGCTCCGGAGCCGAACGCGCAGTGACGTCGTCCGGCGACGTCATCCTGCGGGAGGCGACCGAGGCGGACTGGCCGGCGATCTGGCCCTTCGTCGCCGCCGTCGTCGCCGACGGTGAGACCTACGCCTACCCGCTCGACCTGACGTCGGAAGAGGCGCGCGGGTGGTGGCTGGAGTCCCCGCCGGGGCGCTGCGTGGTCGCCGTCGACGGGTCCGGCGCGGTGCTCGGGTCAGCCAAGATGGGGCCGAACCGGCCCGGTCGCGGCGCGCACATCGGGACGGCGAGCTTCATGGTGGACGCCGCCGCGCGCGGTCGCGGCGTGGGTCGGGCGCTGGCGGTGGACGCCGTGGAGTGGTTGCGGGACAGTGGCTTTCGGGGGATCCAGTTCAACGCGGTGGTCTCGACGAACGTGCCGGCCGTGCGCCTGTGGCAGTCGTTGGGGTTCTCGATCATCGGCACCGTGCCGGAGGCGTTCGACTCGCGCACGCACGGGCTCGTCGGCCTGCACGTGATGTACCTCGACCTCAGCAGCTGAACGCGGTCATCCGGCGGGTTGTCCACAGATCCGTTGCGGCACAGTCGCTCTGTCGGTGGCCACCGCTAGGGTTGACGCATGACAGCAGGTCCGCGTGCACCGATCAGCGAGGCGTCCAGCGCCCTCGCGCAGGTCGTCGCGGGGCTGGAGCGGCTCGCCGCGGTGCCGGGGTGGCAGGCCGGCGAGGGTGAGCTGAGCGAGGCGCTGGCCGGCCTGGACCAGGTGGGACGGTTGGCGCAGGCGCAGTCCACCCGGCTCCTGGCCGAGGTGTCCTCGCGCGGTCTTCCCGGTCAGCAGGGCCATGCGCGCCTCGAGCACTGGCTGCGCGCTCAGGTGCCGACGACCAGCCCTCGCGCGGCATCGGCCCTGGCCCGTCGGGCGGAGCGGCTGTACACGAGTGCGGTCGCCGCCGAGCTGGCGCCGACTCGCGAGGCCATGCTGTCCGCGCGGATCACTCCCGACCAGGTCGACGTCGTGTCGACCACCATCGAGGCGCTGAGCCCGCCCAGCTGCCCGGCTGAGGTGGTGGACGCCGACACGCTGGCCGAGGCGCAGCAGGTGCTGCTGGAGCAGGCGGGGTCGTTCGACGCGCCGCGGCTGCGCACCATCGCCGGGTACCTGCGCGACCGGCTGGACCCAAACGCCGACCAGCGGCTGGCTCGGGACGAGGACGCTCGGCTGCGCGCTCGAACCTTCGCCGTCGGGACAGATCCGTCCGGCATGGTGCACGTCGCGGGCGCGCTCACCCCCGAGGCCGGTGCGGCCCTGTCCACCGCTCTGGATGCGTGGTCGGCGCCGAGGGCCGCCGCCGACGGCACGCCGGACTCACGCACACCGGGCCAGCGCCGACACGACGCCCTGCAGCACCTCGCCGAGTCAGCGGTGGCCGACCCGACCCTGCTGCCCACGACGCGCGGCAGTCCGTACCGGATCGCCGTCCAGGTGCCGTTCCAGACCTTCGCCCACGCGCTCGGGGGCGGGCTCGAGCCGGGTGACGCGCCGGCCACGCTGGTCGACCGGACGGCGCTCTCGTCCGTCGCGACGCAGCTGATCGCGTGCGCGGCCGAGGTGCTGCCGGTGCTGATCGACGACCTCGGCAACCCGCTCGACGTCGGCGACGCCCAGTACTCGTTCACCCCGAAGCAGCGAGCCGCGGTCTCCCTACGGGACGGCGGCTGCACCTGGCCCGGGTGCGGGGCTCCCCCAGCGTGGTGTCACGTCCACCACCTGGTGCCGTTCGGCCGGGGCGGGCCGACGTCGGTCGCGAACGCCGGCCTGCTCTGCGGCCGGCACCATCGCCACGCCCACGCGATCGGGGCAGTGGCGACCCTGCGCGACGGTCAGGTGGTCTGGGACCTCGCTCGACCACCCGATCCACCGGGAGCCCAGCTCACGACCCAGCCACCTCCCAAGGCGACGAAGGTCATCGACGCCTTGGTCCGGCGATGGCGCACGCGCCAGGAACAGTGAGGTTCTACCGGGATCACGGGTCTCGCCGACGTATTCGCCTTGACGGGTGCTGGATGCTCGGAGCGTGGACGAGAGCGGAGCTGCCGAGCCGTGCCTCCCGACGTGGACGGTGGGGCTGCTGGCCGACTTCCCCGCCTCGATGCGAGCAGTGGCAGACATGCGCTGGCAGGAATGGGGGCACCCGCCTGAGTCGGAGGATCCAGCCTGGTGGCTCGAGACCACGATCCGTGAAGCCGGGCGCACGGATCTGCCGGTGACCCTCGTTGCCCATGATGCGGCAGGCGCGGTCCTGGGAGCGGTCGGCCTGGATGTCTACGACCTCGACGAGAGGCGAGAGACCAGTCCGTGGGTGACCGGCATGATCGTCCGGCGAGATCACCGCGGTGAGGGTGTCGGCAGAGCTTTGATGGACTCCCTGGAGCGCTGGGCTGCCGACCACCACATCGCCGAAGCCTGGGTCGGCACCGACCTGGCCCAGGGCTTCTACGAGCAGTGCGGATGGAACCTGATCGAGGTGTTCACGGACTCCACCGGCCAGGACATGGCCGTCCTCCATCGGCGGCTTCGGTAGCTGTCTCAGCGACCCTGCGGTCCCGGTGTCGTCTCGCTGGGGTCAACCCACGTTCGTGATGAGCAGGCCGTCAACAGCCCGCATGCCATCGAGGACCTGTTGCGTGTCCGTGTCCTGCATGACCTTCCAGTCGTGCTCCGTCACAGCGACGAATTGCAGGAACTGCACGAGGCCGTTGGGAGTGCTGATCCGCCTGAGGGTCGGATCCTCCACGAGCGCGATGACGGTGAGCGGCGTGTCCGGGCCGCCAGTATCGGGATGTCCGGTGACCGGACCCCCAAGCGGGAGCCGGACGTGCGGGTCCAGCAGCAACGGCTTCTCGCTCGCCCACTGAGCGATCCTCTGCAGGATCGTGAAGGGCCAGGCCGGGGCCGCGCCCGGCTCGGCGCTGTCGTCTCGGACACGCCAGGTGAGCTCGTAGCCCCAGCCACTGAGCCCTTCGTTATCGCCTTCGTCATCGTCGAAGATGTTGCTCAGGCCATAGGTCACGTAGTGCCAGTAGTCGTCTACCCGATAGGCGCTGCACCCCTGGAGGGCGCTTCCAAAGTCCCGGCCCGGGAAGTAGCCCACGTGCTTGGGGACCTGGTCGCCGTACAGGCCGCGGCAGGCTGCATCGACAGCATCCCATCCGCGCGTCGATGGCTCGACGACGTCGCCGGTCGGATCAGGGTCCCGCTGACGCCGAAACATGGGGTGAGGCTACGGCAGCCTGAGGTAGAGAACGGGCCGGCAGGTCCGACATTCGCTTGGGACTGCGTGCCGTTACTCCACTAGGCGCGTAGTGGCGTTGCGCCGCGACACTCACGAGGGTCGGCCGGCGGGTGGTCAGACGGGGCGCGGGGGGACGCGCAGGGCCGGGCCGCGCGCGGTCAGCGGCGACGGCGACGCGACCCACAGGTACGTCGGCAGCAGCGGCAGCATGGCGGCCAACGCCTTCTCGGGCAGGCGAGTCACCGGCCCGGGCACCTGGCCGTCGTCCGCGAACTCGTCCGGCGCCGCGAGCACCGGCAGCGTGTAGTCGAGCACCGACCAGTCGGCCATCATCGTCCGCAGGCCCGGCCGGGTGCGGTACTGCTCGTAGTAGTGGTCGGCCCGCCCGAACGCGCGCACGTACCGGTCGGCGGCCCCCTGCGGCAGGTACGACAGGAACGGCAGCCTGTAGTGCGGTTCGATGATGCCGAGCCGGTTGCCCAGCCCCAGGTACAGCACGCCGTCCGGCTTCAGTACCCGCCGCACGTCGGCCAGCACGGCGTCCGGGTCCACCACGTGCTCGTAGATGTGGTTGAACACGGCGACGTCCACCGACTGATCGGCCAGCGGCAACGCCTCCCCCGCCGCGCAGACGAACCGCACCCGCTCGCCGAACCGCGCCTGCGCGACCGTGAGCCCGGGCACGTCGATGTCGACCCCGTACGTCGTCGCGGCACCGGCGCCGGCCAGCTCGTCCGCGATGAAGCCCTGCGAGCAGCCCACGTCGACGACGCTCAGCCCGGTCAGCCCCTGCGACTCGGTGCGCCCCAGCACGTGCCGCAGCACCGCCAGGATCTTGGCGGCCTTGCGACGGCGCTTCTCCTCGTCGCGCATCGCCGCCATCTGCTCGGAGTAGGCGAGCTGGGCGGAGCGCTGTGGGGTCCTCGGCACGGTCGTCAGCCTAGGGCGCGGGAGGGGGCGGCTGGTCACCGGCGGCAGCGTCGCGCCGCGCCTTCATGAGGTGGTGGCTGCGGTCGTAGAGCCAGCCGACGGCCGCCGCGACGACGTCCGAGCCGGTGATGATGAACCGCGACAGCAGGACGACGGCACCGGCGGCGGACTTGTTCAGCGGCCCCGTCAGCAGCAGCACCAGCACCGCCTCGCGCAGGCCGATCCCGGCGGGCAGCAGCACGACGACCATGCCGATCGCAGCGGCGAGGGCGTAGCCGAACACGGCCGGCACGATGGACTGCCCGGGTGAGCCGCCCAGGTCCACGACCAGGGTGAACACGTGCAGGCCCAGGCAGAGCCACGCCGCCAGGAACGCGGCCATCGTCACCGTGATCGCCTTGCCGGACAACGGGTGCTCGAGCTCGGGACGACGGAACCGGCGCAGCACCCGGGCGATGATCGCGTTCAGCACCCGGGGGTGCAGCACGGCCAACCCGAGCGGCACGACGAGCAGGACCAGCAGGTAGCTGGAGTCCCCGCCCGACGACAGCAGGGCGGGCAGCGCGATGATGCCGATCCCTAGCCCTGCCAGCGCACTCAGCACCACCGAGAGCAGCCCGGCCACCGCCGTCCGCTGCCGCGGGACACCCAACGCGCTGGCCACCTCGGCCTGCACCACCACGGTCCACACGCTGCCCGGCACGTACTTGCCCAGCTGACCGATGAACAGCACCCCGGACGCCGGGCCCAGCGGCAGCGGCGAGCCGAGGTCCGCCATCAGCGCCCGCCAACCGATCAGCGTGAACACCAACGACAGCAACGCCAACGCGGACGAGAGGGCGAGCGCCCCGGCCGAGACGCGCGCGATGTCCGCGCTCACCGCGTCCCAGTTCCGGACGACCGCGACCACCACGGCCGCCAGCACGAGCAGACCCACCACGACCCGTACCACCACCAGCCAGCGACCCCGCGTCACGGCGTGTCCAGCCCGTCGCCCAGCGCAGCGTCCAGATACTGCTTCCACGGAGTGTCCAGGTCGGGCGCCCGCACCCCCGCCCGCAGCTGGTCGAGCACACCGGGCGCCGCCAGCCGGGCGACGGCCTGGGCCAGCGCGCCCACGTCGTCCGGCGGCACGAGCAGACCGTCGACCCCGTCCCGGACGTCGTCGGCGAAGGTCCCGGTGCGGGTGGCCAGCACCGGCAGGCCGTGCGCAAACCCGAGCAGCGCGTTCTGCGACGCTGTCGCGGACCGGTACGGCAGGGCGAGCACGTCGTGCTCGGCGAGCAGCCCGGCCAGCGCGGGCGCGGGCACGTACCCGGCGCGCAGCCCGACGACGTCCGTCGAGCCGACCTCCGCCGACCCCTGCTGCGCCGCCAGCTCGCGCACCCGATCACCGGCGCTCCCCCACAGCTCGCCGGCCACCGTCAGCCGCACGTCGACCCCGCCGGCAACGGCCCGCTGCACGGCTTCGATGAGCAGGTCGGTGCCCTTGTACTCGCGGACCATGCCGAGCGCCAGCAGCCGCACCGGCGGGTCGTGCGGCGTCCGCGGCAGCGCAGCACCGCCAGGCAGGTGCGGCGGCAACGGCACCTGGCGCACCGCGCGCGCCCCCAGCGAGCGGGCCAGCTGGGCCTGCTCGGCGGAGTGCACCAGGACGGCGTCCGCCCGGCGCAGCAGCGCCCGGACCAGCTGCACCGCACCGGGATGCGGCTCGTGCGGCAGCACGTTGTGCGCGACCACGGTGACCGGCGTCCCCCGCCCGAGAGCGCGCAGCAGCGCCAGGTGAGCGGGCACGACCGCGGGCACCACGTGCACCAGGACGACGTGGTCGACGCCGATCGGATCGCTGGCACGCAAGGAGCGCCCGACCCGCCACCACGAACCCGGCCGGTCCCAGGCCAGCGGCCGCGAGGTCGCCGGGAACGGTGCGAGGTCGGGGACGCCCTGCGGCACCGCCTGCTCGCCCGGGTACAGCGCCTTCGGGTAGAGCCGGGACCACGACACGAGCCGGGTCTGGTGCCCGGCCTGCTCGAGCCGGTGGGCCAGCTCGGTGGTGTGGGCGGCCACGCCACCCTTCAGCGGGTACGTCGGACCGACGACGGCTACTCGCATGCGCGCCGTCGCACCCTCACACGCCGTCTCACACGCCGTCTCACACGCCGTCTCGGGACCGGACGACGAGGTCGGACAGCAGCGCGAGCGAGCCGATCATCAGGCCGCTGACCACCAGCAGCACGGTGCTCGCCGGGAAGTAGAACGGGTGCCGGACCATGTCCACGACGCCCTTGAGCAGCCCGATCCCGGCCAGCCACAGCGCCAGCGGCATCAGGACCTTGAGCGGGTCGAAGTACATGACCATCCGCAGCACCTGCAGGATGTAGCGGTACGCATCGCGCACGAAGTGGAACTTCGAGACGCCGGCCCGCTTGGCGTAGTGGATCTCCACGTACTTGATGTCGTGCTGGTTCTGCAGGAACGCCAACGTGATCGTGGTGACGCAGCTGAAGCCGGGGGGCAGCAGCCGCAGGTACGGCAGCGCGACCTCGCGGCGGAACGCCCGCAGACCCGAGTTCAGGTCCGGGATCTTCTGGTTGCTGAGCCGCTCGGCGACCTTGCGGATCAACCACTTCGCCGGCACCCGCAGGATCTTGTGGGTGCCCTCCTCCGTCGTCCGGGCGCCCACGACCTGGTCGTACGACGGGTCGTCGCGCAGGATCCGGACCAGCTCGGGGATCCGCTCGTTCGGGTACGTCATGTCCGCGTCGGTCCAGACCACGACCTGACCGCGGGCCATGGTGGTCCCGATCCGCCGAGCCGTGCCGGACCCGCCGTTGCGCCGGAACGGCACGACCTTGACGGACGGGAACCGCTGCGCGGCCTCGTGCAGGACGGCGAGGGTGCCGTCGGTGCTCGCGTCGTCGATGGCGAGCACCTCGTAGCTGAACTCGCTGGCGTCCAGCGACTCACAGATCCGCTCGACCTCCGCCATCACGTGGTCCTGCTCGTTGAACGCGGGCAGCACGACCGTGACGTACGGCTTGGGCTGGGGCGCCTCGAGCTCGGACGTTGCGGGGGCGTCGGACGTCGGGATGACCTGGGTGGCCGGGTGCTCTGTCATGTCGGCGATGAGCGTACCTGGACTGCCAGGCAGGGTCGCTCAGGTGGCGGGCGCCAGCCACAGGTCGACCGACAGCGGCGCATCGCCGTCCGGACGTCGGGTCAGCAGCCGCTGGTCCTCGACCGTGCCCACCCGCACGACCTGGCTGGGAGCCGCACCGAGCCGGCGCAGCGCATCCGGCGACCCGGCGCTGACCACGACCGGACGGCGACCCGCGCCCAGGACCGCCTGGGAGACCGCCACCACGGTGGCCAGGTCGGCCGGTTTCGCGGACGACGAGGCCACCACGACCGTGGGGACGTCGCAGACTCCGCGCAGCACCTGCGTCCACTCGTTGGCGGCCCGGCTGTCGACCAGGACGGCGGTGTCGTCCGGTCCGAAGGCGTCGCAGGCCCGCGCCACGGCGGCCGGCTCACCGCGCTCGGTCCGCTGGCCGGCCAGCGGCCAGGTGGCCAGCAGGCCCGGCACCACGATGGCGAGCGCCGCGGCGGCGACCAGCACCGGCCGGACGGCGGCCGCGGTCCAGCGCGCAGCGGCCAGCGCCGCCAGCCCGCGGGCCCCGGCGACTGCGAGCAGCAGCACGGTGGGCAGCACGACCGGGACGAGCCGGCGGTCGGCCCACGGGTGGTCCGGCGTGATGCCGGGGCGGTAGAGGGTCAGGACCGTCGACCCCAGGGCCGCGACGAGCAGCACCGTCCAGGCCGGCAGCTCGTCGTCGTCCGCCCAGGCCCGAGCGACCCGCCGGGCCGCGCCGACGGCCCCGACCAGGGCGAGCAGCAGGGCGGGGAGTCCCACCCACCAGGCCACCCACTGCAGGCTGTGCTCCGCGTAGGTGCGGCCACCGTCCACCGGCAGCCCCTGGGCGACCTGCAGGGCCGCGACCACCCGTGACCCGGAGTCGGCCGCGCTCTGCCGGACCGTCTGCCACAGCGGCCGGCTGGCCAGCAGCACCGCGACCAGGGCGACCGCGGCGGGCAGCAGCCACGGCAGCCGGCTGCGCACCCCGTCAGGCAACCGGACGCCACGACCGGCCAGCAGCACCACCGCCGCCGAGCCGACCGCGAACAGCACTGCCAGCGCGGCGAGCGGCACCAGGGAGGCCGAGATGGAGGCCAGGTAGGGCCGGCTGAGCAGTGCGGCCGACGCGGCCGCGGCGAGCGTCGCGACCAGCAGCCCCAGGACGAACCGTCCCGCGACCGATCGCTCGAGCCGGCCCCGGGTGGCCAGCAGCGCGGCGGCGGGCAGCAGCATCGCGGTCTCGCGCACCGCGTCGACGCGGACCAGCGCGGTGCCACCGATCAGCAGCCCGGCCAGCAGCGCCAGCCGGGGCGAGAGCGCGCGGCAGGCGGCCACCAGCAACCCGGCCCCGGCGCACGCGACGAGCAGTGCGAACGGCTCCGAGTACGTCGCCCGACCGGCGTGCAGCACCGGCTGGCAGACGGCCAGGGCGGTGGTCGCGAGCAGGCCCCACCACCCCCCGACGAGCCGGACGGCGAGGGCGCCGAAGGCCAGGACGGCGGCGCCCAGCGCGACCGCGGGGACCAGCAGGAGGCCGGTCCAGCCGCCCAGCCACCAGCCGACGGACAGCCAGAGCGGGGTGGCCACCAGGAACTGCGGGACGACGTGCGTGCCGGTACCGCTGCCCTGCTCGTAGAAGCCGGGAGACCCCACCCCGACCCCGGGCAGCGCCAGGACCTTCGCACCACCGAGGTCGTCGACCGACACGTCGACCCGGCCCTGGTGCGTCGTCGCCAGGTGCTGGCCGAACAACGCGTAGGTGCCGGCGTCCCGGCGGAGCACCGTGTGCTCGGCGTGCGTCGCACCGGCCCACACCCCGGCGCCGACCGCGACGGCCAGCACCAGGGCCGCCGCGGGGGCCCCCACGTCGGCCACCGGCACCCGCCGGGCCAGCAGCACGGCCGGCAGCGCGCCGACCAGCAGCACCACCGCGGCCACGGGTGGCACCCAGGCCCCGACGGCGACCAGCGGGACGGCCAGCACGGTCACGGCCAGTACCCACGTGGCCAGCCCGCACCCGGTCCTGCTCAGCGCGGCGGCCAGCCGGCCGCGCTCAGGCATGCCGCAGCGGCTGCCACCACTCGCGGTGGTCGTGGTACCACGCGACGGTGGCCGCCAGGCCCTCGTCGAACGGCACGGCCGGCGCGTACCCGAGCTCGGCGGAGATCTTGCTGATGTCCACGCTGTAGCGACGGTCGTGGCCCTTGCGGTCCTCCACCGGGCGCACGCTGCTCCAGTCCTTGCCGGCCGCGGCGACCAGCCGCTCCGTCAGCTCCCGGTTGGTCAGCTCCGTGCCGCCGCCGATGTTGTAGATCTCGCCGGGGCGTCCACCGTCCCGGACGAGCTCGATGCCCCGGCAGTGGTCGTCGACGTGCAGCCAGTCCCGCACGTTGAGCCCGTCGCCGTACAGCGGCACCTGCTCGCCGTCCATCAGGTTGGTCACGAACAGCGGGATGACCTTCTCGGGGAACTGGTACGGGCCGTAGTTGTTGGAGCAGCGGGTGATGTTCACCGGGAGGTGGTGGGTCCGGTGGTAGGCGCGGGCCAGCAGGTCGCTGGACGCCTTGCTCGCCGAGTACGGCGAGTTCGGCAGCAACGGCTCGTCCTCCGTCCAGGACCCCTCGTCGATCGAGCCGTACACCTCATCCGTGGACACGTGCACGAACTTCTCGATGCCGTGCCGGATCGCGCCGTCCAAGAGGGTCTGGGTGCCGACGACGTTGGTCTCGACGAACGCGGCCGCACCGGCGATCGAGCGGTCCACGTGCGACTCGGCGGCGAAGTGCACGACCTCGTCGACCTCGGACATCAGCTCGTCGACCAGCCCGGCGTCGCAGATGTCGCCGTGCACGAAGCGCAGCCGCGGCGAGTCGGCGACCGGGTCGAGGTTCGCCCGCACCCCCGCGTACGTGAGCTTGTCCAGGACGACGACGTGCGCGTCAGCCAGCGCGGGGTAAGCACCGCCGACCGCCTGCCGCACGTAGTGGGAGCCGATGAAGCCGGCACCTCCGGTGACAAGAACCTTCACGGTCACGAACCTCCCAGTAGACGGCTAGGGTCTGCGCATGCGCGGGATCATCTTGGCAGGCGGTTCGGGGACTCGACTGCACCCTGTGACGATCGGCGTCAGCAAGCAGCTCGTCCCGGTCTACGACAAGCCGATGATCTACTACCCGCTGTCGATGCTGATCATGGCCGGGATCCGCGACGTCCTGGTGATCACCACCCCGCACGACGCGGCCCAGTTCGAGCGGCTCCTGGGTGACGGGTCGCAGTTCGGCATCAGCATCACGTTCGCCCAGCAGCCCAGCCCGGACGGCCTGGCCCAGGCGTTCATCATCGGCCGTGAGTTCGTCGGCACCGACACGGTGGCCCTCGTGCTGGGCGACAACATCTTCTACGGGCCGGGCCTGGGCACCCAGCTGCGCAAGAACGTCGACCTGGAGGGCGGCCTGGTGTACGCCTACCAGGTCGGCGACCCACAGGCGTACGGCGTCGTGGAGTTCGACTCCGCCGGGCGCGCGATCTCGTTGGAGGAGAAGCCGGCCGAGCCGCGCAGCGACTACGCCGTGCCGGGGCTGTACTTCTACGACAACGACGTGCTCGACATCGCCGCTGCCCTCGAGCCGTCGCCCCGCGGCGAGCTCGAGATCACCGACGTGAACCGCGTCTACCTCGAGCAGGGCCGGCTGGCCGTCGAGGTGCTGCCCCGCGGCACGGCGTGGCTCGACACCGGCACCTTCGAGTCCCTGATGAGCGCCAGCGAGTTCGTCCGGGTCATCGAGAGCCGCCAGGGCCTGAAGATCGGCTGCCCGGAGGAAGTGGCCTGGCGCAGTGGCTTCCTGGACGACGACCAGCTGCGCGCCGCCGGCGAGGCGCTCGCGAAGTCGGGCTACGGCTCGTACCTGCTCGGCCTGTTGCGCAACGGCAAGGACTGACGGGCCCGCGACTGACCCCGCGGCCGACAGGTCAGGCCAGCACGGTCGGCGCGGCGGCCGCGAACCGCTCGCGCCAGTCGCCGATCGGTTCGACGCCGGCGCGGACCAGCGCGCCGTGGCCCAGCACGGAGAAGGCCGGCCGCGGTGCCGGGCGGACGAAGGCCGCGGACGTGGTCGGGCGCACCCGCTGCGGGTCGGCACCCGCCGCCCGGGCGACCTCCTGGGCGAACTCGTGCCAGGAGCCGCGACCGGACGACGTGGCGTGGTAGGTGCCGGCCGGGGCCTCGTGGGTCAGCAGGTCGACGACGACGCGCGCGACGTCCACCGTCCACGTGGGCTGCCCGACCTGGTCGGCGACGACGTCCAGGGTGTCCCGCTGGGTGAGCGCCCCCGCGATCGTCTTCGGGAAGCAGCGCCCGGCGGCGCCGTACAGCCAGGCGGTCCGGACCACCAGGACGTCCGCGTGCTCGGCCCGGGCGGCCCACTCCCCGGCCCCCTTGGTCCGCCCGTAGGCCGAGCGCGGCGCCATCGGCGCGTCCTCGGCGTAGGGCTCGCTCGCCGTCCCGTCGAACACGTAGTCGGTCGAGACCTGCACGAGCCGGGCGCCACTGCGGCGGCAGGCGATGCCCAGGTGCGCCGCGCCGAGCGCGTTCACCGCGAAGGCCGGACCCTCCTGGGTCTCGGCGTCGTCCACGGCCGTCCAGGCCGCGCAGTTCACCACCACGTCGTGGCCCGCGACCTGCTCGACGCACGCAGCGGCGTCCGTCACGTCGAGCTCGCGACTGCCGACCGAGGTCACCGTCCGACCGCTCGCGGTGAGAGCGGCGACCACGTCCGTCCCGAGCATCCCCGCGGCCCCGACGACGAGCCAGCGGTCCGTTGCACCATCAGCCATCCGGCTAGTGTCGCAGCATGCAGATCACGCCGCTGACCATCGAGGGCGCCTGGAAGATCGTGCCGCGCCAGCACTCCGACGACCGCGGGGTCTTCCTCGAGTGGTTCGCCGAGGCGGCGTTCGCCGAGGCGACCGGGCAGCGCTTGAACCTCGCCCAGGCCAACATCTCGACGTCCTCGGCGGGCGTCGTGCGCGGGATCCACTTCGCGCAGCTCCCGCCCAGCCAGGCCAAGTACGTCACCTGCCCGTCCGGGGCGGTGCTCGACGTCGTCGTGGACATCCGGGTCGGGTCACCGACCTTCGGGCAGTACGAGACGGTCGTGCTGGACGACGTCGAGCGGGCCGCGCTGTACCTGAGCGAGGGCCTGGGACACGGGTACATGGCCCTGCGGGACGGCTCCGTGTTCGCCTACCTGTGCTCCGCGCCCTACGCACCCGGCCGCGAGCACGGCGTGAGCCCGATGTGCCCCGAGCTGGCGATCGAGTGGCCGACCACGGCCCCGGACGGCACCGCGCTAACCCCGCTCATGTCCCCGAAGGACCTGGCGGCGCCCACGCTGTCGCAGGCCCGGGAGCAGGGGCTGCTGCCGACCTACGCGCAGGTGCAGGACTTCCGCGCCACGCTGCGCAGATGAGCGCGAGCACGCCCGCCCACCTGCTCGCCGAGCTCGTCGCGCAGGACGGGACCCGCCCCCGGCTGACCTGGTACGACGACGCCGACGGCCCGACCCGCGGCGAACGGATCGAGCTGTCCGCACGGGTGCTGGCCACCTGGACGGCCAAGGCCGCGAACCTGCTCGTCGACGACCTCGGGGTCGAGCGCGGCGACGTCGTGGCGCTCGACCTGCCCGCCCACTGGCGGACCACCTACTGGGCCCTCGCCGTGTGGCGGGTGGGCGCCGTGGTGTCCCTGGGCGACGACCCGGCCGCCGCGGTCCGGGTCACCGCCACGCCCACCGCACCCACCGGGCTCGCCGGGACCACGGCCGCGCAGCAGGTGGCCGTGTCGCTGCCCGCACTGGCGCGGCGCTGGACGCCGACGGACCGAGGTCCGGCGGACCTGCCGGCTGGAGTGGTCGACGAGGCCGCCGACCTCGCGTCGCACCCGGACGTGTTCGTGCCCTACGACGAGCCCGAGCCGGACGACCCGGCCCTGCGGCACGCCGGCGGGGAGTGGGCGGCCGGTGGGCTGGTGGACGCGGCCCGGGGGCTGGCGACGGAGCGAGGCTGGCCACCGGGCGCGCGGGTCGCGGTCACCGCCCAGGACGTGGACGACGTCCTGCTGGCGCTGCTCGCGGCCTGGAGCACCGGCGGTTCGGCGGTCCTGGTCCGCCCCTCGTCGGATGCGGCGACGATCCCCGAACCCGTTGCGCTGCAGGCACGGTGGGACGCCGAGCGGGTCACCAGCGCTTACGGCCCACCGGGTAGACCTGCTTCTCGACCGTGACCCAGGTGAGGGTGGCGACCGTGCCGGTCGCCGCGATCTTGCCGGCCTTCTGGGCCGCCTTGACGGCTGCGGCCGTCTTCGGCCCGAACTCGCCGTCCGCCGTCACCTTGAGAGCCTTCTGCAGCGCCTTCACCGCGGCACCGGTCGAGCCCTGGCGCAGCACGGTCGTGCGGTACGGCAGCAACGGGTGCGCGACCAGCTCGACGGCGTCCCACGTGCGGCGGTCCACGACCCCGGTCACCGGGACCTTCTTGACCTTCTGGAACGCCTTGACGGTGCCGGCGGTACCGGGACCGAACACGCCGTCGACCTCCGACATGCCCAGCGCCTTCTGCAGCGCCTTGACCGCGGCACCCTTGGCGCCCTGGCGCAGCGTCTGGCCCTTGTAGGCGGAGACGGTGGTCGTCCGGGCGAGCACGTTGGCGGACGTCGCGGGAGGTGTCGGCGTCGTGGTGGGCGGCTTCGGCGTCGGCGTCGGCTTCGGGGTCGGGGTCGGGGTCGGCGTCGTCGTGACCGGGACCAGCACCCGCCCCAGCGGGTAGGCCTGCTGCTCGAGCGCGATCCAGGTGGCGACGTCCGTGGACCCGGTCTGCGGCAGCTTGCCCCTGACCTGCGCCGCCTTCAGCGCGGCCAGCGTCTTGGCCCCGAACGCGCCGTCCGCCGTGACCTTGAGCGCCGTCTGCAGGACCGTCACGGTCGCGCCCTTGGACCCCGACCGGACCACGGTGCGACGGTAGGCCAGCAGCGGGTAGGCCGCCTTCTCGAGCGCGTTCCAGGTCGCGGCGTCGACGACACCGGTCGCGGGCAGCTTCTTGGCCGTCTGGAACCTCGCCACGGTCGTGGCGGTGCCGGTGCCGTAGACCGCGTCGACCTTCAGCCCGAGCGCGTGCTGCAGGGCGCTGACGCCGGCCCCGCGCGAGCCGGTTCGCAGCACCAGGGCCTTGAACGGGGTGAGCGTCGTCGTGGTCGCCGCGGACGCCGGCAGGGTCACGGGCTTCGGCGCCGGCGTCGGGGTCGGGGTCGGCTTGGGGGTCGGCTTCGGCGTGGGGGTCGTGCTGGCCGTGGCCGGCACGAGCTTCGCCCAGGTCGGCTTGTCCAGGACGCCGGTCACCGGGACCTTCACGCCCCGCTGCCAGCCCATCAGCTTGGTGCGGGTGCCCGAGCCGAACACACCGTCGGTGGACAGGCCCAGCTTCTGCTGGGCCACCTTGACGGCCGAGCCGACCTGACCGGGCCAGATGATCCCGTAGGCGGACTTGGGTGCCGCCGGGAGGCTCGACGGGCAGGCCGTCGTGCGCCGCACGCCCGTGTAGACGGGGGCCGGCTGGCCGCTGTAGACCCGGCACGGCCCGCGGTCGTCGTTCGTGGTGACCGAGCCGTCCCACCAGGAGGTGCGCTCCTCGGCGCCGTCCCAGGTGAAGCTCGTGTGCACGTGGTCGGTGTGCGAGCTCGCGCCGCTGTACGGCCGCCAGCCGTCGCCCATTCGGTAGGTGCTCCAGATGTGGCGGTTCCAGATCACGTACATGACGCCCAGGCGCCGGGCGTTGCCGCCGACCACGCCGTGCGCGTCCTTGCCGGTGAGCCACTTGGTCAGCGCGTCTCCGGCGGCCTTCTCGGCGGGCTTGTTGACGCTGACCATCCAGTCGAACGCCCGGCCCTCCTTGTGCTCGCTGGTGGCGCCGATGCCGCAGCCCCGCACGATCCCGCCCGAGTGGCCCTGCCGGTACGTCGTCAGCACCATCCGCGCGTACGCCTCGACGCCGGGCTTGGCCGCCGGGTCGCAGCTGCGCTGGTCCTGGTACGTCGGGACCACGTCGGTCTTGGTGGGCAGCGTCTTGGTCGGCTGGGGCACCGGTGTGCCCGCGGCGTGCGCGGTCTCGGCGAGCACCGGCTGGGCGAGCAGCGCCACCGCGGTCGCCGTCAGCGCCAGGCGGGCCGGAGCCCCGGTCTGACGAGGTGCGGGTACGCGGTGACGGCCCGACATGGTGGCACTCCCTTGCAGAAGAACGATGTGACGATCCCCTCGACCGTCTCGGCGTGTCCCTTGACACAGATGCTCAAATTGATACGGCTGTGACGCGTGGGGCATGTGTGAGTGTGCCGGTTCGGCGACGAACCGTCTACGTGTTCACCCGATCAGCCGAAGAGTTCGAAATACCAGCCCGCAGCAACTCAACGCCGCTGCCGGGCCCGCCGAATGCCACAGTGGTGAGACCACAGTGGTCACGGGAGTCCGACGGGACTCCACCGACGAAGGGACCTCCATGCGCCGTCCGGCACTCGCGCTCGCCCTGACCGGGGCCCTCGTGGCCGGGCTGTTCGCGGCGACGCCCGCGCAGGCCGCCTCGGCCACCTGGGCGTGGCCCTCCTCCGGCTCGCTGGCCGTCGACGGGTACGGGTGGGGACACGGGCACGGCATGTCCCAGTACGGCGCGTACGGTGCGGCCAAGAAGGGCCTGACCTACCAGCAGATCATGGCCTTCTACTACCCCGGCACCACGCTGGCCACGCAGACCGAGCCGACGATGCGCGTGCTGGTCGACGCCGACTCGGACGACGTCGTCGAGGTGGCCCGGTCCTCCGGCCTCGGCGCGGTGACCGACCACGGCACGATCGCGGACCTGCCCCCCAGCATCGGCGGGGCGACGGTGACCCGGTGGCGCGCGGTGCGCACCGCGAGCGGCACGAGGCTGCAGTACCTGACCGGCACCTGGAAGACCGCCACCGTCGGCGGGGCCACCGACCACTCGTTCGTGCAGTTCAGCCCGGGCACCTCGGGCACGGTCCTGCTGGTGCTGGGCGGCGCGCTCCGCGAGTACCGCGGCAGCATCCGGGCCGTCCAGACCGGCAGCTCACCCAACCAGCTCACCGTCGTCTACTCCACGACGACCAACTACCTGCGCTCCGTCGTCCCCTCCGAGATGCCCTCGTCCTGGAGCACGGAGGCGCTCCGCAGCCAGGCCGTCGCAGCGCGCAGCTACGCGCTCAACGACCGCGCGAGCAAGCCCGCCGGCGCGCTGTACGACACCTGCAGCACGACCAGCTGCCAGGTGTTCAGCGGCGTCGCCGCCTACACCCTGGGCGGCACGTTGACCCGCGGCTACGAGGCGGCGACCAGCAACTCCGCGGTCAGCGCGACCGCGGGGCGGGTGGTGACCTACGGCGGCAAGCCCGCGTTCACCCAGTTCAGCGCCTCCAACGGCGGCTGGACGACGGCCGGCAGCGCCTCGACCCCGTACCTGAAGGCGTTCGCCGACCCCTACGACGGCGCCGGCACCTCCGGCGACCCGCACCACTGGACCGACACGATCACCGCCTCCGCCCTCCAGGCGAACTACCCCGCGATCGGCACCCTGCGCTCGGTCACGGTGACCCGCGACGGGCACGGCACCGGTGGTGGCCGGGTCACCCAGGTCGTGCTCATCGGCAGCAGCTCGTCGAAGACGCTCACCGGCTCGCAGTTCGCCAGCGCCGCCGGCCTGAAGTCGGTCTGGTGGGTCCCGTCGAACGGCGGCTGGAGCACCTACAACGCGATCGTCGGGCCCGGCCACTGGAACGCCGGGACCACGGACGACGTCCTGGCCCGCGACACCAGCGGTCGGCTGTGGCTGCACGCCGGCAACGGTGCGGGTGGCTACGACCCGAGGACCGTGGTGGGCACCGGCTTCCAGGTCTTCAACGGCCTCGTCGCGCCTGGGGACTGGGACGGCGACGGGCACCCCGACCTGCTCACCCGGCGCACCGACGGCAGCCTGTGGCTCTACTCCGGCAACGGCACCGGCGGGTTCAAGGCGTGGCGGAAGGTCGGTACGGGCTGGGGCTCGTTCAACCTGATCCTGGGCGTCGGCGACTGGGATGGCAACGGCCACCGCGACCTGGTGACCCGGCGCACCGACGGCAGCCTGTGGCTCTACTCCGGCAACGGCACCGGCGGGTTCACCGGCTGGCGCCGGATCGGCACCGGCTTCGGCGCGTTCAACGCGATCGTCGCCCCGGGAGCGTGGGACGCGGACAGCCACCCGGACCTGCTCACCCGGCGCACCGACGGCAGCCTGTGGCTCTACTCCGGCAACGGTACCGGCGGGTTCACCGGCTGGCGCCAGGTCGGCACCGGCTGGACCGGCTACGCGATCTCCGCCGCCGGCGACGCCACCGGCGACGGCAAGGCCGACCTGGTCGGACGCTCCAGCGGCGGTTCGGCCTGGCTGTACCCGGGCACCGGGACCGGCGGGTTCAGGGCCCGGATCACCATCGGGACGCCCTGACCGGGACTCCAGGTCACACCACCGGCGGGCGTCCGAGCCGGGTCATCCGCCAGACCGTGCGCCAGCGCATCGGTCGGCGCGGCCCTGGGTCCGAGCGCCAGCCCTCGACGAAGCCCCGACCCCACACCCGCAGGGAGCGCAGATCGCGCACCCGGACGACGGTCAGCGCGGTCCACACGCCCAGGTAGGCCACGACGAGCGGGGCGGGCAGCCGGCGCCGCGCCAGCCACACCCGGTTGCGCGCGTTCAGCCGGTAGTAGGTCTCGTGCCGGGCCGGCGTGGTCGTCGGGTGCCCGGCGACGGCGTCCGCGTCGTACCGGATCGTCCAGCCGGCGTCCAGCGCCGCCCAGGCCAGGTCGGTCTCCTCGTGGCCGTACCAGAACGCCGACGGTAGGCCGCCGCACTGATCGAGCACCGCGCGCCGCATGACGTTGGCACCGCCCAGGAAGGTGGTGACGTCCGACGACCGCTCCGGGTCCGATGCGCGCAGGCGAGGCACGTGCCGGCGTGAGGACAGCCCGGTCTCGGGGTCGATGATGCGCATCGAGACGATGCCCAGCCGCTGGTCCGCGGCGAAGGCCGCCCGGACCCGGCCCAGGACGTCGTCCGAGAGCAGCCAGGCGTCGTCGTCCAGGAAGAGCACCAGCTCGTCGTCCAGCTCGCGCCAGCCGAGGTCGCGGCCGCCCACGATGCCGAGGTTCTCCGGGGTCGCCAGGGTGCGGACGCCGTCCGGCACGGGGGGCGCCTGGACACCGTTGGCGATCACCAGGATCTCGGCCCGCGGGCCGGTCTGGTCCAGCACGCTGCGCAGCGCCCGGGTGAGCTCGACCGGGCGGTCCCCCATGGTCAGGACGACGACGCCGACGCCCAGGTCGTCCGGACCCGCCTGCGCCGCCATCAGTCCAGCCGGTGCGACAGCAGGATGGACGCCAGGTGCAGCACCGTCATCACCGCGGCGATGGCAGCGAGCGCGACCAGCAGCACCTGGGTGCCGTGCAGGGTTCCGGTGGCGGCGTCCACCACGGCGGCGACGACCAGCAGCAGGGACGACTCCAGGGCACCGGTCAGCTGGTGCACCTTGAGCACCTGGGCCGCCTTGCGCGCCCGTCCCAGCACGGCGCTCTTGAGCTCGACCGACGCCTCGCTGGCCACGGTGTGGCCCGACCGGGTGCGGGCCACGTCCACCAGGTCCGTCTCGGCCTTGACCAGCACCACCAGCAGGCCGGCCGCGACGCCCAGCGTCGTCCAGCCCCCGAGCTCCTGCCCACCGGCCCGGAACCCGTAGGCGGTCAGCACGGCGGCCTCGACCAGGTAGTGGCCGACCCGGTCCAGGTAGACGCCGGTCACGCTGGTCTTGCGGTGCCAGCGCGCGACCTCGCCGTCGCACAGGTCGAGCAGGAAGTAGACCCAGATGGCGACCACCCCGACCAGCGCCGTGACCAGGCCGGACAGTCCGAGCGGGATCGCGGCGAGCAGGCCGACGACGATCATCAGCCCGGTGAGCTGGTTCGCCGTCACGGGCGTGCGGATGAGGACCCGGGTGACCCGCAACGAGACGTCCCGCAGGAACCAGCGGGCCATCCAGTGCTCGGCGTTGCGCCGGTCCATCGTGGACGCCGGCTGGGTGATGGCGCGCAGCTCGTCCAGGCTGGGCGGCGGGGGCTGTGTCGTCACGGCGTCGAGGGTACCCAGCGCGACCAGTAGGCCCGGCTGGACGCCAGCACCGAGCCGCCCAGCAGCACCGCGCCGATGCCGAAGACCCAGCCCGCGACGTCCGGCGCCAACGCGGCCACGACCAGCACCGCGGCCAGCCGCAGGGGCCAGCCGAGCACCGTGAGCGGGCCGGTCGCCGCCGTCGCGCCGGTCAGCCGACCCCGGTACGTCACGTCGTACTCGGCGATCGCGACCACGGCCAGCCAGCCGAACAGGCCGGGCAGCGCGGCAGGTGCCAGCCAGTCGACCAGCAGCAGCGCGCCGAACTGCTCGAGCGCGCGCGAGCCCGCCGGGATCAGCCAGCCCAGCGGTCCGCCCACCCGCCAGCCGTGCAGCGGCAGCGGTCGGCCGTCCACCTGCACGGCGAGCTGGGCCCGCGCCGACTCGGACGGCCGCACCCGGCTGGCCAGTGCCCGGCCGAGCCGCCCGGCCGTCGTCCAGCCGGCCGCGACGACGCCCAGGGCGAGCAGCACCACGAACGTCCACCGCACCCCGACCGTCGGCGCCAGCACCGCCAGCAGGATCGTGCGCTCCCCCACCGGGGCGATCACCGCCCGCTTCGCGTACCGGACGGCGGGGCGGGCGTCAGTGCGGGCGGACCAGCTCCCGACCGCCCCCTCGGCGGCGGTCGTCGCTGCGCTGCCTCCCACCTGGCGGGCCGCGAAACCGAAGTCGACGAAGTGCCGGGTCACCAGCAGGCCCAGGCTGGCCAGGGCCAGCAGCCACTGCTCGTGCCCGGCACCGACCACGCCCGCAGCCAGCGCGCCGTACACCGCGTACTCCTTGATCCGGTCCGCAGCGACGTCCAGCCACGCGCCGCGTGCCGACGTCGTGCGGGTGTAGCGGGCGAGCTCGCCGTCCACGCAGTCCACGACCAGCGAGGTGAGCAGCAGCACCGAACCCACGACCAGCCAGACCCGCGAGCCGCCCGCGTAGGCGAGCGCCGACAGCAGGCCGAGCAGCAGGGCCACCGCGGTCACCTGCGCCGGCGCCAGACCAGCGCCGACTGCGCGCCGGGTGAGGGGGCGGGACAGCGGTCGGACCAGGAAGGTGGACAGGAACCCGTCGTCCGAACGGGATGCCCGGCGCAGGCGCAGCGCGGCCTCGTCGACAGCGCCGACCCGCTCGTCCGCGCCCACCGCCTCGTCCGGGGTCTGCGCCAGGGTGGCCAGGAACGAGCCGGGGGTGAGCTCGCGCCCGGCGCCGCCCAGGTCCACCGCGACGTCGGCCACGGCGTCCAGCAGCCGGCGCGGCGGCCAGCCGCTCGCCGCCCGCTCGAGTGCCTGCGCGAGGTCCTCGCGGGCTCCCGCTGCCACCCGCAGGGCCAGGACCTGACCACGGTCGTCACGCAGGATCCGGCCGAGCCCGTCGGGCTCGGCCACGACGTCGCCGAGCAGCGTCGGGCCGGCGACCAGGGCGCCGTCGACCAGCGCCAGCGGCGCGCTCGTCGAGTCGCGCAGAGCAGCGACCAGCTGGTCCACGGCCGAGGTCATCGAGTCGGCCGCCAACCGGCCCCGCAGGACGCCGGCCTCGTGGGTGGCGCGTTCGCCGACGACGTCGGCGAGCAGCTCACCCTCGGGCAGGTGCGTCAGCGCAGCGCCCGGCGCGACCTGGTCGACCACGACCAGCACCTCGGTCGTGGCCGGCCTCACTTCCGGCGCCCCTGGTCCTCGTTGTAGGTCTCGATCGCCTCCTCGACCGGGCCGTCCACCTTCATCCGGCCGCCGTCGAGGTAGATGCCGCGCGAGCAGAAGCGCTTGAGGTCGTTCTCGCTGTGCGACACCAGGAACAGCGTGCGGTCGGTGTGCACGATCTGGTCGATCCGGTCGTAGCACTTGGCCCGGAACCGCTTGTCACCGACCGCCAGGACCTCGTCCACCAGGATGATGGGCTCGTCCAGCGTGGTGATCACCGAGAAGCCGAGCCGGACCTGCATCCCGCTGGAGAAGTGCCGGAACGGGGTGTCCAGGAAGTCGCCGATCTCGGCGAAGCTGACGATGTCGTCGAACCGCTCCTCGATCTGCTCCTTGCGCAGCCCGTGCAGGCCGGCGGTGAGCCAGATGTTCTCCCGGGCGGTGAGGTCCCCGACGAAGCCACCGGTCAGCTCGATCAACGGCGCGACACCGGCGTTGACCTGCACCCGGCCCTCGTCCGGCATCAGCACGCCGGCGATGATCTTGAGCAGCGTGCTCTTGCCCTGACCGTTCGCACCGACCAGCCCGACGGCCTCGCCGGCGCCGACCTTGAAGCTGATGTCCCGCAACGCCCAGAAGGTGCCCTTCGGCGTCGTGGACTTGCCCTTCAGCAGCATCTCGCGCAGGGACAGCCGGTACCTTCGGTTGCGCAGGAACTCGATCCCGACGCCCTCGACCTCGATCATCGTCACAGGCTCAGAGCTCCTTCAGCACGGCGCTCTCGAGGCGCTTGAAGACCCAGGCACCGAAGAACAGGCTGCCGACGCAGATGGCCGCCGACACGCCCACGATCTTCCACCCCGCGAAGACGGCCGGGAACAGGGCCGACCGGAACAGCTCGATGATGCCGGTGAGCGGGTTCAGCGCGAACAGCTTGCGGACGGCCTCGATGTCGATCCGCTGGATCGAGTAGATCACCGGTGACAGGTAGAACATCACCCGCAGCCCGATCCGGACGACGCGTTGCAGGTCGCGCACCAGCACGGTGGCCGCGGCCAGGGCCAGCCCGATCCCGGTCAGCAGCACGGCCTCCATCACGATGGCGAGCGGGAAGAGCAGCACCTCGATGGCCGGCGGCTTGCGGTAGGCGATCATGAAGATCACCACGACCGGCAGCGAGAAGAGGAACTCCAACCCCTTGGAGCCGACCACCTTCAGCACCCAGATCTCGCGCGGCAACCGGGTGGAGCGCACCAGGCGCGACTCGGAGGTCAGCGCCCGCGAGGTCTCGGTCACGCTGCTGGAGAACCACTGCCAGGACAGCAGGCCCAGGACCAGGAAGAGGATGTACGGCTCCTCGCCGATCGAGCCTCGGGTGAACACGACCGTGAACACGAACCAGTACACGCCGGTCATCAGCAGCGGGTCCAGGATGGTCCAGAAGTAGCCGAGCACCGAGCCGGCGTAGCGGACCTTGAGGTCCCGCATGATGAGCAGCCCGAGAACGCGTCGGTGCTGCCACAGGGCACGAGCCCGGCCGGCCAGGCCCATCCCCACCTCCTGCTCGAACACGCGACCAATCGGCGGACAGCCTACGCGACCGCTGTGGCTCGGCTGCTATCGCCACTCGGTAGGCTGCCCACACGCCGACGAAGAGAGCAGGGAACGACGTGGACGCGGTTCAGGCGACGATTCTCGCCGCAGGCATGGGGACCAGGCTCGGTCGACCCTTCCCGAAACCGTTGACCCCACTCGAGGACGGCCGCAGCATCCTGGCCCAGCAGCTGGCGAACCTGACCGCCGTGTTCGGCGACCGCCTCCGACTCACGGTCGTCGTCGGTTTCAAGCACGAGTCCGTCATGGAGGCCGTCCCGGACGTCCTGTTCGCGTACAACGAGAACTTCGACCGGACCAACACGTGCAAGAGCCTGCTGAAGGCCCTCCGCAGCTCGCACGACGGACCGGTCCTGTGGATGAACGGCGACGTCGTGTTCGACCCCGAGGTGCTGCGCCGGCTGCAGCCCTACCTGGACGGTGACCACTCGGCGATCGCGGTCAACACCTCCGCCGTGGCCGACGAGGAGGTCAAGTACACCCTCGACGACGAGGGCTTCGTGAAGGAGCTCTCCAAGACGGTCGTCGGCGGCCTGGGCGAGTCCGTGGGCATCAACGTGATCGCCGGGGTGGACAAGCCGGCGCTGCTGCGTGGCCTCGAGGACTGCGACGACCAGGACTACTTCGAGCGCGGCATCCAGCTCGCCGTCGAGCGCGACGGCGTGCGGGTGGCCGCTGTCGACATCTCGGACCTGTTCGCGGTCGAGGTGGACTTCGAGGAGGACCTGACCCGAGCGAACGCGGCACGCAGGGCCGACCCCACCGCGCAGTGAGCCCGACGATGATCCGGCGGGCCCGGCGCGCGGTCCGCCAGCTGGTGGCGTCGGCGCCCCCCTCGCTGCTGGTTCGCGCCTCCGCGGTGCGGCACGGCGAGCTGCGGGGACCGTCCGGGCCGGCTGGCGCCGCGCCCGGTCCGGGCGAGTCGCTCAGCGGCGTGCGGGCCCTGGACGACCACCTGCACGTGGTGCTGGACGCGCTCGCCGCCGGTGCGGTCCCGGCCGCGGTGCTCGAGGCCGGCACGATGCGGCGCCGGGTCGTCGTGGTCACGGGTGACCACGCCCCGGCCGCGCGTCGGGCGCTGGCGGCGACGACGGCGACGACGGCTACGGGTGGCGGTCTGCTGGTGGCGGCGGTGGCGGCCGACGGCTCCCTCGGCGCCGCGCACCCGATCGCATCCCTCGCGCAGACCCGCTCGACCCGGGAGGCGCGTGTCCTGAGGGTGCACTCGGGACAGCAGCGGCTGGGCTGCGACGTCGAGTTCTGGGCGCTGAGCGATGACCGCCAGCCCCGCCCGGACGGCAGCCACTACCCCGCCGGTACCGCCCTGGCCCCTCGCCCCAACCGCTGGACCCGGAGCCTGGAGCCCGACCAACGTCGGCCCGTCACCGGGGAGGTCGCCGGTCGCCCCGTGCCCACCTACCCCGGGCTGCTGCGCCCGCACCTGCTCGACGTCCGTTTCCCGATCGACGTCGTCTACACCTGGGTGGACGGCAGCGACCCCGCGTGGCGCCAGCGCAAGGACGACGCCTGGGCCGCGTCCCACCACGGCGAGCACCACCCCTCGGCCTCGGCCGGCTCGCGGTTCGACTCCCACGACGAGCTGCGCTACTCGCTGCGCTCGTTGGAGGCCAACGCCGACTGGGTGCGCCAGGTCTTCGTGGTGACCGACGAGCAGACCCCGTCCTGGCTGCGCACCGACCACCCGCGGCTGCGGGTGGTCAGCCACCGCGAGCTGTTCGGCGGGACCGGCACGCTGCCGACCTTCAACTCGCACGCGATCGAGTCGCGGCTGCACCACATCGACGGGCTGGCCGAGCACTTCCTGTACCTCAACGACGACGTGTTCTTCGGGCGACCGGTCACCCCCGAGGTCTTCTACGAGGGCAACGGCCTGGCCCGGTTCTTCCTGACCGACGCGACGATCGACCTGGGCGAGCCGGGCGCTCGCGACCTGCCGGTCGCCAGTGCCGCCAAGCAGACCCGGGCCGCGGTGGCCGAGCTCTACGGCGCGAGCGTCACGCAACGGTTCCAGCACGTCGCGCACCCGCAGCGTCGTAGCGTCCTGGCGGACGTCGAGGAGCTGCTGCCGGACCAGGTCCGGCGCACGGGGTCGGCTCAGTTCCGCAGCCCGCACGACCTGTCCGTCCCGGCGTCGCTGGCGCACTACGTCGGCTACGCCACCGGACGAGCCGTCCCCGGCACCCTGTCGTACGCCTACTGCGACGTGACGGAGCGGCGCGCGCCGATCAAGCTCCAGCGGATCGCCCGCGACCGGGCGACGGACGTGTTCTGCCTGAACGAGACCGACGCCCCGGGCGAGCACGCCGGGCACCGGCTGATGGCCGACTTCCTGGCGGCCTACTTCCCGCGTCCCAGCTCGTTCGAGCGGCCGGCCCAGGCGGACGCCCGGTGAGCCGGCTGCACGCCCTGCGCCGGCGGCTCCCCGGCGCCTCGACCGCTCACCGCGAACCGAGCGCGGTGGCGCAGCACCTGGCCATCACCCAGCGCGGCTCGGTGGTGTCGCTGACCCTGCGGCTGCGCGAGGACGTCGCCGTCCACGGTCTGTGGTGCCACATCCCGGCGGCCGACCTCTGGTGGCCGCTTCCCGACCCGCAGCCGCGCGCCGACGGTGCGTTCAGCGTGCAGTTCGACCTGGTCGACCAGCCGGCCGAGTCCGACGCGGCGGCTGAGGCCGGTGCCGGCGAGGGCGCCACGGCGCACCTCTACCTGGACGTCACCCACGTGCTGCGCTCGGAGGAGGACCGGGAGCTGCGGGCGGCCGCACCCCCGGTAGCCGACGAGGACCCGGCGCCACCGGGCAGTCCCGCTGACGCGGTGCGCTACCGGCTCCGCCTCGGCCGCTTCGCGGACACCGAGAGCGAGCCGCTGCTGCCCGTGACCCGGCCGCTGGACCGCACGGCCGCCCTCTACATCAGCGCGGGTGGAAACCTCTCCCTGTTGCTGGACCGCCCGCTGAAGCCGTTCACGGACGTGCACGTACGGCGGATCAGCGTGCGCGACGGGCAGCTGCGGCTGGCCGGCCGGCTGGCCTCCCGGCACGAGGACCTGCAGGACGTGGAGGTGCTCCTCAAGGGACGCCTCAGCGGCCTGCGGATGGCCCGCCCGGTGACCTTCGCGCCCGACCCGGAGCGCACGCGGGAGTCGTTCGGCCTGCGCTGGTACACCTTCTCGTTCAGCGGCCACCTCGGCCAGCTGCTGGACGACGAGGCCTTCGTCGACGACGTGCTCGACATGTGGTTCGTGCTGAGCAGCAGCCAGCAGCCCGAGCCGTTCATGTCCAGGGTGGGCAAGACCCGGTTCCTCACGCGGCTGATGACGCGCCCCGGCTGGATGGCGACCAAGGACCACGCGGCGGCAGTCACGCCGTACTACACGTTCAAGGCCCGCAACACCTCGCTCCAGTTCGACCGGTTCGAGCCCGCGACCCTGCGCTACATGCGTCGCCAGCTGCGCTGGCGGCACGTGCTGCGAGCGGGTCGGGCGATCCGTCCAGGTCGACGACCGCTCTGGCTCGTCGGCGAGCGCCCCAACAAGGCGCAGGACACGGGACTGGCGTTCTTCCGGTACCTGCGGGAGAACCACCCCGAGATCGACAGCTACTACGTGATGGACCCGTCCTCCCCGGACTACCGCAACGTGGCGCCGCTCGGCAACGTGCTGGAGTACCGGTCCCTCGAGCACGTGCGCGCCGCGCTGCGCGCCGACCGGGTGCTCGGCTCGCACCACCCGGACTTCGTGTACCCCTTGCGCACCAAGCGATTCAGCCGAGCGGTCCGGGCCACCCGGATCTTCCTGCAGCACGGTGTGATGGGCACCAAGTGGATGGTGCCCAACTACGGCAAGGGCGCCGGGGACTTCGTCACGGACACGTTCGTGGTGAGCAGCGAGCGGGAGAAGCAGTACATCGTCGAGGACTTCGGGTACAACGAGGACGAGGTCGCGGTCACCGGCCTGTCCCGCTTCGACACCCTGCTGGCCGCCGACGTCGAACCGTCCCGCCAGCTGCTGATCCTGCCGACCTGGCGGGACTGGTTGCAGGACGACGACACCTACCCGGACTCGGAGTACCACCGCCGCTGGTCCGAGCTGCTGCACCACCCGCGGCTGCACGAGCTGGCCGAGACGTTCGGGTTCGAGGTCGTGTTCTGCCTGCACCCCAACATGCAGCAGTTCGTCGGACTGTTCGACGACGCGCCCGCCCGGGTGGTGAGCTTCGGTGAGGTCGACGTCCAGGACCTGCTCAAGCACAGCGCGATGCTCGTGACCGACTACTCCAGCGTCGGCTTCGACTTCAGCTTCCTGCACCGCCCCGTCGTCTACTACCAGTTCGACCAGGAGCAGTTCCTCGGACCGCGCGGATCGCACCTGGACCTGGACGCCGAGCTCCCCGGCCCCATCGTCTTCCAGGCGCAGCCCCTGCTGGACCAGGTGGCCGCCTCCGCGGCCGGTGACTTCGTGATGGCGCCGGAGTTCGTGCAGCGCTCCGAACGGTTCCTCACGCACCGCGACCGCAACAACAGCGCCCGCATCTTCGACGTCGCCTCGTCCGCGCACCGGGCCCGCGCACCGTGGCGGCGGATCGCGTGGCGCCGTCGCTGGCGCACCTCGGACCAGCGGCTGAACCGACAGCGGTACTGGTTCCCGTTGATGCGGCTGCTGTTCCGGATCGCGAAGCGGCTGCCTGCGGACCCCCGCCTGGTGGTCTTCGAGGCGGGCGTGGGGCGGCAGTACGCCGACAGCCCGCGCTACCTCTACGAGGAGCTGGTCGCCCGGGGGACGGACGTCAAGGCGGTCTGGGCCTACAACGGGAAGCTGCACGGGGGCGGGCCGCGCACGACGGTGGTGGACCGCCTGTCGCCGGCGTACTTCTGGTCGCTCGGCCGCGCCCGGTACTGGGTGAACAACCAGAACTTCCCGCACTACGTGCGCCGGCGCGAGGACGGCGTGTACCTGCAGACCTGGCACGGCACCCCGCTGAAGCGCATGCTCCACGACCTGGACGTGGTGCACGGGCGGGACGCCGGCTACGTCGACCGGGTGACCACCGCCTCCCAGCAGTGGACGTCCCTGCTCTCGCCCAGCCCGTTCGCCACCTCCGCCCTGCGCAGCGCGTTCCGCTACCAGGGCGAGGTGCTCGAGCTGGGCTACCCGCGCAACGACCTGTTCTTCGCCGAGCAGCGGAATGTCGTGTCGACCGCCGTGCGGCGCCGGCTGGGCATCGCACCGGAGAAGACCGTCGTCCTGTACGCGCCGACCTTCCGGGACAACCAGTCGGCTGGCGCCGGCTTCCAGTTCAGCCTGCCGTTCGACCTGGAGGCGTTCCACGAGGCCCTCGGGCCGGACGTCGTGCTGCTGCTGCGCATGCACCTGCTCGTGAAGGGGCAGTTCGAGATCCCGGCACACCTGTCCGAGCACGTCATCGACGCGTCCGGCTACCCCGAGATCCAGGAGCTCTACCTGGCCAGCGACGTGCTGGTCACCGACTACTCCTCCGTGTTCTTCGACTTCGCGGCGCTGCGCCGACCGATGGTGTTCTACGCCTACGACCTCGAGTCCTACCGGGACACGCTGCGCGGGTTCTACCTCGACTACGCGGCGACGGTGCCGGGGCCCGTGGTGACCACCCAGGACGAGCTGCTGGGCGAGCTGGGGGACCTCGACGGGCTCCGCGCCCGGTACGCCGACCGCTACGACGCCTTCGTCGAGCAGTTCGCACCGCGGGACGACGGCTCGGCTGCCGCCCGGGTGGTCGACGCGGTGTTCGGCGACTTCCTGGCACCGCCGCCGGTATAGGCTGTTCGGCGGCCATCGAGAGCAAAGGAGCCGTGTCATCGACGTCACGGTCATCGTCGCGACGTACAACACCGGCGCCGCGATCGACACCCTGATCGCGAGCCTGGACCGTCAGACCATGCCGGCCACGAACTTCGAGGTCGTCCTCGTCGACGACGGTTCGACCGACGACACGCTCGACCGGCTCCGGTCCGCGGCCGCGGACCGCCCCCACCTGCACGTCGAGTCGATCGCCAACTCGGGCTGGCCCGGCCGCCCCCGCAACGTCGGGCTCTCCCGCGCACAGGGCGACTACGTGTTCTTCGCCGACCACGACGACGAGTTCTACCCCCGCGCGCTCGAGCGGATGCACGCGACGGCGGTGGCGAACGACGCCGACGTCGTCTACGGGAAGCTGGTGCGGACCGGGCGACCGACTCCCTACTGGCCGATCGCCACCCGTGACGTCGCGGTCGCCGACCTGGCCGGCGACGTGCTGCTGTCCCGGACGGTCCACAAGCTCTACCGCCGGGCCTTCCTCGAGGCTCACGACATCCGGTTCCTCGAGGGTCGCGTGCGGCTCGAGGACCACCACTTCATGGCGCAGGTGCTCCCGCGCGCCCGGGTGATCTCGGTGCTGGCGAGCGAGCCGTGCTACCGCTGGATCCACCGGTCGGACGGCACCAACACCTCCGACACCAAGGTCGACCCCGAGGTCTACTGGCCCTGGTACGCCAAGCAGCTCGAGGTGTGGCGGGACGTGGCCGGTCCGGGACCCCAGCTCGACGCGGCTCGGCTCGTCACGATCTCGCAGGCGTTCTCCCGCTTCGTCCCCGGCCCCTTCATGGCGCTCGAGCGCGTGGAGCGGACCAGGGTGTTCGACGCCGTGCGCGCGATCGTGCTCGAGCACGTCCCGCCCGAGCTGGACGAGCGGCTCGCCGTCCTGAAGCGCCTGCGGGTGATGGCCCTGCGCGACGGCGACCAGGACGCCTTCGAGGCGGTGCAGAGCCTGCGCAGCACCATCACCTTCACCCCCGCGGTGTCGGCCGTGGCCTGGGACGGCGGCACGCTCTCCTTGACGGTCCAGATGAGCCTGACGACGACCGGCGGACGGCCCTTCGAGCTCGACCGCGACGGGGAGCACCTGGTCCTCAAGGAGTCCAGCTGCCCGCAGGGGACCTCGCCCGCCGCGCGCCGGCTGCTGCCCTCCGATGCCGGCACCCTCGCGATCACCGTGTGCGAGCGGGCGTCCGGGATGGAGTGGCCGGTGCACTCCGTGAGCCAGTTGCACGTCGAGCCGTGCCGGGGCGGCGTGGCGGTGCGGGTCACCTGCACGGCGACCATCGACCTGGAGCGGGCCGCCTTCGGCCGACCGTTGGGGCCCGGGTCCTGGGACCTGATGGCGCGCGTCCAGTTCCTCGGTGAACAGCTGCGGCGGCGGGTGCGGGTGGACGACCCCGAGACCCTTCCCACGGATCCGACTGCGGCGCACGGCTTCCGGCTCGTCGCGGTGGGCCAGCGGCACAACCTCACCCTGACCACCCTGCCACCGGGCGCCGAGCGCATCCGCGCCACGGCCGTGCGCTGGCGCGGCGAGCAGCTCGAGCTCCGGCTCGAACCGGCGCCGGTGGCCGGGGACCAGGTGCTCGCCATCCGGCGGTCGGACTCGGTCACCGTGCGGACGGACGTCACGACGACGTCACCCCGCGCCGTCCGGGTCGCCATCCCGTCCCTGCAGCCCGGCGAGATCGTCGACGTGTCGGTGCAGTCCGCGGCCGCCGGCCTGTGCCGGATCGGCTACGCGGGGGCCGACGACTGGTCGCGGCGCCCGGTGCGCATCTACGCGACCGCCAACGACAGCCTGTCGGTGAAGTACGAGCGGGGCGCGGCGGCCAAGGCCGGGCAGTCCCGCCTGCGGCGGCGGGTCTCGTCGACGGCTCACGCACTGCTGCGCCGTCGGGGCTGACTCAGGTCGCGCAGTCCGGGACGCTCCACAGGGTGAACGGACCTTCCTTCGCCACCACCCGGAAGCCCCCGTCGGTGCTGACGCTGTCGATACCGGGGTAGCTCTTCCAAGCGCTCTCGCTCAGCTTCGCCCACGGTCGACCACCGGTGATGACGTAGCGCACGTCCTGACGCTTCATGGCCGCACACACGTCGGGCCGGCTGGCCGCGGCGGCCAGGTCCGAGGCCAGGAGCGCGCGGTCACCGGCCGCGAGCGACTTCTCCGTCGGCAGGAGCAGTCGCCGCCCGCTCACCAGGGACAGGTAGGTGGCGCCGTCCCAGGGGTTCGCCGCGACGACACCGTCCGGGCCCATCCGGCCGGCCAACGAGCGCAGTGCGGCGAGCTCCTCGGGACTGGCCCAGGTGCGGTCGACCGATGGCCTGAAGTAGCGCTCGATGAAGCCCTGGTCCGCGCTCAGGTAGGCACCGCCGGTCACCAGCACGAACACCGCGGGGGCCAGCAGCGCGGCCACCCACGCCTCGGGCCACCGCAGGTCGGCCCCGTCGCGCCGGCGGCGTCGCCGAGCCGTCCACCAGCGACCGGGCAGCGAGAGCCCGGCTGCTGCGACGACGGCGGCCGGGATGACCACCAGGGCGGCGAACCGGGGGGTGTTGTTGTACCAGGGCCAGGTGAACCACCGGGTGCGCTGGGTGTCGTATCCGGCGATCAGCACGTACAGCGCCCACGTCATCAGCAGGGAACCGACCACCCAACGGCCGCCGCGACGCGCCAGCAGCACCACCAGACCGAGGGCCACGACGGCGGTCAGCACCCGCAGGTGCGGGCCCCCGCGCGAGGCGAAGGTGACCGCCTCGAGCGCAGCATGGCGGACGGCCTCCTCCGAGCCGAGCGGGTTGGAGGCACGCAGACCGGTGGCCCGGGTGGTGAGCACCGCCCAGGCGGCGGCGAGCAGGGCCAGACCCGCGACCAGCGCCGCAACGAGCAGGGCGCACGCGCGCACCCGACCCGCCCGGCCAGCGGTGACCGCCCCTTCGACGACTCGCTCGCCCACCGCCATCGCGGCCATCGGCAGGATCAGGATGAGGGCGCCGGGATGGGCCAACGCGACGCCGGGCAGCATCACCAGGAAGGTGATCGCCGCCCGGGCGCGCGACACGCCGGCCCGCTCGGGCCGCAGGAACGCGACGAGTGCGGCGAGGGCGGCCGGAACCAGCGCGAGGCCCAGCAGCAGGGGCCACAGCACGCCGTAACCGAACAACCACGTGGGGAACGCGACGAACGACGCGGACGTCACGCCCGCCGCGATCGCGGTGGACCGGCTCGCTCCGGCCACGAGCCGGGCCAGCACGATCACCCCGGCCGGCCACACCAGGGCGGACGAGACCAGTGCGAGCACCGACGCCGCCACGACGGCGCTGGTGCCGGTCAGCTGGCACACCGTCACCGCGATTCCGTGGAAGGCGGCCGGGTAGAAGCCGCCACCGGTGACGGACGAGAAGCCGTTGCCGTGCAGGGAGGACGCATCGCCGGTGGACAGCATCCAGCGGATGGTGCCGAGGTGGTAGATCGTGTCCGGTTGTTGCGGGAAGGCGCTCGCCGTGCGGATGACCGACACGTAGACGACGGCGATCAGCGCGGCGGCGATCGCGAGCCCCAGCCACGACGCCGCCGCCGAACCCTTCGCCGAACCCTTCGCCGAACCTTTCGCCGAGTCCGCCGCCGAGTCCTTCGGCTCGGTCCACCGGCGCAGACCCCGCGACAGCCCCCACGCCAGCCCGCAGGCCAGCAGCACGCAGGCGAGGAACGCCGGGACGGACCAGTGGACCCCGACCAGGGTGGCCAGTACCGCGCCGCAGGAGATGACGGTGGTCGTGACGACGGGGGCCCAGGCCACCGCCAGGAACCCGCGCACGCCCAGCAGGCGCAGGGCCAGTCCGCCGGGCAGGAGCAGGACGGCGATCGTCGCCAGGATGACGGGGAGCGCCGCGAACCAGGTCGTCGGCTCCGCTGGGCTCATCGCTGGTTCGGTCGGCGGGTCATCACCAGGGACGTTCTCGGGGTGGCGCCCTCGTGGTCGTCGCTCAGCCCGTACCGGTGGAAATCGCTCACGAGCCGCGATCCTATCGGCCAGTCAGGTCGAATCCGACGCGCCGTGGGAGTCGGCGTGGCTAGCATGAGCGCGCCTCACGGTCGGCGTGCGGCGAGGAGGCGGTCGAGAGGCCACTGTGGTCAAAGTCAGTGTCATCGTGCCGGTGTACAACCCCGGGCCGCACCTGGACCGGCTGCTCACCTCGCTGGACGCCCAGAGCATGCGCGTGGAGGACCTCGAGCTGGTCTTCGTGGACGACGGGTCGACCGACGACTCTCCGGCCCGCCTGCACGCCTACGCCGACCGCCGGGCCAACACCGTGGTGCGCACGATCCCCAACTCGGGCTGGCCGGGCACGCCGCGCAACCTCGGGACGGACCTCGCGCAGGGCGAGTACGTCTTCTTCGCCGACCACGACGACGAGTTCTTCCCCGAGTCGCTGGTGCGGATGTACGCGAGCGCCCGCGACAACGGCGCCGACATCGTCTACGGCAAGGTCGTCACCGAGGGGATGACCACCCCGTTCTGGCCGCTGTCGTACCGCAACGTCGCTGACGGGGACCTGGTCGACGACCACCTCCTCATCAGCCGGATGACCCACAAGCTCTTCCGTCGCGCCTTCCTGGTCGAGCACGACATCCGCTTCCCGGAGCGGCAGGTGCGGCTGGAGGACCACTTCTTCATGGCCCGGGCGATGCCCTTGGCCCGGGTGATCTCGGTCGTCGCCGACTACCCCTGCTACCGCTGGGTCCTGCGCAACGACGGCACCAACAACAGCGCGAACCAGCAGAAGTTCCCGCACTACTGGGACAACCTGGCGGAGACGGTCCAGACCTTCAGCGACACCGTCGGACCGGGCCGGGTCAACGACGCCGCCCTCGCCTGGTCCGGCCGCCGCATGCTGCTGCACGCGCGGCCGGCGGAGTACCTGGCGTCGTCCGAGGAGGAGCAGGCGGCGGTGGTGGCCCCGCTGTACGACCTGGTGCCGCGGCTGCTCCCGGCGGACGTCGAGCCCCTTGTCCCGGTGCTGGCCCGCTGGCGGCTGAACGCGCTGCGGCGACAGGACCGGACGCGGTTCGACCAGGCGCAGGAGTTCAGCCGCGACCTGACGATGCCCGTGCGGCTCGAGGACGTCCGGTGGGTCGGGTCGAGCCTGGAGCTGAGCGCGAGCGCCCGCCTCCTGGACGCCACCGGCGAGCCCGTGCGCCTCCTCCGGGACGGTGACGACCTGCTCCTGGACGTGGACGACCCGAGCCAGCGCTGGCGTCTGCTCCCGCCGGACCTCGGCGAGCTCGAGCTGACGGTCCGGCACCGCCCGTCGAGCATCGAGTGGCCGCTGCCGGGCCGCAGCGTGCTCGAGCTCGGTGACGAGGACGGCCGGCCGACCCCCACCGTCCGGTGGACCGGCCGGGTCGACCCCTGGTCCGGTGTCTTCCAGCAGCAGCTCGAGGACGGCCTCTGGGACGTGCTGGCGCGGGTGTCGTTCCTGGGCGAGCCGCGGGTCCAGCGGCTAGCCGTCGACGGCGACGTCGACCTCGAGGCGACCGTGGAGGATCCCGGCGGCACGCACCGAGCACACGCGTACGTGACCAAGGGCGGCACGCTCGCCCTCCGGCTGTCCGCCAAGCCCGCCCCGCGGCCCCGGGTGATCGGCACCGAGTGGCGGGAGGGCGTCCTCCGGCTGGTCCTCGCCGAGCCGGCGGACGGTGCCACGCGAGTGCTCGTGCGACGACGCAACGAACCTGAGCTCGCTCTCGCACCCCTGGTTCCCGACGGACGGTCGGTCACGATCAGCTTCCCCCCGTCCAGCGGGGGCCAGATCTTCGACCTCTGGCTGCGGTCCGGCGAGGAGGGGGCACCCGAACGGCGGCTCGTGCACGACCTCGCGTACGGCGTGCCGTGCTGGCCACCGCTGGCCTGCTACCGGACCGAGCACGGCTCGTTCTCGGTCCGGGACGAACGGCGGCCGGCGACGGCGCCCACCACCCGTCGACGCCCTCGCCCGAACCGTCGGGTCGCGCGCCGGATCTCCCAGCTGCTGGGTCGCGGCTAGGACTCGTTCAGCGCCCGCGGGACGATCGAGCCGGGGCTGGTCAGGAAGCCCCATCCCCAGGACAGGTGCATGGTGGCCAGCACCGCGGGCAGCGTGGCGCGGACGGCGATCGGCTCGGCGCGACCCACGACCAGCGACCCGAGCGTGATCACCGCGAGGTACCCGCCCGGCAGCACGAGCGCCCAGGCGGCCGCGGGCACCCCCGCCACGGCGCCGACGGCGGCCACGAGCGTCCCCAGGGCGACGCCCAGCACCGCCACCGGCGGGGCCAGGTAGCGCAGGTTGATCGTGCCGCGGTGCGTGCGGGAGACGACCCGACGCCAGCGACCGTAGTCCCGGTACTGCCGCGACAGCGCGCGGACGGTCGCGCGCGGGCGGTAGGACACCCGCAGCCGCGGTGAGAACCAGACCAGCCCGCCGAGCTCGCGGATGCGGTGGTTCATCTCCCAGTCCTGGGCGCGGACGAACCGCTCGTCGTAGCCACCGACCCGGTCCAGCCACTCCCGGCGGAACACGCCCAGGTAGACGGTGTCGGCCGGTCCGTCGTCGCCGCCCACGTGGAACGCCGACGCCCCCACGCCCAGGACCGACGTCATCGCCGCGGCCACCGCACGCTCGAACGTCGTCGTGCCCTCGGCGGCCATCACCCCACCGACGTTCGCCGCGCCGGTGCGCTGCAGCAGCTCGACCGCGGTGCTCACGTAGTGCGACTCCAGCAGCGCGTGCCCGTCCACCCGGACCACGATCGGGTTGGCGCTGGCGGCGAGCGCCAGGTTGAGGGCCGCGGGCGTGCGGCCCGAGGGGTTGCGCACGGTCCGCACCCGCGGGTCGTCCGCGTGCAGTCGCGCCGCGACCTCGTCGGTGCCGTCGGTGCTGGGTCCGAGCGCGAGGACGACCTCGATCGCTCCCGGGTAGTCCTGGTCCAGCACAGCGGCCACGGCCTCGGCCAGGTGCCGCTCCTCGTTCAGGACCGGCATCACCACCGACACCGACAGCGGGGCGTTCACGCCGTCGTGGGGGTGGTCTGCGAGCTCACCCGGTCACCATAGTCGGCCCGTCCGGCGCGCTCAGCCACCTGCCGTCACGGAGTCGACGACCAACGGGCGGCCCTGCTGGCAGTGCGACATGAGCTGCCGGTCGAGGTGCCCGCTCACGGTCACGGGCACGCCCTGGCCGAGCAGGGCCCGGTCGCCGCCGAGCAGGAGGTAGCCGTCCAGCAGCAGGCAGCCCTGCTCCACGCCCTGCTGCGGGATGCCGGCCACGCTGACCGGGCCGCCGTCGAACACGGGACCACCGTCGGTCGGCTTCGCCGTCGCGCTGGTCGACGCGCTGGGGCTCGGGGGTACCGCGGTCGCATCGGGTGGGCTCGTCGGTGTCGACCCACCGCACCCGGCCACCAGGACCAGCAGGGACGTCGCCCCCACCGTCGCCGCCCACCTGCGCACGCTCATGTCGGTACGACGCGCGGGGACGTCGTCCGGTTCCAGCCGCTCCCACCGCCGGGACGACTGCGGGCCCACCCCCCGGTGTGGGGGTGGGCCCGCGATCGCTCGTGCGACAGGCTCACTCAGCTCACGGCTCACTCACCTCACGGAGCGGTGACTGCGCCGATCTGCACCGAACCTCGCCCGACCACGGCGCCGAGGTCGGTGAGCACGACGAGCTCACCGAACAGCTGGCGTCCCGCGGCCGGTGCGCTGTTCGCCGTGACCGAGCCGGTCAGCGACGCCGTCTGGCCGTTGGCCAGGGCCAGCGTCCCGGCGGGTGCGGAGAGCGTGCCGAGCGCCGGCGAGTAGAACACGTCGCGGTAGTCGTACTCCGTGCTGCCTGCGGGCACGGAGTACCCGTCGACCACCACGGTGTACGTCCCCGCCGCCGGGTTCGCCAGCGACACCGACTCCTCCGAGTCACCGTCCGCCGACTGACCGACCAGGGCACCCGCCGCGTTGTACACGGACAGGTCGAGGTCGGCGCCGAGGTCGCTCGTGTTGCCGATCGCGACGTCCAGCCGGGTAGCCCCGGCCGGGACCACGACCTCACTGACGTTCTGGCCCAGGTCGTCGATGCTCGGCCGCTCGACGAGCGCGCTCCCGAGCGGTCCGCCCTGACCCTTGACGTTCACCGGGCCCCAATCGTTGCGCAGGGACCACGTCACCGGGGTCGCCACCCCTTCGGTGACACTCGGCAGGGTGACCGTCTCCGGGTCCACCGTGACGCCCTGGATCGCCGCCTTGAGCTCGTACGGGTTGTTCAGCGACGGGGACGTGCGACGGGCCTCGACCTCGATCTCCCACACGCCCGGCAGCGGGTTGTCGTACGACCGCTCGTCGGGCTTGCAGGTGTTGGCCGGGTTGACGTAGTTCAGGTAGCAGTTCGGCGTGGACGTCGGGTCCGCCGGGACGCCGTACGGGTTGATCGCGATGAACCGCACCTGCGAGCCCGTCGCGATGCCACCGATCTTGACCTGCAAGGACTTGGCGCCCTCGGGAACGGTGACGAAGTACGACGTGGTGTGGTTGCGGTCCACCGTGCCCGAACGGGTCATCGAGTACGACGGCTTGGTGGTGTCCGTCGACGCGACCACCGAGTTCATCACCGCGAAGTCGACACCCGCCGTCGCCGCGTCGTCCAGCCGCATGATGGCGGTGTGCGCGCCAGCGCCGGGACGGGCGGTGACCGGGATGCTGACGGTCTTGTTCAGCGGCAGCACGACCGAGCGCGCCGAGCTGTACGTGCCGTCGTTGCCGACCCAGACGACCTGGTGGGTGCGGTTGCCGGCCGGACCGCTGGTCCGGGTGACCTTGACGTTGTAGGTCTTGGTCTGGCCGGGCTTGAAGCCACCCGCGTTCGCCGCGCACCGGTTGTAGATCCCCTCGCCCTGGTTGGGCGTGGCGAGGAAGTCCGAGATCGGCGTGCAGACCGGCGCGGTCGAGGTGTAGCTGCGGGTCTCGAGGTCCGTCTTCAGCAGCTTCCACGCCGCCGGGACGTCCAGGAACCCGTTGCCCTGGGCCGCCGCCGAGATGTCGCTCTCGAAGTCAGCCGAGGAGTACATCGCCTGCCGCAGCTGGGCCGGCGTGACGCCGAGGTCCTTGTCCCGGGCCGCGGACAGCAGCAGGGCTGCAGCACCGGCGGTCTGCGGAGAGGCCATCGACGTGCCCTGGAGCATGGCGTACCCCGGCGGCAGGTCGTAGCCGGCCTCGGCCACCGGTGCACCCGGCAGCCACAGCTGGACCGTGGAGATGGCCGCGCCAGGTGCGGTGATGTTCGGCTTGAACCCACCGGCCTCGCTCGGGCCGCGCGAGCTGAACGGCATGACGTCCAGCTTGTCCTTGACCACCGAGCCGTAGTTCGACAGCCAGGTGTCCTTGCTGATGCTGGCCGCCACGGCGACGACGTCGGTCGCCACCGCCGGGTCACCGATCGTGTTCAGACCGGATCCGGAGTTGCCCGCGGAGATCACGAGCTGCACGCCGTAGTCGTGGATCAGCGTGTTGTAGAGGGTGGCGCGCGCGTTGTTGCCGTCGTTCAGGGCGGGCAGCCCGCCGATCGACATGTTGACGACGTCCACGTGCCGGTTGACGACCAGGTCGATCATGCCGTCGGTCAGCGCGGCCGCGGTGCAGCCACCGCCCCAGCTGCAGGCGCGGGCCGAGACGATCTTCGCCCCGGGCGCCTGGCCGTCGTAGTTCGCGTTGCCGAACATGTCGTTACCGGCCGCGATGCCGGCGACGTGCGAGCCGTGCTCGTCCTCGATGATGCCGATGTTGACGTAGTCGAGCAGGCCGGGGCCGCCCACCGGGGTGGTGTCGACGTTCGTCCGGTACTCGACGACGAACGGCACCTGCTCGCGCACGGCGGTCGACGGGTTGTCGGTGCCGAAGTGGCCCACGTCGTAGTTCTGGTTGTAGGGGCGCATGACCGGGTTGTTGGTGAGGTCGGCGTCGTTGTCGGAGTCGACCCAGATGTTGTGCGTCGCCGGGTCGTACAGGACGCCGAACCGGTCGGTGGTGTCGCCGTCCCGGTTGACGTCGCCGCCGTACTGGTCGGCCGCGGTGATCGACTCGCTGAACAGGGCGAACTTGTAGGTGCCGGCCGGGACGGTCCAGGTGCGGCCGGCGGCGGTGAACGTCGGGCCGGTGACGCTGGTGATCATCGGGCGCCAGGTTCCGTCGCCGTCGGTCAGCGGGTCCGTGGCGGTGACCCAGTCGACGATCTTGCGCTGACCCGTGGAGGTGGTCTGCAGGGCCGGGTTGTCCAGGTCCACGCCGGAGTCCATGATGCCGATCGTGGTGCCGCGGCCGTCCCAGGTCGGGTGGTCCTTCTTGAACTTGACCGAGCCGGTCTCGTTCGTCGGCATGTAGGGGTTCGACGCCGGGGTGCTCGCGCCGGGGGCCGGGTAGAGCGCCGCCTTGGCGGCCGAGCCCTTCGAGGTGTCGGGACGGCTGTCGTACAGCGGGATCGTCTCGTTGAGGTCCACCGCGGCGACGCCCGGCAGCTTGGCGGTGCGGGTCACCTTGGCGGTGGGCACCAGAGCCTTGACGTAGCCGACCTTGTCGACCTGGTTGGTCACCGCGCCGCCGAGGGCCTCGACCTGCTTGGCCACCGCGGCCGTCTTGCCCTTGTCGGTCGCGATGAGGAGGGTGACCTGCTTCTGCTTCTTCGCCTCGGCCTGCGCGAGCAGCTGCCGGTCGTGGCTGCCGAGCTTGTCGGCCGTGCCGGTCGGGCTGTCCTTCGCGGCCCCGCCGGAGGTCGTGGTGGGGGCGGGCACCGGGGTGATGCCGCCCGTCGTGGCGGCGGCTCCGGCCGACAGTGTTCCTGTCGCCATCGCCGCGATGGTCACCCCTGATGCCAGGGCCGCGGCGAGGGTTCGCCGGCCGCGTGCCGAGATGTCTCTCACAAGCAGGTCCTTTCAGCGTCGGCCCCCGCGACGGACCGCGAGTGCACGTCTGTGGCGCATCCTTTGGCCGGAAGCCGGTACTTGTCACGCTATGCGTCCATGATCGTGACCTGTTCGTAACTCGATCACTCTCAAGACCGGACGTTTGCGACCCGAACGCCTTGTCGCGGAAGTCCCGGTGGGCGACGGGGCGCCTGGTTAGACTCGGCCACAGCGGGTCGAGGACCCGGGGCGGGACGTGAGCACGGCATGAGTGCAGCGGACGACGAGGTCAGCGGCCCCGTAGTGAACCCCGTGATGAGCCACGTCGTGACGCACGTGGTGATCCCACCGCGGGAGCCGATGTCCGGCGCCGTGGCGCTGGTCGCCGACGTGACCGTGCTGACGACGGTGGCCGCCTTCCGGGTGGGGCGAGGCGGACTGCGCCTGGCCGGTGCGATCGGCCGCGCCCTGCCGGCCCCGCCACTGACCACCGGTCCCCGATCGGTCCGGGCGCGGGACGACCTCACGGTGCGGGCCCGGGCCACCCGTCAGTCGATCGAGCAGGCAGTGTCCACGGTCCTCGATCGTGTGGTGCCCATGACACTGTCCGCCGTCCTGGACCGGGTGGACCTGACCCAGGTCGTCCGGGACCGGGTGGACATCGACCAGCTCGTCGCCGTCGTCGACCTCGACGGCGCCGTCTCGCGGGTGGACCTCGACGCGATCGCCAAGCGGCTCGACATCGAGGCGATCATCGGGCGGCTCGACCTGGTCGCGCTCACCGAGGAGATCATGAACGCGCTGGACATCCCCGAGATCATCCGCGAGTCCACGACGTCCGTGGCCTCCGGCAGCGTCACGGAGGTGCGGCTGCAGAGCATCTCCGCCGACGAGGCCGTCGCCCGGGTGGTCGACCGGTTCCGGTTGCGCCGGCGTCCCCGCTCGACCAACGCCCTGCCGCCTCCCCCGGGCACCCCGACATGAGCGCCGCGGGCTCCATCTCGCCGATCCCCCGCGAGGCCAGGCCCTTCCAGGGCCAGCGGGCCGGACTCGTCACCCGGGTCATCGCCAACACCGTGGACGGCCTGCTGGTCGGCGTCATCACCCTGGCGATCTGGGGTGGCGTCGCCGTGGCCCGGTTCCTGTTCCACCCCCGCAGCTTCAGCATGCCGCAGCTGCCCTTCCTGCTGCAGACGACGTGCGTGCTGACCCTGCTCATCGGCTACCTCACCATCGGCTGGGCGGTGAGCGGGCGCACCTACGGGTGCCACCTCATGGGGCTGCGTGTGGTCAACTTCCGCGGCGGCCGGCTGCGTCCGGTGACGTCCTTGCTGCGCGCGGTGTTCTGCGTGTTCTTCCCCATCGGGCTGCTCTGGTGCGCGGCCAGCCGGCAGAACCGCTCCCTGCAGGACACGGTGCTGCGCTCCTCGGTGATCTACGACTGGAGCCCGCGGGCGCCCTGGCGCCAGGAGCGGGCGCTCCCGCCGGTCACCGAGGAGCCGCTCCCCGTAGCCCTGCCCGGCGCCCTGCCCGGTGCACCGACCCCGACGGAGGGCTCGCCCTAGCAGGCGACTCCTACGCACTGGGGTGACGTCCCGTTGCCGAAGGCGATGTTGCCGCCGAGGTCAGTGGCGTGCGGCGCGTAGATGCCCCGGTGCGTGTTGTCGATCGCCACGTTCTTGCGCAGGCTGGTGCGGTCGTTGCTCGTGACGAGCCCGTCACCGTTGCGCAGGAACAGGTTGCGGTCGAGCAGCGCCGAGCGGTGGTCGGTGGACGGGTCGTCCGCGTCGGCGGTGTAGCCGGTCGTGTTCCGCTCGATGACGTTCTTGCGCAACGTCACCGTGCTGAACTCGCCGACCGAGACGCCGATCCGGTTCCGCACGAGGTGGTTGCCGGTCAGCGTGCTGCCGCCGAACGCCCCGAACGTGACGAAGGCGACGTCGCTGCCGGTCACGGTGTTGCCGGTGAGGTCTGCCCCGAAGACCGCCGCCGTGACACCGACGACGTTGCCCCTGAGCGTGTTGTACCGCAGTGAGCAGAACGACTCGTCGCAGCTGAAAGCCGTCTGGCTGCGGGTCACCGTCGAGTGGCTGACCCGCAGGCTGCCGGTGATCACGCGCACCCCCGCGCCGTTGTCGCTGAGCGTGGCGGCGGTCACCGAGGCGAAGCCCGCGACCGCTGACAGCGCGGTGGTGTTGTGCGTGAAGCTGGAACGTGCCACCACGTACCGCGGCGCCGGCAGGTACGTGCCGATGATGTCGGAGAAGTCGAGGCCCGTCTGGTTGCGGGAGAAGGCGATCCCGCTCACGCTCACCGTGCCGGTCCCAGGGTTGTCGAGGTCGCGACTGCCGGACAGCCCCGTGCCCCAGTGCTCGATGCGGCCATTGCGCACCACGACGTCGGCCACGTCGGTGACCTTGATCGCCGTGCCTCGGGGGTCGCCGTCGCCGCGCAGCCGGTGTCCACGCAGGTCGAGCGTGACGTGACCGTCGAGCACGATGCCCTGGTCGTAGGCGCACGTGAGGTCGTGGGTCAGGTGGGCGTCGGCGTGCAGCGTCTCGCCGCACTGGACGCCGGACGCTGCCTGGGCAGCGGATGGCGACGCCACGACGGATGCCGCGACAACCGTGAGCGCGGTCAGGACAGGTGCGATGCGCATGGGACCCCCTCGAGCCAACGGCCTGCCCCCTGCGGCCAGGCCACCTCACCACTGTGCTCGCCCGGGTCCGTCCGCGTCAGCCGCTCGACGTCATTGCTCTGCGGCTGGAGAGGGCGTCCCGCGTCGGAGCACGAGACGCGGTCGCTGCTACCTCAGCAGCTGGCGGGCCATCACCAACCGCTGGATCTGGTTGGTGCCCTCGTAGATCTGGGTGATCTTGGCGTCCCGCATCATCCGCTCCAGCGGGAAGTCCTTGACGTAGCCGGCGCCGCCGAGCAGCTGGACGGCGTCCGTGGTGACCTCCATGGCGACGTCCGAGGCGTAGCACTTGGCCGCCGCCCCGAAGAACGGCAGGTCGGGGTCGTTCCGCTCGCTCTTGGCCGCGGCGACGTAGACCATCTGCCGGGCCGCCTCGAGCTTCATCGCCATGTCCGCGAGCATGAACTGCACGCCCTGGAACTCGGCGACCGCCTTGCCGAACTGCTTGCGGTCCTTGACGTACGCGAGCGCGTGGTCCAGCGCGCCCTGGGCGATCCCGACGGCCTGCGCGCCGATGGTCACCCGGGTGTGGTCCAGCGTGCGCAGGGCGATCTTCAGGCCCTCGCCGCGCTCGCCGACCATCCGGTCCGCGGGGATCCGGCAGTTGTCGAAGTGCAGCTCGCGGGTGGGGCTGCCCTTGATGCCAAGCTTGCGCTCGGGCTCGCCGAACGTGAAGCCCTCGTCGGACTTCTCCACCACGAACGCCGTGACGCCGCGGCCGCGCGGCGCATCGGGGTCGGTGACCGCGAGCACCGTGTAGTACTCGCTGATGCCGGCGTTGGTGATCCACGACTTCTGGCCGTTCAGTACGAACTCGTCGCCGTCCGGGGTGGCCTTGCAGCGCATGCTCGCGGTGTCGCTGCCGGCCTCGCGCTCGGACAGCCCGTAGCTGAACATCGCCTCGCCACTGGCCACCGGCGGCAGGTACCTCGCCTTGACCTCGTCGCTGGCGGCGAGCAGCAGCGGCATGGTGCCGAGCTTGTTGACCGCGGGGATCAGCGAGGACGACGCGCAGCCGCGGGCCACCTCCTCGATGACCAGGCAGGTGGCGAGGGCGTCGGCCCCGACACCGTCGTACTGCTCGGGGATGTGCGGGGCGTGGAAGTCCGCGGCCCGCAAGGCCTCGAAGGCCTGCTGCGGGAAGGCGCTCTTGTCGTCCACCTCGGCGGCGTGCGGCGCCACCTTGGCCTGGACGACGGCTCGCACCGCCTCCCGCAGCCCCTCGTGGTCCTCGCTCAGCCGGTACAGGTCGAAGTCGCTCACGAACGTCAATGCTACCGGCCGGTCACTTCGCCTCGGACGAGGCGTTCGTCACTGCGGGCGCGACGTGGGGGCACCGATCAGCACCCGGGTCACGGCCGTCCAGCGGGCCGGGTCAGTGATCCGCCGGCCGTCCACCAGCACCTGGACGCCGGGCAGGTCGGCCGGGGTGAGCTCGGCGTACTCCGCGTGGTCGGCCTGCACGACCGCAGCATCCACCGGGTCGCCCAGGTGGTGCACCGGCAAGCCCAGGGTCGTCAGCTCGTCGTCCGAGTACATCGGGTCGTGCACGCCGACGTCGGCTCCCCGGCCGCGCAGTGCGCCCACCGTGGCGAAGACCCCGGAGAACGCCGTCTCCTTCACCCCACCGCGGTACGACGCACCGAGCACGGCCACCCGGCGGCCGGACAGGTCACCCAGCTCGGCCTCCAGCATCGCCACGGTGCGCTCCGGCATCTCGGCGTTGGCAGCCCTGGCCGTCGCCACGATGGACGCGTCCGGGTCGTTCCACAGGTAGAGCCTCGGGTACACCGGGATGCAGTGGCCGCCGACGGCGATGCCCGGGCGGTGGATGTGGCTGTAGGGCTGGGAGTTCGAGGCGTCGATCACCGCGTTGACGTCGATGCCGTGCTTGCCCGCGAACAGGGCGAACTGGTTGGCCAGACCGATGTTCACGTCCCGGTAGGTCGTCTCGGCCAGCTTGGCCAGCTCGCTGGCCTCTGCCGAGCCGAGGTCCCACACCCCGTTCGGCCGTGCCAGGTCGGGTCGCTCGTCGAAGTCCAGGACCGACTCGTAGAACCCGATGGCCCGTTCGGCGCTGGCCTGGTCGACGCCGCCCACCAGCTTCGGGTACTTGCGCAGGTCGGCGAAGACCCGGCCGGTCAGCACCCGCTCGGGCGAGAACGCGACGAACAGGTCCTGCCCGACGGTCAGGCCCGACGTCCCCTCCAGCACCGGCAGGAACCGGCTGCGCGTGGTCCCCACCGGCAGGGTCGTCTCGTAGCTGACCAGCGTCCCGGGACGGAGCCCGGCCGCCACGGCGGCCGTCGCCGCGTCCATCGCCCGGAAGTCGGGCTTCGCGTCGTCGTCCACGAACAGCGGCACCACCAGGACGACGGCGTCGCTGCCGGCGACCGCGGCGGTGGTGTCCGTGGTTGCGGTCAGCCGCCCGGCGTCCACCACCTCGCGCAGCTTGTCAGCGAGGTGCGCCTCGCCGGGGAACGGCTCGACACCCGCGTTCACCTGATCGACCGTCTGCTGGTTGACGTCAGCCCCGACGACGCTGTGACCCTTGCTGGCGAACTGGACCGCGAGCGGCAGCCCGATCTTGCCGAGAGCGACGACGGTGATCTGCATGAAGGGTCCTCCCGGAGCGGCGCGGAACGACCAGCAGCATAACGACGACATAGGATCGCCGATCATGCGGATCCTCGCCGTCACCACCTGGTACCCGAGCGACGAGAACCCTGTTGTGGGCGTCTTCGTGCAGCGGCACCTGGCCGCCATCGCCGCCCGGCACGACGTCCGGGTCGCGCACGTCACCGGCTCCACGACGGGCGAGCCCGCCGGCTCACCGTCAACACCGCCGGTCCACAGGTACTCGAAGGTGCCCACCTCGCTGGTCGGCGACGCTCGGGCGTTGCGGGCACACGCGGCGCGATGGCGGCCCGACGTCGTGCACACGATGGCCTTCTCGTCACTGCCCTGGGGTGCCGTGGCCCGCGGGCCCAGCACCTGGGTGCACACCGAGCACTGGTCCGGTGTCAGCGACCCCGCCTCGGCCGGGCGGTACTGGTCGGCGCTGCGCGGGTCCCGCCACCTGCTCCGGTGGCCGCACCTGGTGACGTCGGTCAGCTCCTACCTCGATGAGCGGGTTGCGCCCTTCACGCGGGACGGCGCGCACGTGGTCGTGCCGAACGTGGTCGCCGGCCCGGAGCAGCCGCTGCCGTGGCTCGCCCAGGCACCCGGAACGATGAACCTGCTCAGCGTCGGCGGCCTGAACGCCATCAAGAACCCGCTGCTCGCCGTCGAGACCCTGGCCGAGCTGCGGCGGCGTGGTCACCAGGCCTCGCTGCGCTGGGCCGGGAGCGGCGCCCTGCAGGTCGCCGTCCGCAGCCGTTCCGTCGAGCTGGGGGTGGGCGACCACCTGGAGCTGGTGGGCCAGGTGCCCCCCGACCAGCTCGCCCAGCACCACGGCTGGTCCACCTGCTTCCTGCTGCCGAGCGAGCACGAGACGTTCTGCGTCGCGGGCGCTGAAGCGCTGCTCCACGGGCGACCCGTCGTCCTGGGCGGCACCGGCGGCCAGCGTGACTTCGTCACTGCCGACCTCGGCCGCCTCGTGGCCCAGCGCAGCCCGACGGCGTACGCCGACGCGGTCGAGGACGCCCACACCCGGCTGGTCGGCCGGGACCCTGAGACGTTCGCAGCACCCGTGCGAGCCAGGTTCAACCCGGTCGCCGTGGCCGACGACTTCGACGAGGCGTACGCCGTGGCCCGGTCGCGGCGCGGATAGACTCCTGCGCCGTGAAGGTACTCAGCGTCGTCGGCGCCCGACCGCAGTTCGTCAAGCTCGCCCCGGTCGCCGAGGCGTTGGCCGGGCGCTGCGAGCACGTCATCGTGCACACCGGACAGCACTACGACGCACGGCTGTCCGACGTGTTCTTCGCCGACCTGAAGATCCCGGCGCCCGACGTGCACCTGGGGATCGGATCGGCGAGCCACGGCCACCAGACCGGCGCGATGCTCGCCGGGATCGAGGACGTCTTGCTGGCACAGCGGCCGGACTGGGTGCTCGTCTACGGCGACACCAACTCGACGCTGGCCGCCACCGTCGCCGCCGTGAAGCTGCACCAGAAGGTCGCCCACCTCGAGGCCGGTCTGCGCTCCTTCAACCGGCGGATGCCGGAGGAGCACAACCGGGTGCTCACCGACCACGCCGCCGACCTGTGCCTGGCGCCGACCGAGGTGGCGATGGGTCACCTGCGCGACGAGGGACTGGCCGCTCGCAGCACGATGGTCGGCGACGTGATGACGGACGTCTGCCTGCGGGTCGCGCAGGCGGTGCAGGACGAGCCGCCGACGACGGCCGGGGTCGACCCCGAGCAGGGCTACTACCTGGCCACCATCCACCGCGCCGAGAACACCGACGACCCGCAGCGGCTGCACCGGGTGGTTGAGTCGCTGGCCGCGCTGGACCACCCCGTGCTCCTGCTGGCGCACCCGCGGCTGGTGGCCACTGCCGAACGCCAGGGGCTGCCCCTCGCCCAGGGATCCGTCGTCGTTGCCGAGCCGCAGCCCTACCCCGAGCTGATCAGGTTGGCGCTGCACTCCCGCGGCGTCGTCACCGACTCCGGTGGCCTGCAGAAGGAGGCGTTCCTGCTGCGGGTGCCGTGTACGACCCTGCGCACCGAGACCGAGTGGACCGAGACCGTCGACCTCGGCTGGAACGTCCTGGACGGTGACCTGGTCGACGTCGCGGCCGCTGCCGCCCGCCCCGAGCCACCCGCGACCGATGCAGCCCCGTACGGCGACGGGCACGCGGCACAGCGGGTAGCCGCGGTCCTGCTCGGTGAGACGGGGTCGACCTCGGAGAGCTAGCCGGGCAGCCCGATCGCCCGCAGCACGCCGGCCACAGCCTCTCGAGCGACCTGTCGCAGGCTCGCGTGCTCTCGCGTCCAGTCCGCCAGCCGCGCACGGCGCTCGTCGCTCGGCGGAGCGGCAAAGGCTCGGACCAGACCCTCGGCGACGGCACTCGCGTCGTGGTCCACGGCCTCGCCGAGGGCCTCGCGCTCGACCTGCTCGGCAGCTGCGCCGACGCCGGCGTACAGCACCGGCGTCCCGGTTGCCGTGGCCGCCCAGATCTTCGTGGGTCGGGCGAAGTCGTAGCCCTGACCCGGGACGATGGAGACCAGTGCGCAGGTAGCGTGCCGCTGCCACCGTGCCGCGACCGGCGGCGGAACCACCCCGGGGAAGTCCACCCGGCCGGGGGCGAGCTCGTCGGCCGCGGCGCGGATCGACGGCAGCGCACTGCCCTGGCCGAGGAACACCAACCGGGCGTCCCGCGGCAGCCGGTCGAGCACCTGCGCGAAACCGCGCACGAACACGTCAGCACCCTGCCACTCCGACATCGTCCCCGCGTACGCCGCGTAGGGCTCCGGGATCGGCGCCCCCCGGACCTGAGACCCACCCTCGGGGACGTCGTCCGGGCCGAAGACGTCGGTGTCCACCCCGTTCCCGACGAGCTGTACCGTCTCGGGCCGGACGCCGAGCAGCAGCAACCGCTCGGTGACGCCCTCGTTGACCGACAGCACGTGCCGGGCTCCGGAGAGCACCCACGACTCAACCGCGCGGACCGCCCGGACGACCGGTCCGGGCGCGCCGGCGCTGGCCGCCCCGTCACTCCAGACGTCGGCCGCGAACCAGACGTAGGGCACCCGCCGCAGGGCGCACACCACCCGGACGACCAGCCCCGTCGTCGGCGGCGGCTCGCAGATCACGACGTCGGGACGACGCACGACCAGCAGTCGCAGGACGAGCGGCAGGTCGAAGCTCAGGTACTGCACGTACCCGCGCACCGTCTGCTGGGCGTCGCGCAGCACCGGCCAGCGGCGGACCCGCACGCCGTCCGGATCCGCGACGTCCGCCGTGCCGGTGGGCGGCCGGGTGGTCAGCACCTCGACGTCCCAGCCCGCCTCGGCGAAGGCCACCGTCAGGGCGCGCAGCCGGGCGGACGCGGCTGACACCTCCGGCGAGAACAGCCGCGTCACCACGACGGCGCGGCGACGGGGCGGGCGCGGGGCTGGTGCGGTGTCGCTCACGCGAGCTGGACGACGGAGCCGTCGCGGGCCGAGGCAAGCATGGCCTCGGCCACCTCGACGGTGCGGAGGCCGTCAGCCATGGTCACGATCCCCGAAGGATCGCCGTTGACGGCGTCCCGGAAGGCCTCGTGCTCGACCCGAAGCGGCTCACGCTTGGCGAAGGCGAACCGGATGACATCTCCCTCGGAGACGCCCCGGAAGCTGGACACCGAGGCCCACTCCGTCGGCACGGTTCCGTTCGCGTAGAACGTCAGGTCGGCGTTCAACGTGTCGGCCACGAACGAGCCGCGCTCCCCCGTGACCACGGTCATCCGCTCCTTGAACGGCGACAGCCAGTTCACGAGGTGGCTGGTCACGACCCCGTTGGCCAGTGACCCGACCGCCGCCACCAGGTCTTCGTGCTCGCGTCCGCTGCGGTGCGTGATCCGGGCGCCGACGCTGGTGAACGGGCTCTGCGCGACCCAGGCCGTGAGGTCGATGTCGTGGGTCGCGAGGTCCTTCACCACGCCCACGTCCGCGATCCGGGCCGGGAACGGACCCTGACGGCGCGTCACGATCTGGTAGACCTCGCCGAGCTCTCCGGCCTCGATCCTCGCCCGGGCCTCCTGCAGGGCCGGGTTGAAGCGCTCGATGTGTCCGACGCAGCCCACGAGACCCTTCGCCTCGAACGCCTCGACGATCGAGCGCGCGGCCTCGGCGGTCGAGGCCAGCGGCTTCTCGATCATCACGTGCACGCCGGCGTCCGCCAGCTCGAGGGCGATCTCCTCGTGCAGGCCGGTGGGCGCCGCCACGACGGCGACGTCGATGCCGTGCGCGACCACCTCCGCCACGCTGGACACCAGCGGCAGACCGCCGGCCACGGCGTGCGGGTCCCCACCCGGGTCGGCCACGGCGACGAGGTCGACGCCGTCCATCTCCCGCATCACGCGCACGTGGTGCCGGCCCATCATCCCCAGCCCGACGACGGCGCCGCGCAAGGTGGCCGGCATCAGGCGCCGGCCCGGACGACGGTGTTGACCGCGGTGACGATGGTCTCGAGGTCGTCCTGGCTCAGCGAGGGGTGCACGGGCAGCGACAGCACCTCGCGCGCCGCCTGCTCGGTGACCGGCAGGTCCAGGTCGCGCTGGAAAGACGGCAACCGGTGGTTCGGGATCGGGTAGTAGACCCCGGTGCCGACGCCGTGCTCCTCGCGGAGCGCCTTCGCCGCACCGTCGCGGTCGTCGGCGACCCGGATCGTGTACTGGTGGTAGACGTGCACGCAGTCCGCTGCGACCGGCGGGACCACGACCCCCTCGAGGTTGGCGTCGAAGAAGGCCGCGTTCTGCTGACGCTGAGCCGTCCACCCGTCCAGCTTGGTGAGCTGCACGCGGCCTATCGCGGCGTGGATGTCGGTCATCCGGTTGTTCAGCCCGACGAGCTCGTTCTCGTACTGCTTCTCCATGCCCTGGTTGCGCAGCAGCCGAACCCGCCGCTCGAGGTCGGCGTCCGCGCAGCTGACCATGCCGCCCTCACCCGACGTCATGTTCTTGGTCGGGTACAGGCTGAACATCGCGAAGTCACCGAACGTGCCGACGCGCCGACCGTGGTACGAGGCGGCGTGCGCCTGCGCGGCGTCCTCGTACAGGCCCAGGCCGTGGCGGTCGGCGACGGCCTGCAGGCCGTCCATGTCCGCCGGGTGGCCGTACAGGTGCACGGGCATGATCCCCTTGGTGCGCTCGGTGACCGCCGCCTCGACGGCGGCCGGGTCGAGGCAGAACTGGTCGAGCTCGATGTCGACGAAGACCGGCGTCGCACCGGTCAGCGCGACCGAGTTGGCGGTTGCCGCGAAGGTGAAGCTGGGCACGATCACCTCGTCACCCGGCCCCACGCCGGCGGCGAGCAGGCCGAGGTGCTGGCCCGACGTCCCGGAGTTGACGGCCACGCACGTGCGCCCCTCGACGACGTGCTCGGCGAACTCCTGCTCGAATGCGGCGACCTCAGGGCCCTGTGCCACCATCCCACTGCGTAGGACGCGGTCGACCGCGGCCCGCTCCTCGTCGCCGATGATCGGCTTGGCTGCGGGAATCATGCTTCGTCCTCTTCCAGGGTGTCGTCGAGCTCGTGAAAGGTCTGACCGGTCGTGGGGCAACGCCAACCCTCGCCGTGACGCTCCAGCGGGACACCTGCCGGGCCGACCCAGGCGATGCGCCGAGCCGGCACCCCGGCCACGAGGGCGTAGTCGGGGACGTCGCGGGTCACCACGGCACCCGCCGCGACGGTCGCCCACCGACCGATGGTGACCGGCGCGATGCAGACCGCACGTGCGCCGACTGCGGCACCGTCCCCGATCGTGACGCCGACCGCCTCCCAGTCGCTGGCCAGCTTCTGCGACAGGTCCGGGTTGACGGCGCGCGGGTACTGGTCGTTCGTCAGGACCGCGGCTGGGCCGATGAACACCCCGGCACCGAGCACCGCCGGCTCGTACACCAGCGCGTAGTTCTGGACCTTGCAGTCGTCGCCCATCACCACACCCGTGCCGATGTACGCGCCGCGACCCACGATGCACCGAGCGCCCAGGTCGGCACCTTCGCGGACCTGCGACAGGTGCCAGATCTTGCTGTCCTCACCGATCTGCGCGGAGTCCGCGACATCGGCTCCGGGGGCGATGTGAGTAGACACCAACTGCCCTTCTTCGAGTGCGGTGGCCGCCAGCGAAGATACCAGCCGGGTCCCTTCGCGCCCTCGCCGCTGCGAGGGCGCGATCGCAAACCCTGGCACAATGGCCGCCGTGCATGACACCTGGGTGGTCGTACCGCTGTTCAACGAGGAGCCGGTCATCGGTGACGTCGTCCGCGGTCTGCTCGACGTGTTCCCGAACGTCGTGTGCGTCGACGACGGCAGCTCGGACCAGTCCGCCCGCGAGGCCGAGGCGGCCGGCGCCACGACGGTCCGGCACGCGCTGAACCTGGGGCAGGGTGCGGCCCTGCAGACCGGCATCACGTACGCGCTGGCCGACCCCGCGATGGAGTACGTCGTGACGTTCGACGCCGACGGGCAGCACCAGGTCAGCGACGCCGTGCACATGGTTCAGCGCCTGCGGGACGACGAGGCCGACGTCGTCTTCGGCTCACGCTTCCTCGACTCGCGCACCCGGCCGGGCGTCCTGAAGCGACTGGTCCTGAAGACGGCCGTGGTCTACTCGAACGCCACCACCGGACTGCACCTGACCGACGCGCACAACGGCCTGCGCGCCCTGGACCGCAAGGTCTGCGAACAGATCGACATCCGGCAGAACCGGATGGCGCACGCATCCGAGCTGACCCAGCAGATCGCGAAGACGGGCGGGCGGATGGTCGAGCAACCGGTGCACATCCTGTACACCGACTACAGCCGGGCCAAGGGGCAGTCCCTGCTCAACGGAGTGAACATCCTCACAGACCTGCTGTTCAAGTGAGCCAGTCGACCACGGCATCGAAGAGGAGCCCGGCATGCTGATCATCCAGGTGGTGCTGATCATCGCCATGGTCGCCGGCGGCGCCTACCTGCTGGTGGTGAGCCCGGTCAACTCCCGCCACCTCGCCCTGCGCCGCCTGGGGCTGCTGGCGTTCGTGGTGTTCGGCACCGCCGCGATCATCGCGCCCGGGCTGACCTCCGAGATCGCCGGGTGGGTCGGCGTCGGGCGCGGCACGGACCTCTTGCTGTACCTGCTCTTCGTGGCGTTCCTCGCGTTCGTCGCGACCACCGGGCGCCGTCAGCGCCAGCTGGAGCGCCAGCTCACCGTGCTCACCCGGCGGCTCGCGCTGGACGAGGCCGGCCCGCCACCGCAGCGTCAGGCCGACGACTCCGTGCGGCGGTAGAGGAACAGCTCGGAGACCAGGTCGACGCCCGCCGGCGGCGCGAGCCGCTCCACGAGGTCCCACTGCGGCTGGTTGGCCGCGATCCACGGGGTGAAGGGCCGGTGCCGCTCGTGCGGGCCGTCCGGCAGGTCGCCCCGGTCGGCCGCGCAGATCACGACGAAGCGCTCGGCGCCGGCGAAGAGCCGGGTCAGGTAGTCCTCGCGAATGTCGTCCTCCACCAGGTGGAAGATCACCTCGAGCGAGAGGGCGAGGTCCGCCCGGAGCCACCCCGCCGGGTCGGCGGTCGCCCCGGGGTCGTACTGGAAGAAGCTCTTCGTCGGATCATCCGCGAACCTCGCGATGCAGGTGCGCACGGCCGTCGCCGACCGGTCGAGCCCGAGGTAGCGCGGGTAGTGGGCCAGCGAGAGCTGGTTACCGTCACCGCAACCGAAGTCGATGACCGAGCTCACGCCGAACTGGGCCACCCAACCGTTGACCACCTCGGCCTTCCACTCGGCGTCCGCGCCGTACGACCCGGCTCCCGACGTCCCGCCGGCGGCGTACCGCTGCTCCCAGTAGCTTCCGCTGTCATGGAAGCGCCGACGCAGGATCCACTGGCCAAGGGGGGACCGCGCCGCCCTCTGGCGAACCGACTCGAGACTCATGGCGAAGACCTTAGTGAACGTCCGGTCCAGCACCAATCACCCGGGGTCCATCATGGGGCGTCGGCGGCGTAGCAGGGGGAGCAGCACCGTGCGGACGTCGCCGGCCGAGACGGCGAGCCAGGTGCCGAGGAACACCGGGACGAGGACGACGTCCACCCACAGGGACAGGTCGACTGCCTGCCGCAGTGCGAGGAGGGCGCCGACGGCGGCTACCGCGAGCACGGTGCGAACCATCAGGGCGAGCCAGCGCTGGCCGTCCCGCCACACGATCGCGGTCGGGACGACGGCGACCACCAGACCGGCGACGACGTTGCCCACGGCGACGCCCAGGACGCCGTGGCCGGGCACGAGCGCGAGCCAGGTGAGGATGCCCACCAGCAGGCCCCCGACGCAGGTGGCGCTGTAGATGACCATGCCGCGCTGCGAACGGGTCGTGATGGCGGTGCTCGGCACCACGGCGACCGAGACGGCCAGCACTCCCAGCAGCAGGATCGGCAGCAGCTCCTCGGCCTGGGCGTACTTGGGTCCGAAGATCAGGCCGAGCATCGGGCTGCACAGCGCCAGGGAGCCGAAGACACCGACGAGGACCAGCAGCAGCAGGCGCATCGCGTAGTCCGTCTGGCGGCGGAAGCCGATCACGTCGCCGCGCCCCCAGGACTCGGCCATGGCCGGGAACAGGACCAGGTTGAGCGAGCTCGCGAGCAGCGAGGCGGGGGTGGCGAGCGCGAGCGCCGAGGCGTACTGCCCGGCCGCGGCAGCCGAGTCAAAGACCCGCGCCACCACCATGGACAGCTGCAGGACACCACCGCTGGCCATGCTCGCCGTGACCCCGAGCAGGACGAAACCGTCCAGCTCGCGTCTGAGCACCCGGGTTGGCCGTCCGTGCACTCCGTGCGGGTAGCCGGCCACCGTGTAGACGAGGTACGCCCCGGCGAGCGGGAGCACCAGCGCGGTCCCGCGCACGCCCGCAGCCAGCGCCACCAGCACCCCGCCCAGTCCGAGCAGCACGCTCGTCACGTCCCAGTACGTCGCCCGGGCGACCTGCCCGGCGCCGAACTGGACGCCGCGGGTGAACGCGTAACCGGAGTACCCGACCACCAGGGCCGCGACGCACAGCCCGGCCTCGACGCCGCCGTGCCCGATCGTGGCCCATCCCGCGACCGCGACCAGGGCCAGGACCGCCGTCGACGCCGCGGTGCGCCGTCCGAGGTGGGCCGCGACCACGGTGGCTTCTTCGAAGTCCCCGGCGCCCCGGGCCCGGGCCACGAACTTGGACCCAGCCGCGCCGGCGGAGGCCGGCCACAGCAGGCTCAGGAAGAGGGCGGCGGAGATCGCGCTGTTCACCACGCCCAGCACGGCTGGGCCGCCGATCCGGCCGATGGCGACGCTGAGGACGAAACGCAGCACACCCTGCAGGCCGATGCCGATGGTGCTCAGCACGCCACGGGCGCGCATCGAGCCGACCGTCGGCTGGTCCAACCGCAACGGCCGGAACATCGTGGCGATGGTCGCGGGGCCTGGTGTCATCGCCGCTCATTGTGCCGTGCGGCGCCACCGGCGGGCGGCACCGGGGACACGACAGGCGCTCCGCCCGTCGATCACGGCCACCCGTCGGCGACGTCTCAGGCGAGGGCCGGGATGACCTCGCGCTCGAAGAGCTCGATGGCGGAGGTGTCGTGCGCCGCCTCGAAGAAGTTGGTGATGGCGTAGGTCATCCCGGCCTCCTGCAGGGCGCCCAAGCGCTCCACGAGCTGCTCGGGGGTGCCCAACAGCTGGCCGGAACGCATCATCTCGAAGCGGCTCTCGACCTCCGCCGGCGGCACCACCGAGGACAGCCGGTCGCGGTAGAACGCCAGCCGCTCCTCGACCTCGGCCTCGTCCCGGCCGATGAAGACGTTGTAGTTCGCGCTCCGTACGATCGCGTCGAAGTCGGTGCCGACGTCCTCGCAGTGCCCGGCGAGCACCCGTGACTTGTGGGCGAAGGTCTCGGGGTCGCCGTCGAAGTTCGTGTACTGCGCGTGCTGGGCGGCGATCCGCAGCGTCTTGCGCTCGCCGCCGCCGGCGATCCACAACGGGATTCCGCTCTGCTGCACGGGCAGCGGCCGGCAGATCGCGCCGTCCACCTGGTAGTGCGCGCCGTCCAGGGTCGCCACACCGCTCGACCAGGCCTGCCGCATGATCTGGACGCCCTCGTCGAGCATCGCGATCCGCTCGCCGGCGCTCGGGAAGCCGTAGCCGTAGGCCCGCCACTCGTGCTCGTACCAGCCCGCGCCGATGCCCATCTCGACCCGGCCGGCACTCACGTGGTCGATGGTCGCGGCGACCTTGGCCAGGTACATCGGGTTGCGGTAGGCCATGCAGGTGCACATCTGGCCGAGCCGGACCCGGTCCGTGCACGCCGCGAACGCAGCCATCAGGGTCCACGCCTCGTGGGTGGACTCCTGGGTGGGCACCGGGACGGTGTGGAAGTGGTCGAAGACCCAGATCGACTCCCACGCCGAGGTGGCGTCGAACCGCTGGGCCAGCCGTCGCATGGTCGGCCAGTCGTCGGCGGGGTCGACCCCGACCAGGTCGAGCCGCCAGCCCTGAGGGACGAAGATACCGAATCGCATACTCGGAAGCCTAGAACCGTAACCTAGCCGTCGCGCGCGCTGCCTATGCTTGCTCGCATGTCGCTGAACCTCTCTGTCATCGGAACCGGCTACCTCGGGGTCGTGCACGCCGCCGCGATGGTCCAGCTCGGCCACACGGTCGTGGCGGTGGACGTGGACGAGGCCAAGATCACCCAGCTGTCCGCCGGCAAGGCCCCGATCTACGAGCCGGGGCTCCCCGAGCTGCTGGCGGCGGCCCTGGCCACCGGGCGACTCACCTTCACCACGGACTACGGCCGCGCGGCGGACGCCCACGTGCACTTCGTCTGCGTCGGGACGCCGCAGCGCCCGGGTGAGAACGCGGCCGACCTGCGGTACGTCGACGCCTCGTTCGAGGAGCTGGCCAAGCACCTGCACGGGCCGACGCTGGTCGTGGGCAAGTCGACCGTCCCGGTGGGGACGGCCCAGCGGCTCGACGAGATGCTTCGCGCCAAGGCGCCGGGCGGGCCCGACGTCACCCTGGCGTGGAACCCCGAGTTCCTGCGCGAGGGCTTCGCGGTCAAGGACACGCTGCACCCCGACCGCCTGGTCTACGGCGTCGAGGCCGGCCCCCGCGGCGAGCGGGCCAAGGCGCTGCTGGACGAGGTGTACGCCGCGACGATCGCGGACGGCACCCCGGTCGTGGTCACCGACTTCGCGACCGCCGAGCTCGTGAAGGCCTCGGCGAACGCGTTCCTGGCCACCAAGATCTCCTTCATCAACGCGATGTCCGAGGTGTGCGAGGCGGCTGGCGCGGACGTCGTCTCGCTGGCCGAGGCGATCGGGCACGACGACCGGATCGGGGCCAAGTTCCTCGGGGCCGGCATCGGGTTCGGCGGTGGCTGCCTGCCCAAGGACATCCGGGCGTTCATGGCCCGCGCCGGCGAGCTCGGCGCCGACCAGGCCCTGACGTTCCTGCGCGAGGTGGACGCGATCAACATGCGTCGCCGCTCGCGGATGGTGGACATCGCCCGCGAGCAGTGCGACGGCTCGTTCATCGGCAAGCGGGTCGCGGTGCTCGGCGCGGCGTTCAAGCCGGACAGCGACGACATCCGCGACTCCCCCGCGCTGTCGGTCGCCGCGCAGGTCCGGCTGCAGGGCGCGCACGTCACGGTGCACGACCCGCAGGCGATGGACAACGCGCGCAGCAAGTGGCCGGACCTGTCCTACGCGGACTCCGCCCTTGAGGCCCTGCAGGGCGCGCACGTCGTGCTGCACCTGACCGAGTGGCAGGAGTACCGCGAGCTCGACCCGAAGGTCGCCGCCGAGCACGTCGCCCAGCGCCGGGTCGTGGACGGTCGCAACAAGCTGGACGTCGCGCGCTGGACGGCCGCCGGGTGGACGCTGCGTGCCCTCGGCCGTCCCACCGCCCTGGCCACCGGGTAACCGGTGAGCCACGCCAACGACCCGGACGTCGTCCGTCGGCTGCTCAGCACGCCGGCCACCTGGGCGGTGGTCGGGTTGTCGGCGAACACCTCACGCACGGCGTACGGGGTGTCGTCCTGGCTCGTCGACCGGCTGGGGCTGCGCGTGGTCCCGGTGAACCCCCGTGGTGAGAGCGCCTTCGGCGAGGCCGGCTACCGGCACCTGTCGGACCTGCCGGACCCGGCGCCCGGCGAGCACGTCGCCGTCGTGGACTGCTTCGTGAACAGCCGGCGGGTCGGTGAGGTGGTGGACGAGGCGATCGCCCAGCGCGACCGGCTCGGCATCGAGGCCGTCTGGCTGCAGCTGGGGGTCGTCGACGAGGCGGCGGCGGCGCGCGCCACGGCCGCCGGGCTGGACGTCGTGATGGACACCTGCCCGAAGATCGAGTTCCCGACCCTCGGCCTGGGCTGACCCCACCGCCCCCCCACCCCCCGCCGCGGTGATCATGCACGTTCGCCCCATCGGCGCAGGCCGGGGCGGGGCGAACGTGCATGATCACCGCGGGTGGGGGGTGGTGGGGGTCAGCGGGCGTGGGAGTGCTGGTCCTGGCCCGTGGCCCGGCGGTAGGCGTCGAAGCCGGTGTACGTCTGCCCGGACCAGCCGAGCTCGAGCTGCTGGGCGCCGGCGCCGACGGCACTGAAGGTGTTGTGGTCGCTGACGTCGCCGTGCGCGACGCCTCCCGGCACGGTGCCGTAGACGGCGTGCGCGCTGTTGGTGGCCACGATCGTGTTGTGCCGGAAGGTGTTTCGCGACGCGTGGTACTGCACGAGCAGCTCGGGGGAGCCGTCGTCCAGGCGGTTGTTGCCGCGCAACCGGTTGCCGTCGAAGACGTTGTCGTGGGATGAGCCGGTCTGCTCCCCGCCGCAGTCGTCCGAGCCGTCGCAGTAGCCGCCGGTGGCGATGCCGGTGAACAGGCTGCCGGTGATCACGTTGCGGCTCACCCGCACGTGGTCGGCCGCGCCCCGCGCGTTCTCGGCCGCGACCTCGATACCGATGTCGCTGTCGGACACCCGGTTGCCCCGCACGGCGATGCGCGTCCCACCGTCCACGTAGATGCCGTCCGCGCAGTTGCACCAGGCCGCGTCGCCGGTGCCGCCCTCCCAGTAGGCGGGGTTCCCGCGGGACCGGATGCGGGCCACCGTGTTGTCGGCGATCACGCCGTTCCGGGCCCGGTTGAGCGTCGAGTAGCGGGCGGCGCCCGCCAGCGTCTCCTCGTAGCCGATGGCGTCGATCCCGATGTTGTCGTTGTCGTGGATGTGGTTGCGGGCGATCGTCCAGCCGTCGACGTTGCCGTTCACGACGACGCTCTCGCTGGCTCCCAGGTGCAGGTGGTCGACCTCGTTCCCCACGATCGACAGGCCCGTCACCGAGCCGTGCGGGTCGTCGCCGTACACGGCGATGCCGTGCGCGTTGATGTCGAAGCTGCCGAGCGTGCCGTTGTCGTTGCCCAGGTCGTGCACGCGGTTGCCCTCGATGCGGATCGCGCGGTCGTGGCCGTGCACGAAGATGCCAGCCGGCGTGACGTCGAGCTGGTCGGTGCGGTAGCCGGTCAGACCCAGCCCGCGGACGGTGACGTGGCTGCTGTCCGCGATCTCGACGAGCGCCGTCAGCCCGGGCGGTGGCACGAGGCCGGCGCCGGACAGGACCGGCCGCTCCTGCCGGTACGGCGAGAGGCTCACGTCGTGCACGCCGACCAGCCGCACCCGCTGGTGGTATGTCCCACCCCGCAGCTCGACCCGCCCGCCCTGCTGGAGCCGGTGCACCGCGACCTGGATGGTGCGCAGCGGATGGGCCGCCGTCCCGGCGGCGCGGTCCGAGCCGGTCGGCGAGACGACCAGGACCCTGGACGACGCGGATGGCCCGGACGGCTGCGCGCTCGGCTGGGCGACAGCCGGCGGCGCGCCGGCCAACAGGCAGGAGGCGGTCAGGGCGAGTGCGGTGGCGACCCTCATTTGATCCCCGTGTTCGCGATCGAGCTGACGAAGAACCGCTGGCCGGCCACGAACAGGATCAGCACCGGCAGCTGGCTCATCAGGGTGCCCGCCATCAGGACGGGCCAGTTCGTGAAGTGCGAGCTCTGGAAGGTGGACAGCCCGAGCTGGACCGTCATCACCTCGGGCGAGGACGTCACCACCAGGGGCCAGAGGAAGTCGTTCCACACCGACAGGAACGTCAGGACGGCGACGGTGGCCACCGGCGGCCCCATCAACGGCATCAGCACCCGGGCCAGGATCCGCACGCGACCGGCCCCGTCGATCAGGGCGGCCTCCTCGAGCTCGACCGGCAGTGACACGAAGAACTGGCGCATCAGGTAGATCCCGAACGCGGTGACCAGGTTCGGCAGGATCAGTGCCGGCAACGTGTCGACCAGGCCGAGGTGCTTGACGATCAGCAGGGTCGGGATCATCACCACCTGGAACGGCACCATCAGCGTGGCGAGGATGGCCAGGAAGGCGAGCTGGCTGCCCCGGAAGCGCAGCCGGGCGAAGGCGTAGCCGGCCAGGCTGCACAGCACGATGTTGCTGACCACGCAGGTCACCGAGACGACGGAGCTGTTCAGCATCCAGCGTGCGAACGGCGAGTCCGTCCAGGCGGTAGCGTAGTTGGCCCACTCCAGGTGCGACGGCAGGCTCGGCGGGAACCGTCGCGTCTCCGCCAGGGTCGACAGGCTGGTGACGAGCATCCAGAGCAGCGGCACCGCCATGAGCAGCGCGATGGGCACCAGCGCGAGGTGCCACGCGGACGGACGGGTCCTCATCGCCGTCCCTCCTGCGGCGTCGGTTCCTCGCGGGTGATCCGCAGCTGCAGCGCGGTCACCGCGGCGATGGCCACGAACAGCACCACCGCGATGGCTGCGGCGTAGCCGGCGTGGAAGAACTTGAACGCCTGGTCGTACAGGTAGTAGACGACCACGGTGGTGGCTCGCGACGGGCCGCCCTTCGTGGTCGCGTACACCTCGTCGAACAGCTGCAGCGCGTTGATCGTCAGCCAGACCAGCAGGAACCCGCTGACCGGTCGCAGCAGGGGCACCTGGATCCGCCAGAACGCGCCGCGCGTCGAGCACCCGTCGATCTGCGCGGCGTCCATCAGGTCGGTGGGGATTCCCTGCAGCCCGGCGAGGAAGATCAGCGCCCCGAAGCCGATCCACCCCCAGACCGTCATCAGCACCACCGCTGGCAGCGCCTGCGTCGGCGAGGCGAAGAACTCGAACGTGGGTAGGCCGACCTTGCTGAGGGTGGCGTTCACCAGGCCGTAGTCGGGGTCCAGCAGCCAGCTGAAGATCACCCCGGTCGCGATGGTCGAGGTGACGACCGGGATGAACACGGCCAGCCGGTAGACGGTGATGCCGCGGATCCGCCGGTTGAGCGCGGCGGCGGCCAGCAGCGAGAGCACCAGCGTGCTGGGCACGAACAGCACCGTGTACTCGACGGTGCGGCGGACCGAGTCCCAGAACTGCGGGTCCTGGCTCAGCCGCTCGTAGTTCTTCAGGCCGACCCAGGTCCCCGGGGTCTGCAGGTCGTTCTGCTGGAAGGACAGCGCGAACGACCAGAGCACGGGCACCAGCCCGAACAGCGCGATCAGCACCAGGCTCGGGCTGACCATCAGCCACCCGGTCAGCGACTCGCGGCCGCTGCGGCCGAGCCGGCCCCGGCGGCGCCGGTCCGGCTGCGGGGCCCGGGCCAGGATGGTGCGCGGACGGCGCGACCTCGCTGCGTCGGTCCGGCGCTCCACCGTCGAGCTCACGAACCGGCCAGCGCCGCTGCCACCGCTTGGCTGCCGGTCTTCAGAGCGGCGGCCGGCTCGGCCTGGCCGAGGAGCACGGACTGCACCATCTGGCCGACCGCCGTGGAGACCTCGGCGTACTCCGGCAGGTTGGGTCGCACGTGCTTCACGTTGTCCAGGTTCGCGACGAACACCTTCTCCGCCGGGTACTTGCTCAGGAAGGTCTGGTAGCCGGGCAGCTCGGTCTCGGACTTGCGCAGCGGCAGGTCGCCGGTGGCGATGGCGAACTCCAGGTGCACCGGCGCCGACGTCAGCCAGCTCACGAACTTCACCGCGGTGTCCGTGCGACCCGAGGAGTGGTCGAACAGCAGGTACAGGTCCGGTCCGGAGATGGTCTCGTGGTTGCCCTGGTAGCCCGGCAGGTAGGTCACGCCGTACTCGACGTCGTCGTTGATGCTGGACAGGTCCCACGGCCCGGTCCAGAGCATCGCGATCTTGCCGCTGTTGAACAGGTTGAGGTAGTTGCCGTTGCCCGTGTCGAGGTAGACGGACTTGTCGGTGACGGCCATGTCCCGCAGCTGCTGCAGCGAGGCCAGGCCGGCCGGGGAGTCGAAGGCGGGCTTCGTGTTGTCGCTGGTGAGCAGGTCACCGCCGGCCTGCCAGAGCATCGCCAGGTAGCGCCAGACCGTGTCCTCGCTGGCGTCGTTGACGTAGGCCCACCCGTAGGTCTTCTTGGCGGGGTCGCTCAGCTTCTTCGAGGCGTCCCGGAACTGCTCCCACGTCCAGTCGTTGGTGGGCTCAGGGACGCCGGCGGCCGCGAACAGCTTCTTGTTGTAGACCAGGCTCAGGTTGTCCACCAGCGCCGGGACCCCGACGACCTTGCCGTCGACCGTCGCCGCCAGCCGCTCGGAGGGGTAGAAGTCGTCCCAGTTGAAGCCGCTCGCCTTCACCTTCTCGGTGAGGTCGACCAGCTTGGGCTGGCGGGCCAGCTGGGCGGCCGACGAGCCGTACTCGTAGGCCACGTCCGGGTAGTTGCCCGCGGTGAACCCGGCCACGGTCTTCTGCAGGGCGCTGTCGTTGCCGCCGTTGTAGACGAGGTTCACCTTGGTCGTCGGGTGGTCGGTGTTCCACTTCTCGGCCTGGGTCTTGAGCGCGGCCGCCTCGACGTCGGTGTACCCGTGGGCGACCGTGATCGTCGTCCCCTCGTCGGAGCTGGCCTTGCCGCCGCCGCACGCGGTCACCCCGACGAGCAGGACCGCTCCGACGGCGATGACGGCCGTGCAACGGCGGGCGACGCGGCCGCGCGGCAGGCGAGGGGTCGGACGGTCAGCGGCCATCGGTCACTCCCAGGTTTCAACCGAATCAAGCAGAGTCGAGCGTGATTCGTGCGCAGTTTTGCACGCTATTCAGAGACGGGTCAACCCTTCTGAGCCTGGTTTCGTGAGCGTTACGGCGCGACTCACCAACCGACTGGACGGCGCGTGAGCGAACCTGCTCGAAATGAACGCCCTCCTGCGCGTATGGTGAGCGCCATGCGACAGGAGGACCGCCTCGGGCTCATCCTCCAGGAGCTCAACGAGCACGGGTCGGTCGGCGTCGCCGGGCTGAGCGGGCTGCTCTCGGTGTCGGAGGCCTCGGTCCGCCGGGACCTGCACCTGCTCGAGCAGCAGAAGCTGCTGACCCGCACCCACGGTGGTGCGGTCGCCTCGGGCGTGCTGTACGAGCTGCCCATGCGCTACCGCGGTGGGCAGCACCACGACGCCAAGCGCTCGATCGCCCAGGCCGCCACCGCACTGGTCGGTCCCGACGTCAGCTCGGTCGGGCTGAACGGTGGGACGACGACCACCGAGGTGGCCCGCGAGCTGGCCTCGCGCACCCACCTGCGGGTGGTGACCAACGCGCTGAACATCGCCGCCGAGCTCGCGGTGCGGTCGAACATCGAGCTGGTCGTCTGCGGCGGCAGCGCCCGGGCGGAGTCCTACGAGCTGGTCGGCCCGCTGGCCGAGCTCACGCTGTCCAGCATCAACCTCGACATCGCGATCATCGGCGTCGACGGCGTGCACCCCACCGCCGGCTTCACCACGCACCACGAGGTCGAGGCGCACACCAACCGGGCCCTGGTGCGGGCCGCCGAGCGGGTCATCGTCGTCGCCGACTCGAGCAAGATCGGCCGTCGCGGCTTCGCCAAGATCGGCGAGATCGCCACTGCCTCCGACATCGTGACCGACGACGACGCGTCGCCCAGCGAGCTGGACGAGCTGCGCCGGCTCGGGCCGGCCGTGCACGTCGTCCCGGCTCGCTGAACGAGCGCTCAGCGCGCGAGCGGCACCCGCAAGCCCTCGGGCAGCAGCTCGCCGTGCGCGGCGACCATCGCGTCGGCCAGCCGCCAGATGTCGTCCACGGCCAGCGTCGCCGAGGTGTTCGGGTCGACCATCAGCGCGTGCCGGACGTACTCCGGCCGGCCCTGGACCGCGGCCTGCACGGTGAGCTCGACGACGGACAGGAACTGCCGGTTGAGGGCTGCGCACTGCGGGGGCAGCGCCCCGACGGCGACCGGCTCGGCACCGTTCTCGCCGATGGCACACGGGACCTCGACGCCGGCGCCGGCCGGCAGGTTCGCGACGAGGCCGCTGTTGGCCACGGTCACCTGGATGGTCCGCGGCGTGCCCGTGACGAGGCTGTGGATCACCTGCGGCGCGTACTCGACCGCCTCCTCGTCCGGCTCGACGTACTGCCCCGCGGCCACCTGCGGGATCAGCGCCTCGACCTCGGCGGCGTTGTCCGCGCTGATCTGCAGGTAGTCGCCGACCGGGATCCGAAGCCGCTCGATCTCGGCGTCGTCGTGCAGGTACCAGGGGACGTACTCGCTGGAGTGCTCGCTGGTCTCCGTCGGGTAGAAGCCGAGCCGCCGGTAGAGGTCCACCCGGACGCGTCGCCGCAGCCCGGGGTCGGCCGCGATCCGCTCGTCCAGCAACGGGTACAGGCTCTGGCCGTCCCGCTCCCAGCGCAGCAGCCAGGCCTGGTGGTTCACCCCGGCACTGTGGAACTGCACCTCCTCGAGCGGCACCTCGATGAGCGCGCACAGGTCGTGCACCGTCCAGAAGACCGAGTGGCACAGGCCCAGCACCCGCACGTCCGGGTGCGCGGTGGCCAGGTACTGGATGTTCATGGCCATCGGGTTGGTGTAGTTCAGCAGCCAGGCGTCGGGGCAGACCGCGCGGATGTCGGTGGCGAGCGCGTCGAGGAAGCCGAAGGTGCGCAGCGCGCGGAACACCCCGCCCACCCCGAGGGTGTCGGCGATGGTCTGCCGGACGCCGAACCGGGCGGGGACGTCGAAGTCGGTGACCGTCGCGGCGTGCCCGCCGATGTTCACCGCGTTGACGACGAAGTCGGCGCCCGCCAGCGCCCGGCGCCGGTCGCCGTCCGCCCGCACCGACGCGTCGCTGCCGTGCCGGGCGATGGCGATCCGAGCCACTCCCAGGGCCAGCTCGAGCCGGCGCGGGTCGTGGTCGTGCATGACCAGGTCCAGCCGGCCGAGGTCGGGGAAGGACAGCAGGTCGCGCAGCAGCTGCCGGGTGAACACGGCCGAGCCGGCACCGACGAAGCACACCGTGGTCATGCGGCGAGCATGCCACGGCGACCACAACCGAGCAAGAACGAGCAGTTTTCGTGATTGGTTCTGGACACACCGTGCGCGAGTCTGCGAAGGTGCAGCCATGTCGGACGTCGGCGCTGAGCCCTGCCACGTGCTCGTGGTCGGCGACCTCAACCCTGACCTGGTCCTGACCGGCGACGTCGTCCCGCGCTTCGGCCAGGCCGAGCAGCTGCTCGAGCGGGCCACGCTGACCATCGGCGGCTCGGGCGCGATCGTCGCGCACGGCCTCGCCCGGCTCGGCCGGTCGGTCGCGCTGCTCGCGGCGGTCGGCCAGGACACGTTCGGGGACGTCGTGCTGCGCGACCTGGGAGCGGCCGGGGTCGACGTCCGGCCCGTGCTCCGCCGGGTGGACCAGCCCACGGGCCTCACCGTCGTCCTGTCCGCCGGCCCGGACCGCTCGGTGCTGACCCACCTGGGCGCGATCGACACGCTCACGGCGGCCGAGGTGCGGGACGCCGTCGCCGCGCTGCTGCCGCGAGGGCTGCGGCACGTGCACGTCTCCTCCCTGTTCCTGCAGCCCGGGCTGGCCGCGGACCTGCCGGCCCTGCTGACGGAGCTGCGCTCGCAGGGCCTGACCACCTCGCTGGACACCAACGACGACCCGAGCGACCGTTGGCAGGGCGTCGACCACCTGCTCGCGCACCTCGACGTCCTGCTGCCGAACCGCGCAGAGGTCTGCGCGATCGGCCAGGACGGCGACCCTCGGCGCGCCGCGACCACGCTGGCCGGGCGGGGGCCGCTCGTCGTCGTCAAGGACGGAGCGGACGGCGCGTTCGCCGCCACCGCGGACGGCGAGCTGCTGGCCGCGGCGGGCGAACCTCGGGACCCGGTGGACACCACCGGCGCCGGGGACACGTTCGACGCCGCGTTCCTCGACGCGTGGCTGGACGACACCCCGCTCGCCGACTGCCTGCACCGCGCCACCCTCGCCGGGACGCTGAGCGTCGGCGCGCTCGGCGGCACGGGCAGCCAGCCCACACGAGCAGACCTGAACGAGCCGGGACGGGCCCATGCGCACTGACCACGAACCCTCCACGTCGCACGTGGACCGCGAGATCCGTCACCAGCCCCGCGCCTGGGCGAGCGCGCTGGACCTGCTTCCGGCGCTGTCCCCCCTGCTGCCCCAACCGGGTGAGCGGGTCGCGGTGATCGGCTGCGGCACGTCCTGGTTCATGGCCGCGGCCTACGCCTCGACCCGCGAGCTGAGCGGCGCCGGCGAGACGGATGCCTTCGCCGCGAGCCAGTTCCCGGCGGGGCGCCGCTACGACCGCGTGGTGGCCATCTCCCGTTCCGGCACGACGACCGAGGTGGTGCGCGCCATCGACGCGACCCGCGCCCCGGTGCTGGCGATCACCGCCGTGCACGACAGTCCCGTCGAGGCGGCCGCGGACGACACGGTCGTCCTGGACTTCGCCGACGAGCAGTCCGTCGTGCAGACCGTGTTCGCGACCACCGTCCTGATCCTGTTGCGCGGGTCGCTGGGCGAGGACCTGGCTCCGGTGATCGCCCAGGCGCAGGCGGTGCTGGCCGGCGGGACGTCCTACCCGGCCGAGCTCGAGCAGGTCGAGCAGCTCACGTTCCTCGGGCAGGACTGGGCGTTCGGCATCGCCCAGGAGGCCGCGCTGAAGATGCGCGAGGCCGCGCAGGGCTGGACCGAGGCGTACCCGCAGATGGAGTACCGGCACGGCCCGATCGCCATCGCCCAGCCCGGCCGGGCGGTCTGGGTGTTCGGCCGGCCGGTGGACGGCCTGGTCGCGGACCTGGCGGCCACCGGTGCGCTCGTCGTGGCCGACCCCCTCGACCCGGTCGCCGACCTGGTCCGCGCCCAGCTGCTCGCCGTCCGGCGCGCCCGGGCCCAGCACCTCGAGCCCGACCGGCCGCGCCACCTGACCCGCTCGGTGGTGCTCGGCGAGGACGTGCGGCCCGGCCGATGACCGTCGTCCGGACCGACGAGCTGGTGGCCCAGGCGCGGCGGCGCCGAGGAGCGGTCGCCGCCGTCAACATCATCACGCTCGAGCACGCCGAGGCCGTCGCGCAAGCGGCCGCCGCGACCGGGACCGCGGTGATCCTGCAGCTCAGCGAGAACGCGGTGCGCTTCCACGGCGGCCAGCTGGAGCCGGTGTCCCTGGCCGCCGCGGCGATCGCCCGGCACTGCGACGTCCCGATCGCCCTGCACCTCGACCACGTCACCGACGAGGCCCTGCTCGCCCAGGTGGCCGGATCGGTGTTCAGCTCCGTCATGTACGACGCGGGGGCGTTGCCGCACGAGGAGAACGTCGAGCGCACCCGCCGGGCGGCCGCGTTCGCCCACGGCGCGGGCCTGTGGGTGGAGGCCGAGCTCGGCTACGTCGGCGGCAAGGCGGACGCGCCGGCGAGCGCGCACGCGCCCGGCGTCCGGACCGATCCCGACGAGGCCGCGGCGTTCGTCGCCGCGACCGGCGTCGACGCCCTGGCCGTCGCCGTCGGCAGCTCGCACGCGATGACCTCCCGCACCGCCCGCCTGGACGACGCCCTCATCGCCCGGCTGAGCGAGGCGGTGCCGGTGCCCCTGGTGCTGCACGGCTCGTCGGGGGTGCCGGACGACGAGCTGCGCCGGGCGGTGGTCGCCGGTATCGCGAAGGTGAACTTCGGCACCGGGCTGAACGTGGCGATGACTGCCACGATCCGCGGCTGCCTCGATGCCGACGCGGCCCTCGTCGACCCGCGCCGGTACCTCGCGCCCGCGCGCACGGCGATGGCGGACACCGTCGGCGCGCTGCTGCAGGTGCTGGCCTGACCCCTGGCCCGGCCCTTCGGTCAGCTCAGCGGACCCGCGGCAGGTCGGCGACCTCAGGGTGCCGCAGCGTCCAGCCCGCCCACGCCGAGCCGACCATCTCGCGCAGGTCGTGCTGGGCCTCCCAGCCCAGGTAGTGCCGGATCGCGTCGGCCGACGCGACGGTGCGCGGCGGGTCCCCCGGACGGCGCGCGACGACGTCCGGCGTGACGTCGAGCCCGGTCACCTCGCCGATCACGTCGATCACCTCGCGCACCGAGGAACCCTGCCCGCGACCGATGTTCAAGGACAGCGACTCGCCCTCGCCGCCCAGGTACCGGGCAGCCGCGAGGTGCGCGGACGCGATGTCCGCCACGTGGATGTAGTCGCGGATGCAGGTGCCGTCCGGCGTCGGGTAGTCGTCGCCGAAGATCCGTGGCCGCTCGCCCTTGGTGAGCCGTTCGAAGACCATCGGGATGAGGTTGAACGCCTCGGGGTCGCCGAGCTCGGGCGTCGCCGCGCCGGCCACGTTGAAGTAGCGCAGGCAGACCGACCGGACGCCGTACGCCGCACCGGCGTCCTTGGCCAGCCACTCCCCGACGACCTTCGTCTCGCCGTACGGCGACTCCGGGACCAGGTGGCTCTTCTCCTCCACCAGCGCGGTCTCCGGGGCGCCGTACGTCGCCGCGGACGACGAGAACACGAAGCGCTTCACCCCGTGGTCGCGCATCGCCTCCATCAGCACGAGCTGGCCGAGCACGTTCTGCCGGTAGTAGTAGAAGGGGTCCGCGACGCTCTCGCCGACCTGCTTCTTCGCGGCGATGTGCACGACCCCGCTGACGTCGTGCTCGGTGATCGCTCGGTCCACCTGCTCGCGGTCCAGCAGTGAGGCGTGCACCAGCGGGGCGTCGCCGATCCGGGACGCGTCACCGGTGGACAGGTCGTCCAGGACGACGACACCGACCCCGGCCTGCGTCAGGGCGCGCACCACGTGCGCGCCGATGTACCCCGCGCCACCCGTCACCAGCCACGTCATGGCAGCCAACCTACCGGGCGGCGTTCAGGACCCGCCGAAACCGACCCCGCCCGAACGGCGCGAGCGCAGCCGCTCGCCCTTGGTGCGGGCCTGCGCGCCGAGGTCGTCCTGGAACGCCGACATCTTGCGGCGCAACGACTCTGCCTCCTCACCGGCGCCGGACCCGAGGATCCGGACGGCGAGCAGGCCGGCGTTGCGGGCGCCGGCCACCGAGACCGTGGCCACCGGCACACCGGCCGGCATCTGCACGATCGACAGCAGTGAGTCCATGCCGTCCAGGTACTGCAGCGGAACTGGCACGCCGATCACCGGCAGCGGGGTCACCGAGGCCAGCATGCCGGGCAGGTGGGCGGCGCCGCCGGCGCCGGCGATGATCACCCGCAGGCCACGGTCGGCCGCCGACGTCCCGTAGTCGAGCATCTCGCGGGCCATCCGGTGCGCGGAGACGACGTCCACCTCGTGCACGACGCCGAACTCGTCCAGCGCCTTGCTCGCGGCCTCCATGACCGGCCAGTCCGAGTCGCTGCCCATCACCACGCCGACCAGCGGGTTCGCACTCATTCGGTCACCACTCCCTGGATGTAGTCCGCCGCGTGCCGGGCCCGCTCGCGCAGGTCGGCCAGGTCGTCCCCGCACACCGTCACGTGCCCGATCTTGCGTCCGGGCCGCACCGACTTGCCGTACAGGTGCACCTTGAGCGACGGGTCGTGCGCGAGCACGTGCTGGTACGTCGTGTACAGGTCCGGGTAGTCGCCCCCGAGCACGTTGGCCATCACGGTCCACCGGGCGCGCGGGCGGGTGTCGCCGAGCGGCAGGTCGAGGACGGCGCGCAGGTGCTGCTCGAACTGGCTGGTCACCGAGCCGTCGATCGTCCAGTGCCCGCTGTTGTGCGGGCGCATCGCGAGCTCGTTCACGACGAAGCCCGCCCCCTCCCCCTCGTGATCATGCACGTTCGCCCCCGCGGGCCCGCCATCCCGGGGCGAACGTGCATGATCACCGGGGGAGGGGTGGAGCTCGAACAGCTCGACCGCGAGGACGCCGGTGACGTCGAGCTCACCCGCGATCCGCAGCGCCGCCTCGGTCGCGGCGGCCGCCATCGCCGGCGACAGGCCCGGTGCCGGCGCGATGACCTCGGTGCAGATCCCGTCCTCCTGCACCGTCTCGACCACCGGCCACGCCGCGGCCTGACCCATCGGGCTGCGCGCCACCAGCACGGCCAGCTCGCGACGGAAGGCGACCTTCTCCTCCGCGAGCAACGCCTCGCCGGCATCGAGGCGGCCCAGCCAGTCCGCGGCGTCGTCCAGCGAGTCGGCGACGAGCACGCCCTTGCCGTCGTAGCCACCGCGGGGGGTCTTGACCACCAGCGGCCAGCCCACCTCGTCACCGAACGCGGCGAGCTCGCCCGCGTCGTGCACCGCGGCCCACCGCGGGCAGGGCACCCCGATGGCGGCGAGCCGCTCGCGCATGACCAGCTTGTCCTGGGCGTGCACGAGCGCGGCCGCACTGGGCCGGATCGTCGCGCCGCCGGCCTCCAGGGCCTGCAGGTGCTCCGGCGGCACGTGCTCGTGGTCGAAGGTGACGACGTCGCAGTCGGCGGCCAGCCGTTGCAGGGCGGTCAGGTCGGTGTGCAGGCCGGGCGGCGTCTGGGCCGCGACGAGGGCGGCGCTCGCGTCCGGCGCCTCGCTGAGCACCCGCAACCCCAGGCTGAGAGCGGTCGCCGGGGCCAGCATCATCCGGGCCAGCTGTCCCGCGCCCACGACCCCCACGAGCGGGAACCCACCAGGGTGGTGGACGGCGTCCGGGGAGCGTTCGTGGTCCACGACGGCGAGCCTAGCCGGGCGTGCCGCTCCCAGCGGACGGGGTTACCCTGACCAGCGCGCGGGCGACCAGGCTCCGCGCCCCAGTCGTCGCCCCACCGGAGCCGTTCGTGTCCCACGCCCCCTCGCTCATCGACCGCGCACGCGGCGCGATGGACGTCGTCGTCCGGGAGATGATCAAGTTCGGCGCCGTCGGCGCGCTGGCGTTCGTGGTGGACGTCGGCGTGTTCAACCTGCTGCGCTACGGGCTCGGCGACGGCGGCCCGCTGGAGAGCAAGCCGATCACCGCGAAGATCATCTCGGCCACCTGCGCCACCGTCGTCGCGTGGATCGGCAACCGGCTCTGGACGTTCCGGCACCGCGGCCGGCTCAAGGCGCACCACGAGTTCGCGCTGTTCGTCGCGTTCAACGTGATCGGCATGCTGATCTCGGTGGCCTGCCTGTGGTTCAGCCACTACGTCCTGGACTTCACGACCGCCCGGGACGACAACATCTCCGCCAACGGCGTCGGCCTGCTGCTCGGCACGCTGTTCCGCTTCTGGGCCTACCGCACGTTCGTGTTCAAGTCCGAGCTCGCGGACGACGAGGTGCTCGGCCTGCACAAGCACCCGCACCCCGCCACGGACGAGCACCAGCCCGCCTCGCCCCCCGCCTGACCCCCGCCCACCTTTCTTGTCGCGGCGCAACGCCACTCCACTAGGTATGGAGTAACGGCACGCAGTCGCAACCAGCGCTGGTTGGGACTGCGTGCCGTTACTCCAATAGGTTCGTAGCTGCGTTGCGCCGCGACACCCACAGGGCCGGCTGGGGTTAGTCGACGGCGCTGAGGAAGACCGCGAACACGGGCGGGCGAGCCCGCACCAGCTCGAGGCGCCCGCCGTCCGCCTCGGCGAGGTCCCGGGCCAGCGCCAGCCCCAGCCCGGTGCTGCCGCTGCTGCTCACGCTGCGCTCGAACACCCGCGAGCCGAGCTCGGGGGGCACCCCCTCCCCCTCGTCCGTGACCTCCACCACGACCGAGCGACCCGTGTGCCGGGCGGTGATCGATACCGTGCCGCGCCCGTGCTGCAGGCTGTTCTCCACCAGCGTCGCGAGCACCTGCGAGAACGCCCCCGGGGTGGCGACCACGGACACCGGCTCCACCGGGTGCAGCACCAGCCGGCGGCGGCGCTCGCGGAAGGCCGGCGTCCACTCCTCGATCTGCTGCTCCAGGATCTGCACCAGGTTCACCGACGTCACCGTGGTGCGCCGCTGCAGCCGCGAGCGGGCGAGCAGGCTGTCGACCACCTGGGTCAGCCGCTCGACCTGGTTGAGCGCGACGCGGGCCTCCTCGTGGACCTCGTCGACCTCCTCGCTGGTGGCGATCTCCTCCAGCCGCATGGACAGGGCGGTCAGCGGCGTGCGCAGCTGGTGGCTGGCGTCGGAGGCGAACTCGCGCTCCGCCGCCAGCGCCGCCGCCATGGACGCCGCGCTGCGCTCCAGCCCGGCGGCCACCCGGTCGAGCTCGGGGACGCCGCTGCTGACCGGCCGCAGCCGGGACTCGCCCCGCCCGAGCCGGTCGGCGTTGTCCGCCAGGACGGCGAGCGGCTCGACCAGCCGGCGTGCCTGCCAGGTCGCCGACAGGGCGGCGACCGCGAACGCGACCACGGACAACGCCAGGATGCCCAGGCCGAGCTCGGCGATCTGCAGGTTCACCCGGGTCCGGCTGACCTCCACCACCACGACGGTGTCCCCGCCGCTGCTCGCGGCCCGCACGAGGTCACCGGCGATGGGCGTGCCGACGTCCAGCACACCCTCGCTCGAGGAGACCCGGGCGTGCAGGTGCCCGCCGTTGCGGCCCTCTGCGAGCTCGGCCTCGATCTGCGCCCCGAGCTCGGGGAGCGGAGCGTCCCCGCGCTCCACCAGCATCTGCACGTCCGAGGCGCGACGGCTCAGGTCCGACGTGGTCTGCCGGAACACCGACCAGGCGCCGAGCCCGACCAGCGGTGCACCGACCAGCAGGACGCCGACGGCGGCGGCGATCAGGGACGAGCGGAGCAGCCGGGCACGCACCGCCGCTGCTCAGGCGTCCCGCTCGAACCGGAACCCGACGCCGCGCACCGTCGCGATGAACCGCGGCTGACCCGCCTCGTCGCCGAGCTTGCGGCGAAGCCAGGACACGTGCATGTCGAGCGTCTTGGTCGAGCCGTACCAGTCGGCGTCCCAGACCTCGCGCATGAGCTGCTCGCGGGGCACCACCCGGCCGGCCTCGCGCACCAGAACGCGGAGCAGGTCGAACTCCTTGGCAGTCAGCTGCAGCTCGGTGTCGTCCAGAAAGGCCTGCCGTGCCTCGGCGTCGATCCGTACCCGCGGTGTCGGCTCGGACTCGTGGCCGCCGCGGCGCAGCAGGGCGCGGGCCCGGGCGAGCAGCTCGGCGAGCCGAAACGGTTTGGTGACGTAGTCGTCGGCCCCGGCGTCCAGCCCCACGACGGTGTCGACCTCGTCGGCACGGGCCGTCAGCACCAGCACCGGGACGTCGCTGCCGGAGGCGCGGATCTCGCGGCACACGTCCAGGCCGTCCATCCCCGGCAGGCCGAGGTCGAGGACGACGAGGTCGACGTCCTCACGGGCCCCGGCCAGCGCACTGGGGCCGTCGGCGCGGACGTCGACCTCGTACCCCTCGCGGCGCAGGGCGCGGGCCAGCGGCTCGGCGATCGAGGCGTCGTCCTCGGCGAGCAGCACCCGGGTCATGGGCGTCATCGTAGGGCCAGCGGACACCGGCGTCCGGTGGTCGCTATGAGCAGTTTCCACCAACCGCTTCAGGCGTCTCCGGGCCACACCGGCGGACGGCGCTCCGCGAACGCCCGGACGCCCTCGGCGCGGTCCGGCGAGAAGGCCGTGGCACGCCACGCGGAGTCCTCGACGGCCAGCCCGGTGGCCAGGTCGACGTCCAGCCCGAGGCGCATCGCGCGCTTCGCCTGGCGGAGCCCCACGGGCGAGTTGGCGGCGATGGCGGTGGCGATCTCGATCGCGGCATCGCGGGCCGTGCCGGCCGGGACGACGCGGTCCACGCAGCCGTGCGCGAGCGCCTCGGCCGCCGTGAGCCGGCGGGCGGTGAACACCAGGTCCGCGGCGCGTGACCAGCCGACCCGGCGGGTGAGCAGCTGCGTGCCGCCACCGCCCGGGATGACGCCGACGCTGACCTCCGGCAGCCCGACCACCGCGGTGTCGTCCGCCACGACCAGGTCGCAGGACAGGGCGATCTCGAACCCGCCGCCCAGCGCGTAGCCGTGCACGGCCGCCACCACCGGCATGGGCAGGTCCAGGACGCCGCGGTAGGCCGCCGCCGTCGTCGGCCGCTGTGCGATCAGGTCGGCGTCGCTGAAACCGTTGCGCTCCTTGAGGTCCGCCCCCACGCAGAACGCCTTCTCGGCCGAGCTGCTGACCACCACGGCGCGGGTGCCGCGCGTGGCGGCGAGCGCGGACGTCGCCTCGACCAGGTCGCGGGCCATCGCGGTGGACACCGCGTTCAGCGCCTCGGGACGGTTGAGCACGAGCTCGACGACGTGCTCACCCACGGCGCGCAGGGTCACGTGCTCCAGCTCGATCAGGTCATCGCTCGGTTCAGGGGTCACGGCTGCACGCTATCGCCGCCGCAGCACCCAGGGGACGACGTGGCCGATGCCGCGCAGCGAGCGCCCGCGCAGCTGCTGCACCTCGACGTCCTCGAGGTCGGCGAGCGAGTGCACGGTCGCGACGTCCACCAGGACGGTGCCCGGGCGGGCCAGCGCGGTCAGCCGGCTGGCCCGGTTCACGGTGGTGCCGAAGACGTCGCCGAGGCGGCCGACGACCGGTCCGGTGGCCATCCCGACCCGGACGTCGGGCAGCAGGTCGTCGTTGCTGATCTCCTCCGCCACACCGAGCGCGATCGCCGCGGCGCGGGCCCCGGGGCGGGCGACGAACAGCACCTCGTCGCCGACCGTCTTGACCACCCGACCGCCGTGCGCGGTGACCACGTCGGAGGCCACGGCCTCGAACCGCTGCACCATCGCGGCCAGCTCGCGCTCCGTCAGCCGGCGCACGACCCGGGTGAACGAGACGAGGTCGGCGAACCCGACGGCGCGCACGGTGGCCGCGACGTCGTGGTCGTGGCTGGGGTCGTCGTGGTCCTCGCCCGGGGCGGCGTCGCCGGGCCCCAGCGCCGGGTCGACCGCGAGCTCGGCCTCGGACTCGCTGTCCGCCAGGATCCGGGCCAGCGCGGACGCGGCCTGCCGGCGCCAGGCGTAGGCGACCAGCGGCTCGAGCTGGTCCGCGATCTGGGTGAACAGCTCGGCCGTCCGCCGGGCCGCGGCGCGGTCCGGGGTGGCGGCGGGCGCGGACAGCTCGTCCAGTCCCTGCACGTACTCGGCGAGCAGCTGGACCTGCCAGGTGGCCAGCCGGTCCACCGAACGGCCGATGGCCCGGGTCATGCCGAGCGCCGTCGCCTCGTCCATCAGGCCGTCGCGGACCAGCCCGGTCACCGCGCGCAGGGCGACGACGTCGTGCTCGGTGAACGCCTCGTCCTCGTCGTCGACGATGGGGAAGCCCAGCGCCCGCCAGAACTTGCGGGCCGACAACAGGGACACCCCGGCGGCCTGGCTGGCCTGGCGCCGGCGCAGGGTGCGCGGTGCGCCGAGCAGGCTCTCGTCGTCCGGCGCCGCCGGCGAGGACGGTGGCGCCGGCTCGTCAGGCATCGTGCCGGTCGTGCAGCCCGCCGTCGTCGCGGGCGGCGAGCGCGTCGTCCGCCAGCTCGTAGAGCCGCCGCTGCACCATCTCGACGCCGGGGACGTCGCGCAGCAGCAGCTGGCCGCGCTCACCGGCGGACTCGACGACCAGCGTCCCGCAGCCCAGCACCCGCTCGATCACGGTGTGCGAGAACGAGATGTCGTTGATCCGGGTCAGCGGCATGTCCCGACCGTTGCGGGCGATCAGGCCGTGCCGGGTGATCAGCCGCCGGTCGGTCACGATGTAGTGCGTGGTGGCCCACCGGATCACGTGCCGCAACGTCCCGAGGAACAGCAGGATCGCCGCGACCACGATGATCCCCACCCGCAGACCGGTCTGCGACGTGCCCTCGGGCACCCGGGCGGTCAGGTAGGACGCCACCGGGACGATGACCAGCAGCACCAGCACCGGGACGACCAGCGTCTTCCAGTGCGGGTGCAGGTCGAGCTCGACGTGCTCGTCGTCAGACAGCAGGCGCGCGTAGGACATGCGTGCATCATGCCGTGTCGGGGGCTCGCTCGGGACGCACGTGGACGACGTCACCGGCGGCGAGCGCCTGGACCGGCCCGCCGTCGGGCCACACCAGCAGCCGACCCTCGTCGTCCACCCCCTCGGCGACGCCCTCCAGCACGTTCGACCCGGGCAGCTCGACCCGGACCTGCTGGCCGATCGTCAGGCAGCGCTCGCGGTAGGCGGCCGCCACCCCGCTGCGCCGGGGGTCGCCGCCGGCCGCGGCCCACGCCTGGTAGCGGACGCCGACCGCGCGCAGCACCGCCCGCAGGACGGTGTCCCGGTCGGTCACGGCGGCGCCCTCGATCGCTAGCGACGTCGCGGTGGGCACGGGCAGCTCGTCAGCGCGCTGCAGGACGTTGAGGCCCACCCCGACCACGATGCCCGCACCGGACGGGTGCTCCACCACCTCCGCGAGCACGCCGGACAGCTTGCGGTCGCCCACCAGGACGTCGTTCGGCCACTTCAGCCGGGCGTTCAGGCCGGCCACGTGGATGAGCGCGTCGCTGACCCCCAGCCCCACCGCGAGGGGCACCCAGGACCACAGCGCCCGGCTCACGCCGTCCGGACGCACGAAGAACGAGACGGCGACCGCCGAGCGCGGCGGTGTCGTCCAGGTGCGGTCGCGCCGGCCGCGCCCGGACTGCTGGTCGTCGGTGGTCAGCACCGCGCCGGGCCCGGCGCGGCCCGCCCGCACGGCGGCGGCCAGGTCGGCGTTGGTCGACCCGGTGGCCGGGACGACGTCCAGTGCCGTCCAGGGGGCGGTGAGCACAGCACGGCGCAGCGCGCCCTCCCGCAGCGGGGGGCGCGACAGGTCCCCCCAGGCCGTCCCGTCCACGCCCCCGAGCCTACGGGCACTACGCTGCGGTTCGTGCCTGACGACGACGCCACCAGCGCGACCAACGCCGACGCCGCTGCGGTCCCGGCCGAGCCCGAGATCGACATCCACACCACGGCCGGCAAGCTCGCCGACCTGCACCGGCGCAACGACGAGGCCGTGCACGCCGGGTCGAAGCGGATGGTCGAGAAGCAGCACGCCAAGGGCAAGAAGACGGCGCGCGAGCGGGTCGACGTGCTGCTCGACGAGGGCAGCTTCGTCGAGATGGACGAGCTGGCCCGGCACCGCTCCACGAACTTCGGCCAGCAGAAGAAGCGCCCGTACGGCGACGGCGTGATCACCGGTTACGGCACGGTGGACGGGCGGCCGGTCGCGGTGTTCAGCCAGGACGTGACGGTGTTCGGCGGCAGCCTGGGCGAGGTCTACGGCGAGAAGATCGTCAAGGTGCTCGACCTGGCGATGAAGCTCGGCTGCCCGGTCGTGGGCATCAACGAGGGCGGCGGCGCGCGCATTCAGGAGGGTGTGGTCTCGCTCGGCCTGTACGGCGAGATCTTCCAGCGGAACGTGCACGCCAGCGGGGTGATCCCGCAGATCTCGCTGATCATGGGCGCGGCCGCCGGCGGGCACGTCTACTCCCCCGCGCTGACCGACTTCGTGGTGATGGTCGACCAGACCTCGCAGATGTTCATCACCGGCCCCGACGTGATCAAGACCGTCACCGGCGAGGACGTCACGATGGAGGACCTCGGCGGCGCGCGCACGCACAACACGCGCAGCGGCAACGCGCACTACATGGGCGCGGACGAGGACGACGCCATCGAGTACGTGAAGCAGCTGCTGTCGTACCTGCCGAGCAACAACCTGGACGAGGCGCCGGTCTTCGACACCGACGTGGCGGCGGACGTGGCGGACGTGGCGGAGGAGGACTCGTTCCTCGACTCGTTCATCCCGGACTCGGCGAACCAGCCGTACGACATGCACACCGTGCTCGAGCACGTGCTGGACGACGGCGAGTTCTGCGAGGTGCACGCGCTGTTCGCACCGAACATCCTGGTCGGCTTCGGCCGGGTCGAGGGCCGGTCGGTGGGCATCGTGGCGAACCAGCCGATGCAGTTCGCCGGCACGCTGGACATCGACGCCTCCGAGAAGGCCGCCCGGTTCGTGCGCACCTGCGACGCGTTCAACGTGCCGGTGCTGACCTTCGTGGACGTGCCGGGCTTCCTGCCCGGCACCGACCAGGAGTGGAACGGCATCATCCGGCGCGGCGCCAAGCTCATCTACGCGTACGCCGAGGCCACCGTCCCGAAGATCACCGTGATCACCCGCAAGGCGTACGGCGGCGCGTACGACGTCATGGGGTCCAAGCACCTCGGCGCCGACATCAACCTGGCCTGGCCGACCGCGCAGATCGCGGTGATGGGCGCGCAGGGGGCGGCGAACATCGTGTACCGCGGCGAGCTCAAGGCGGTCGCCGACCGCGGTGAGGACGTCGACGCCGAGCGGCAGCGCCTGATCCGCGAGTACGAGGACACCCTGGCCAACCCCTACATCGCCGCCGAGCGCGGGTACGTCGACTCGGTCATCCCGCCGTCCTTCACCCGCTCGTACGTGATCAAGGCGCTGCGGGTGCTGCGGACCAAGCGCGAGACGCTACCGCCCAAGAAGCACGGGAACATCCCGCTGTGAGCGAGCAGCCCGAGCCCGCAGGCCTTGCGGTGCAGGTGATCCGCGGCGAGCCGACGGCCGAGGAGGTCGCGGCACTGGTCGTCGTCCTCTCGGCCGTGGCCGGGGGTTCGTCGGCCGGGGAGCCGCCGGCACCGACATCGCTGTGGGCCAGTGGCGCACGGGCTCGGACGGCGCCGATGCCCGGTGCGGGCGCCTGGCGGGCCAGCGGCCTGCCGCGCTGAGCGAGCGCGGGGCGGTGCGGGTGACGACGGTGCACCAGCTGTCCCGGCAGGACGCCCGGCGGATCGCCGTCCGCGCCCAGCTGCTCGACGCCCGGCGCCCCACCGACCTGCAGGACGTCGTCCGGCACCTGACGCTGCTGCAGGTCGACCAGGTGCAGGCGGTGGCCCCCAGTGCCGACCTGGTGGCCTGGAGCCGACTCGGCTCGGGGTACGCACCGGCCGAGCTGCAGGCGGCGCTGGCCGCTCGTGTGCTGGTCGAGCTGCAGATGATGGTCCGCCCGGCGGAGGACCTGGCCTTCTACCTCGCCGACATGGCCGCCTGGGACGAGACGACGGGCCGCGGCGAGTGGGAGGCCGCGCACCGCGCGTGGCTGCAGGCGAACGACGCGTGCCGCCGCGACATCCTGCACCGGCTCGACGTGCACGGTCCGCACCGCGGGCGCGACCTGCCGGACACCTGCGTGCGGTCGTGGGGGTCGTCGGGCTGGAACAACAACCGCAACGTGGGCCGGTTGCTCGAGCTGATGGAGGCGCGCGGCGAGGTCGCGGTCAGCGGCCACGAGGGCCGGGACCGGCTGTGGGACCTGGCCGAGCGGGTGTACCCCGAGGTGGACGTGGTCCCGGCGGACGAGGCGCGGCGCACCCGGAACGAGCTGCGGCTGCGGTCGCTGGGGCTGGCCCGGGCCCGCGCCACGCAGACCTCGACCGAGCCGAACGACGTCGGCGAGGTGGGCGAGGTCGCGGTCGTCGAGGGCGTCCGCGGGCAGTGGCGGGTGGACCCGTCGCTGCTCGGTCAGCCGTTCGCCGGGCGCACCGCGCTGCTGTCACCGCTGGACCGGCTCGTCTACGACCGCAAGCGGATGGCCGAGCTGTTCGCGTTCGACTACCAGCTCGAGATGTACAAGCCTGCGGCGAAGCGACGCTGGGGCTACTACGCCCTGCCGGTGCTGCACGGCGACCGCCTGGTCGGCAAGGTCGATGCCACCACGGACCGCACGAAGGGGGTGCTGCGGGTCGACGCGATCCACGAGGACGAGCCGTTCGGCGAGGACGTCCGTGCCGCGGTGCGCGCCGAGCTCGAGGACCTCGCGCAGTGGCTCGAGCTGGACCCGGTCCTGCCGCGGTAGTGCGGCCCGAGGCCGCCGCGCACCTATGATCACGACCAACGACCTACCTGGAGGTGCCCGTGCACGGCTGGCTGTTGTGGGGACTCGTCCTACCCGTCCTGCTCGTCGTCGCAGGCGTGGTGACCATCCGGCGTCGCAAGGACCGTCGCTGACCCCGTGCGTGCGGTGAGCTCGTCACTAGAGGATCCGCTCGGCGTCCGAGGCGTGCGGCTCGCCTACGACGAGGTCGCGGAGTCCTACGCCGCCTACCTCCCGGACACCCGGGCCGAGGCCGCGCTCGACCTCGCCATGGTCGACGCCTTCGCCGAGGCCGTGGGCGCCGGGGACGACACACCGATCCTGGACGCCGGGTGCGGCGCCGGGCGGATGAGCCGCTACCTGGCCGCGCAGGGGTGCCGCGTCGAGGGCCTGGACCTGTCGCCGGCGATGGTCGCGGTCGCGCGCCGCCAGCAGCCCGGCGTGGTGTTCACCGAGGGCTCGCTGACCGCCCTGCCCTACCCCGACAACCGGTTCGCCGGCGTGCTGCTCTGGTACTCGCTCATCCACACCCCGCCGGCCGGCCAGGCCCGGATCTTCACCGAGGCGGCCCGGGTGCTGCGCCCCGGGGGCCACCTGCTCGTCGGGTTCCAGACCGGCGAGGGGACGCGCGACGTGTCCGCGGCGTACCGGCGGTTCGGCCACGAGATCGAGCTGGAACGCCACTGCTACCCGGCCGACCAGGTCGCGGGACACCTCGAGGCCGCCGGCCTGCGGGAGTCGGCTCGCCTGGTGCGCACCGCCCAGGGAAACGAGCGGGACGGCCAGGCGGTCCTGCTGGCTCAGGCCCCGTGACCAGACGGCACCGGGGGATCGTGAACGAGCGTCAGGAGCCGTGCGCCGTACGGATCGTCGACCAGCCGTAGCGCACCTTGGTCGTCGTCGGCCGCAGGATCCGGAACTGGTACCGGGCGGGCATCTGCGCGCCCGCCTTGACCAGGAACACGACGCGGCCGTTCGAGGCGACGCGCGCCTTGGCCGTGTGCCACCCGATACCCCACCGGTAGTAGAGGGTCGCAGTCAGTCCCTTCTCGTACGGGGCGACGTCACCGATCACCCTGATCGTCTGGGACCGCTTGATCCTGCTCGGGGCGCTGGAGATGCGTGCGGTCCCGCCGACCGCCACGGTCAGGGACGGACCGGTCCCGGAGCCGGCACGGTGCGCGACCCCCGTGGTCACCACGCGGTAGGCACTGGTCGCGTAGCCCCGCAGCGGGAAGCTCACCGCGCCGGTGCTCGAGCTCGTCGTCCTGGCGATCGTGGTCCAGGTGCTGGTGCCGGCCACCCGGCGCTGCAGCTGGGACGGCAGTCCGGCCAACGGCTTGCCGTCGTTGCCGCGCACCGTCCCGCGCAGCGTGAACGTGGTCGCGTACCGGACCTGCGCGTGCGAGGTGAGGGTGGCCCGGGCGATCGGCAGGACGCGGAGGTCCGTCGCCAGGGTGTACTCCAGCTCCTGACTGGGGCGCACGGTCAGCACGAGGTGGTGCAGACCGGGTTCGGCCCAGCGGACGTCGGCACTCGCGGCCAGCTCGGCCGGGCAGTCGCCCAGGCAGGTCGAGTTGACGTAGCTGTTGAGGGTGTAGCCGTCGATCGTGAGGTCCCACGACTGGATCCCGCCGGCGGTGGAGGTGATCGCGGCGGCGACCGGCATCGCCGTCCCGGACACGACGTCGGCGGCCGGCGCCGTGGTCCACTGCACGGCGAAGGTCCGGACGATCGCGACGTCGTAGCTGAGGTCCTTGGTGACACCGTGGTTGTCCGTGACCGTGAAGGTCAGGGTGTGCGGCCCGTCCGGCAGGCGCCCGCCGAAGTCGACGTTGACCTGGCCGCCGACGGTCTCCCACTCGTCGTAGACCGTGGAGCTGATCGGGCTCCCGTCCACCGAGACGACGGCCCGAACCGGCCGCACGCCCTGCAGGGCCGAGGTGTAGGTCAGGGTGGTCCCGACCATCCCGTCGCTGATCGTCGTACCCAGGTCCGGCCCGGTCAGGGTGAACCCGTGCTGGACGGTCAGCGGCGCGACGAGCGGGACGGACTGCACGCCGCGGCTGTCGACCGCGAAGAGGTACAGCGTGCGCTCGCCCTCCGGGGAGGCGGCCGTGTCCAGCGTCAGGGTCCACGGCTCACCGGGCGCGGTCGGCGCGTCCCACAGCGTCCCGGTCTGCGGTGTGCCGTTCCAGACCGCCACGGTGGCGCCGTCCGCGCGAGCCTCGGCGGTGGCGTGCAGGGTCAGGGACTGGTCGGAGAGCAGGTGGTACTTGCCGTCGCCCCAGTCACCGGTCATCGCGGGCAGGTCGACGTGCAGGACGGGTCGCTGGTTGTCGAACACGACCGTCCTGGTGGCGATGACGTTCGCGGCGCCGTTGAGCCCGAAGACCGTCACCTGCACCGTGCCCGGGCCGTCGGCATCGAGGTCGTCGGGGAAGCCGAACGCCTTGACCGTGTCGAACGCGGCGCTGACCGTGCAGGTCACCTGGCACCGGGGGAACGTGGACACCTTCTTGCTGGCACCGCCGAGCCTGAGCCAGACGTCGCTGTCGTACGGCGGTTGGAGCTGCTCGATCTTGGCCGACACGGTGACCGTTCCGGACACGACGGCGTCGGCGGTCGGGCTGAGGATCGTGATGGTCGGCGGGGTCGGCGGGGCGTCGGCGGGATCAGCCGGGTCAGCGGTCGCCGACCCGGCACCGCTGACCAGCAGGCCCAGCGCCGCCACGGCGACCAGCAGCGCGCGCGCCCCCCGGCGGCGCGTCGAATGACGCGATCCCATGCATTCTCCTCGACGGGCGGCCCGACCGGCTTGATGGTCGACGCGTCATTGTGCACGCAACAGGGGCGTGCCGTCCGACAAACACGGCCGCCGCTCGGCCAGTCGGTGTGCGCCGGCTCGGCGGGCCTGGCAGGGTCGTCCGATGCTGAGTCAGGTGGCCGACGGGGTCTGCGTCCAGTCGAATCCGGAGCCGACCCGACGCACGGACGGTGGGGCGGCGCGGAAGGGCGACTCCTGAATGGTCAACATCGTGCTGGCGGGCGGGATCTCGCTGGTGGTGTCGCTGCTCGGGACGCCACTGTTCACGCGGTTCCTGGTGCGACGAGGTTACGGCCAGTTCATCCGGGACGACCTGACCCAGCACCACTTCAAGCGAGGCAAGCCGACCATGGGCGGCGCCGTCATCATCGGTGCCGCTCTGGTCGGCTACGTCGGCTCGCACCTGGTCCTGATGGCGGTGGGTGCCGGCGGCGCCCTGGCGGTCGCGCCCGGCCGGTTCAGCCTCGGCGCCCTGCTGGTCCTGCTGCTGCTGGTCGGGATGGGCATCGTGGGCTTCCTGGACGACTACACGAAGATCTCGAAGGCCCGCAGCCTCGGTCTGACCTCCAAGCAGAAGCTGCTGGGCCAGGCCGTCGTCACCCTGGCCTTCGCGCTGCCCGCGCTGCTCGCCGAGGACGACGCCGGCCGCGCCCCGGCCTCGGCGGCGATCTCGTTCGTCCGGGACACCCCCCTCGATCTCGCCGCCGCCGGGCCGGTCCTCGGTGTCCTCCTCTTCCTCCTGTGGGCGAACCTGCTGGTCGCCGGGGCGTCGAACGGTGTCAACGTCACCGACGGCCTGGACGGCCTCGCCACCGGAGCGTGCGTGATGGTCTTCAGCGCGTACACCGGCATCAGCCTGTGGCAGTACAACCAGAGCTGCACGGCCGCGGCCGCGCCCACGTGCTACGACGTGCGGGACCCGCTGGACCTCGCCGTCGTCGCCTGCGCCATCGCGGGCGCCTGCTTCGGGTTCCTGTGGTGGAACGCCTCGCCGGCGAGCATCATCATGGGCGACACGGGATCGCTCTCCCTCGGCGCAGCACTGGCCGGCCTGGCCATCCTGACTCGCACCGAGCTGTTGCTCGTGGTGCTCGGCGGGCTCTTCGTGATCGTCACGATGTCCGTGGTCATCCAGGTCGCCAGCTTCAAGCTGACCGGCCGGCGGGTGTTCCGGATGGCGCCGCTGCACCACCACTTCGAGCTGCTCGGGTGGGCTGAGATCACCATCGTCATCCGGTTCTGGATCATCGCCGGGATCTGCGCGATGGCCGGCCTGGGCCTGTTCTACGCGGAGTGGCTCACCGGGCTGTGAGCCTGGCTGCCCTCGCCGGCATCAGACCCGGCGTTGGTACATGGGGCAGATCTCCCGGACCCGGAAACCCAAGGTCTCGTTGATCGCGACCATCCACGCGTTGGCGTCGGCGTTGCCCGTCACCACGAACTCGCGGGTGGGGTGCTCGGCCTGCAGGCGACGCAGGTTCTCGACCTTCACCGCCAGCCCGAGGCGGTGGCCACGGTGCTCGGCCCGCACCAGCGTCCCCCACTGCCAGACGCTGCGCGTGGAACCGCCGGCGATGACCAGGTCGGTGTAGGCGACGACCTGGCCGGTCGTCGGGTCGACCGCCACGGTGGTGAACCGGCGGGTGCCCTGGTCGCGCTCGAGCTGGAGCTCCGCCTGGTACCGCTCGGGGTCCAAGGACTCCGGCTCGAAGTCGATGTCCCCCGTCGGCGCCTCGGCGTCCACCAGGTTCGACGCCTCGCACAACGACGGCTGCAGGTGCCCCGGGACGCCGTCGAGATAGGTGGCCAGCTCGTACCGGCCGGCCCAGCCGCCGCGGGCCAGCTCCGCCAGCTCGTCGAGGCGCTCCGTCGGGACCGGTAGCGGCAGGCTCCGCATCGAGTCCTGGCTGGCCTCCTCGAAGCCGTGCTTCGCGGCGAACCGGCGGTACGGGTGCTCCGGGGTCGAGTCAGCCGGGGCCAGCAGGTCGCCGATGATCTCGCTGCGCGAGCGCGCCCTCGCGACGTCCACCACCTGCTGCACGAGCGCGGAGCCCGCGCCGGCGCGCCGGTGGTCCGGGTGCACGTGGATCTCCGTGTGGATCTTGGAGGTGTTGTCGTGCAACGGGATCCAGATCATCGCGAACCCGACCAGGGCGTCCCCGTCGTACGCCCCCCACACCTCGTGGTCCTCGCCGCTGTCCCGGAACCGGCGCTCCAGCGCCCAGGTGCCGTAGGACTGGGCGTCGTTCCACGGTCGCTCGAACGACCGGCTGGCCACCCACACGGCGTGCGCCTGGGTCAGCACCGCGTCGTCGCCGACGTCCACCTGTCGCACCTGCACGGCGTCCACGCTAGGGCGACGGGCCCGGACGCCGCGAACGATTTACCGACCGGCGGGGACGACGTGGGTAGGGTGCCAGCGTGACTGCGCCCACCACCGACAACGCCCGCCAGCGCACCGCCGTCGACGAGATCGCGGACGCCCACCTGGACGCCGAGATCGCCGTCGACCCGATCGCGGCGACCTACCTCGGCGTCGCCGGGTACGAGACCGAGCTGACGGACTACTCCCCCAGCGGACACCAGGAACGGCGCGAGGTCGGCCTGCGCACGCTGCGCGCCCTGGACGACGTCCAGCCGGTCGACGACGTGGACCGGGTCACCATCGCGGCCATGCGCGAGCGCCTCGGGCTCGCCGAGGAGCTGTACGCCATCCAGGCGGACGACCACGACGTGAACGTCCTGGCCAGCCCGCTGCAGTCGATCCGCTCGGTGTACGACCTGATGCACAAGGACTCGCCGGACGACTGGGCCACCATCGCCACCCGGCTGACCAGGACGCCGGAGGCGATGGCGGGCTACGTGGCGTCGCTGCGCGAGGGCATCGCGCGCGGGGTGACGCCGCCGCGGCGCCAGGTCGAGCAGTGCGCGGTGCAGGCCGACAAGCACGGCAGCGCGGACGGCTTCTTCGCCGAGCTCGCCTCCGGCGCGCGCGCCGGCGACACCGACCTGCCGTCGTCCGTCGCGGCCGAGCTCGGCCGAGCCGCCGCGGTCGCCGCGCACTCCTACACCGAGCTCGCCACCTTCCTGCGCGAGGAGCTGCTGCCGGTGGCCCGCGAGGCCGACGCGGTCGGCCGCGAGGAGTACGCGCTGCGCTCGCGGTACTTCCTGGGCGCGACCGTCGACCTCGACGAGACCTACGAGTGGGGTCGCGCCGAGCTTGCCCGGATCGAGGCCGAGATGCGTGTGGTGGCCGAGCAGATCAAGCCCGGAGCCACCCCGGACGAGGCGATGCAGGCCCTGGACGACGACCCCGCCCGCCAGCTCGAGGGCACCGACGGCCTGCAGGCCTGGATGCAGCAGCTCAGCGACGCCGCGGTCGACGCCATGGCCGGCACCCACTTCGACATCCCGGAGCCGGTGCGCCGGCTCGAGTGCTGCATCGCGCCCACCCACGAGGGCGGCATCTACTACACGGGGCCGAGCGAGGACTTCAGCCGCCCCGGGCGCATGTGGTGGTCGGTACCGGACGACGTGACGACCTTCGGCACCTGGCGCGAGACCACGACCGTCTACCACGAAGGGGTTCCGGGACACCACCTCCAGGTCGCGCAGACCGTGTACCGGTCGGCGCTGCTGAACCGTTGGCGCCGGCTCGGCTGCTGGGTCAGCGGGCACGGCGAGGGCTGGGCGCTGTACGCCGAGCGGCTGATGGCCGACCTGGGCTTCCTGGACGACCCGGGCGACCGGATGGGCATGCTGGACGGGCAGCGGATGCGCGCGGCCCGGGTGGTGCTGGACATCGGGGTGCACTGCGAGCTGGCCGCGCCGGCCGAGCTCGGCGGAGGTACCTGGGACGCCGCCAAGGCGTGGGAGTTCTTCCGGCACAAGGCGAACATGGCCGAGTCGATCCTGCGCTTCGAGGTGGACCGCTACCTCGGCTGGCCGGGTCAGGCCCCGTCGTACAAGGTCGGCGAGCGCCTGTGGCTGGACGTCCGCGACCAGGTCCGGGCCCGGGAGGGCGCCGACTTCGACCTGGCCCGGTTCCACCGCCGTGCCCTGGACCTCGGCTCGGTCGGTCTCGACGTCCTGCACGGGGCGCTCCTGCCGTGACCGGTCCGCGCCTGGTCCTCGCCTCCGCGTCCCCCGCACGCCTGCGCACCTTGCGATCGGCGGGGCTGGACCCCGTCGTGCAGGTCTCGGACGTCGACGAGGACGCCCGACTGGTCGCGGCGCAGGAGGTCTACGGCCAGCTCGAGCCGGACCAGGTCGCGCTCGTGCTGGCCCGGGCCAAGGCCGAGGCGGTCGCCGACACCCTGGACGACGGGCTGGTGCTGGGCTGCGACTCGGTGCTGGAGCTGGACGGCGAGACGCACGGGAAGCCGGCCGACGCGGCGGCCGCGGCCCAGCGGTGGCGGCGGATGCGCGGCCGCTCCGGGGTGCTGCACACCGGGCACTGGCTGGTGGACCTGCGCGACGACGCCGACGGCGGCAGCGGCGCGACGCTCGGTGCGGTGTCGTCGACCACGGTGCACTTCGCCGACGTCAGCGACGAGGAGATCGACGCCTACGTCGCCACCGGTGAGCCGCTGGCCGTGGCCGGCGCGTTCACCACGGACGGGCTGGGCGGAGCCTTCGTGCGCGGCATCGAGGGGGACCACCACACGGTGGTCGGCGTGAGCCTGCCGGTGCTGCGCGAGCTGCTGGCCGAGTGCGGCGTGCGGTGGACCGACCTGTGGAGCCGGCCGGCGACCTGACCGAGATTTGACGCGGGGCGAACGAGAGGGTTAGGTGAGGCTAACCTTCAACGTTCAAGGAGTATGCGTGCTGCCCACCTTCGTGATCGGGCTGCGCGAGGGACTCGAAGCAGCCCTGATCGTCGGGATCATCGCCGCCTTCCTCGCCGGCCAGGGACGTCGCGACGCCCTCCGCCAGGTGTGGATCGGCGTCGGCACCGCCATCGTCATCTGCCTGGGCGTCGGGTTCGGGCTGAACGCGCTCGAGCGGAGCCTGCCGCAGCGCCAGCAGGAGCAGCTCGAGACCGTGATCGGCCTCATCGCGGTGGGCATGGTCACCTGGATGATCTTCTGGATGCGCAAGAACGCGCGCCACCTGAAGAAGGACCTTGAGGGGGCCGCCGGCGCGGCGCTCGCCAACGGCTCGGCCCGGGCGCTCGTCCTGATGGCCTTCCTCGCGGTGTTCCGGGAGGGCTTCGAGACCGCCGTCTTCCTGCTCTCGGTGTTCCAGAGCAGCACGAACGCCGTCACCGCCTCGCTCGGCGCGCTGCTCGGCATCCTGCTCGCGTCCGTGCTCGGCTACGGCATCTACCGCGGCGGCGTGCGGATCAACCTGCAGAGGTTCTTCACCGTCACCGGCTCCGTGCTCGTCGTCGTGGCCGGCGGCCTGCTGATGACCGCCGCGCACACCGCCCACGAGGCCGGCTGGCTGGACATCGGCCAGGGCACGGTCGCGGACCTCACCTGGCTGGTCACCCCCGGGACGGCGCAGGCTGCGCTGATCACCGGCGTCCTGGGCATCCAGCCGCAGCCCACCGTCGCCGAGGTGACCGTCTGGGTGCTCTACGTCGTCCCGATGCTGTTCGTCGTCCTCTGGAAGCCGCGGCGCAAGCCCGCCGCCAAGCCTGCTGACGAGGCTGTCAGCAAGGCCACCGCCTGACCCTGCCCTCGTCGATCCCGCACCGATCCCGCACCGATCCCGCACCGATCCCGCTGATCCACCCCACACGTCACCCGAGAGGTACCAAGACATGACCGCCGCACGCCTCACGACGGCAACCGTCGCCGCCGCAGCAGCCGCCTGCCTGATCCTGACCGGCTGCAGCAACTCCGACGACGCGGCGAGCGCCGGCGCCAAGAAGATCGCGGTCAAGGTGACGGACCAGGGCTGCGCGGCCGAGCCCGCGACCGCCGAGGCCGGCGCGCTCACCTTCGAGGTGACCAACACGGACGCCAAGCGGGTGACCGAAGCCGAGGTGCTGAAGGACGGCAAGATCCTCGGCGAGAAGGAGAACCTCACGCCCGGCCTGTCCGGGACGTTCACGCTGCGCCTCGAGCCGGGCGAGTACGTGGTGCTCTGCCCGAACGCCGCGACCGACCAGTCGCCGTTCACCGTGACCGCGGCCAAGGGTGCGACTGCCGCCGCGTCGGTGGACGCCGACCTGGCCAGCAGCGTCGCGACGTACAAGGCGTACCTCGAGGACCAGACCGCGCAGCTCACCGCGCAGACCGAGAAGTTCGTCGCGGCCGTCAAGGCCGGGGACGTCGCCAAGGCCAAGGCGCTGTTCGCACCCACCCGTGCGTACTACGAGCGGATCGAGCCGGTCGCCGAGAGCTTCGGTGACCTGGACCCGCAGATCGACGCCCGGGTCAACGACGTGGACCCCGGTGACGAGTGGACCGGCTTCCACAAGCTGGAGAAGGCGCTGTGGGCGGACGGCTCGCTCGACGGCACCGGTCCGGTGGCCGACAAGCTGCTGACCGACGTGAAGGACCTCGAGTCCAAGGTCACGACCGTCGAGCTCGCTCCTGAGCAGATCGCCAACGGCGCCGTCGGCCTGCTCGACGAGGTGGCCAAGAGCAAGATCACCGGCGAGGAGGACCGCTACAGCCACACCGACCTGTGGGACTTCGCGGCCAACGTCGCCGGCGCGCGGGAGGCGGTCGACGTCCTGGCGCCGACGCTGCGCGCGAAGGACGCCGCGCTGCTCACCACGATCAACGGCCAGTTCAAGGACGTCCTGGCCTCGCTGTCGCAGTACCAGACGGCGGACGGCTACGAGGACTACTCGGCCGTCACGGACGACCAGCGCCGCACGATGACCACGCAGGTCAACGCGCTCGCCGAGTCCCTGAGCAAGGTCGCCCCGCTCATCGCGTGAGCGAGACGCGGAGCTGGAGGAAACCATGACCGAGACCGGACGGATCTCCCGCCGGCGCTTCCTCGGCGGCCTCGGTGCCGCCGGGGCCGGCGCCGGGCTGGGTGCTGTCGCGGTCGCGGCGCACGCCCAGCCGCCGGACCCGGTGCCGGGCGGCTCCGGGGTCGGCGCGGGTGCCCGGGTGGACTTCCACGGCGTGCACCAGGCCGGGATCGGGACGGCGTCCCAGGACCGGTTGGCGTTCGCGGCCTTCGACGTCACCACCAAGGACGCCGACGCGCTGCGCCGGGTGCTGACGGACTGGACCGCGGCCGCTGTCGCGATGACCCGGGGCGTGCCGGTGCCGGGGTCGTCGTCCGACCCGATCGCCCCGCCGGCGGACACCGGGGAGGCCCGTGGGTTGCCGCCGTCCGCGCTGACCGTCACGGTCGGGTTCGGTCCCTCGTTGTTCGACGAGCGGTTCGGGCTGGCGAGCCGTCGTCCCGCGGCGCTCGAGCCGATCCCCGCGCTGCCGGGCGACGAGCTGCAGCCGCAGCGGGTCGGCGGGGACCTGGTCATCCAGGCCTGCTCGAACGACCCGCAGGTCGCCTTCCACGTCATCCGCAACCTCGCCCGGATCGGCAGCGGTTCCGTGGCGATGCGCTGGTCGCAGCTCGGCTTCGGCCGGACGTCGGCCACCTCGGTGACCCAGTCCACGCCGCGCAACCTGATGGGTTTCAAGGACGGCACCCGCAACATCCGCGGCGAGGACACGGCGGCCATGGACAAGCACGTCTGGGTCGGCGACGAGTCCGACCAGGACTGGATGCGCGGGGGCACCTACCTGGTGTCGCGGCGGATCCGGATGCTGGTCGAGTCCTGGGACCGCGACTACCTTGCCGACCAGCAGGCCGTCTTCGGCCGGCACAAGGACTCTGGCGCGCCGCTGACCGGGACGGACGAGTTCGACGTGCCGGACTACCACGCCAAGGGCGCGGACGGCGAGACGGTCATCGCGCAGGACGCGCACATCCGGCTGGTCAGCCCGGAGAACAACGACGGCCTGACCATCCTGCGCCGCGGGTTCTCGTACACGGACGGCATCGACGACATCGGGCTGCTGGACGCCGGGCTGTTCTTCATCGCGTTCCAGCAGGACCCGCGCAAGCAGTTCGTGCCGCTGCAGCGCAAGATCGGCCGGGTGGACGCGCTGAACGAGTACATCAAGCACACCGGCAGCGGGGTGTGGGCCTGCCCGCCGGGCCTGCCGGACGACACGCGCACCTGGGCCGACCAGCTCTTCGCCTGACCCCGGTCAGCCCATCCCCCACCCACGCACCATTCGCGCTTGACGTGCTTTTCGGGGCCTCATAGCCACGTGGAGCGCGAGAGGTGCGGGCCTACCTTGGGGATCAGACCGGGGGGACGCCGCGACGTCGGCTGGTGAAGGACCGGTCGCGGTTCGTGGCGTAGCGCAACCGCTGGCGCAGCTCCTCGCGCAGGTCCTCGGGCTCGACGACGCCGTCCAGCACGAGGTCGCTGACGAGGCGCTCGAGGTCGACGTCCTCCTCGTACTCGCGGCGCCGGTCGGCCACGAACTGGGCGCGCTCGTCCTCGTCCTCGATCGCCGCGATCTTGTTGGCGTACACGGCGTTCACGGCGGCGTCGGGGCCCATCACGGCGATCCGCGCGGTGGGCAGCGCGATGCACGCGTCGGGCCCGAAACCGGGGCCCGCCATGGCGTAGAGGCCGGCCCCGTACGCCTTGCGGACGACGACGCTGACCTGCGGCACGGTCGCCTCGGACACCGCACTGACCATCTTCGCGCCGTGCCGGATGATGCCGCCGCGCTCGACCTCGGACCCGATCATGAAGCCCGGCACGTCGGCCAGGTAGATCAGCGGCACGTTGAACGCATCGCACCACCAGATGAACCGGGCGGCCTTGTCCGCGCTGTCCGCGAACAGCACGCCGCCGCGCACCATCGAGTTGTTGGCCACGATGCCGACGGTCTCGCCGTCCAGCCGGCCGAAGCCGGTGACCAGCTCGGCCGCGAACAGCGGCTTGACCTCGAAGAACGAGTCGTCGTCGACGATGCCGTCGATGACGTCGTGGACGTCGAAGGGCTGGCTCTCGACCTCGGGGACCACCGTGGCGTCCAGCGGGGACGCGGGTCCCTCGCCGGCGTACGACGGCGGCTTCTCGCGCCACGTCGACGGCAGGTAGGAGAACAGCAGCCGGGCCTGCTCGATCGCGTCCGTGTCGTCGACCGCCAGCAGGTCGCCGCAACCCGAGACGGTGCAGTGCATCCGCGCGCCGCCCATCTCCTCCAGCGACACCTTCTCGCCGACGACCATCTCGGCCATCCGGGGACTGCCCAGGTACATGGAAGCGTTGCCCTCCACCATGATCACGCAGTCGGTGAAGGACGGGATGTACGCGCCACCGGCCGCCGACGGGCCGAACAGGCAGCAGATCTGCGGCACCCGACCGGACAGCGCGACCTGGTTGTGGAAGATCCGCCCGGCGCCGCGGCGTCCGGGGAAGAGGTCGACCTGGTCGGTGATCCGAGCGCCGGCCGAGTCGACGAACCAGAACACCGGAAGCTCTTCGCGCAGAGCGGCTTCGGTCGCCCGGACGATCTTCTCGACCGTCCGCGCGCCCCACGACCCTGCCTTCACGGTCGGGTCGTTGGCGACCACGATCGCGGGACGGCCGTCGACCAGGCCGCGGCCGGTGACGACCCCGTCCGCGGGCAGCCCCTCGGCCATCGCGTTGGCGTATCGGCCGTCCTCGACGAACGAGCCCTCGTCGAACAGCAGGGCGATGCGCTCGCGGACGTAGAGCTTGTTCTGCCCGGCCAGCTTCTCGGCGGCCTTGGGCGTCGGCTCGGCCGAGGCCTCGTGCGCCGCCTTCAGCCGCGCCCGGACCTCGGCGACCCTGGGGTCGGCCGGGTGGGTCACGACGGCAGCCCGAGGCCGCGCGCGATGACCATGCGCTGCACCTCGCTGGTGCCCTCGCCGATCTCCAGGATCTTGGCGTCCCGGTAGAACCGCGCGACGGGGTACTCCTCCATGAAACCGTTGCCGCCGAAGATCTGCGTGGCGATCCGGGTGGCGTTGACCGCGGCCTCGGTGGAGTAGAGCTTGGCGATGGCGGCCGCCTGCTTGACCTCGGCCACGCTGCGCTGGCCCTCGTGGTGCAGGTCCTTGAGCCAGGCGGCCTTGTAGGTCAGCATCCGGGCCGCCTCGACCGAGACGGCGAGGTCGGCGACCTGGAACGAGACGCCCTGGTTCACGCCGATCGGGCGACCGAACGCGGTGCGGGTCTTGGCGTACTCGGTGCTCGCCTCGAGGCAGGCCTGGGCCAGTCCGACGGCCAGCGCGGAGATCGCGATGCGGCCGTCGTCCAGCGTCTTGAGGAACTGCTTGAAGCCCGCGCCGCGCGCCCCCAGGAGGTGGTCGGCCGGCACCCGCGCGCCGTCGAAGCTGAGGCCGTGCGTGTCGCTGGCGTGCCAGCCGAGCTTCTCGTAGGCCGGCTCGACCGTGAAACCCGGTGTGCCAGAGGGGACCAGGATCGCCGAGATCTCGGGGCGGCCGTCGTCCAGGGTGCCGGTTCGGGCCGTCACGGTGACCACGCTGGTGATGTCCGTGCCCGAGTTGGTGATGAAGGCCTTGGCGCCGTCGACGACCCACTCGGCCGACTCGCCGTCGCCCTCGAGCCGGGCCTTGGTGCGGCTCGCACCCGCGTCGGACCCGGCGTCCGGCTCGGTCAGCCCGAAGGCCGCCAGGGCCCGGCCCGCAACGAGATCCGGCAGCCAGCGCTGCTTCTGCTCGTCCGTGCCGTAGCTCAGGATCGGGTTGATGCCCAGGCCCACGCCCGCGGACAGGGTGATGCCGATCGACTGGTCGACCCGGCCGAGCTCCTCGATCGCCACGCAGAGCGACGTGAAGTCGCCGCCGGCGCCGCCGTACTCCTCCGGCACGACCAGCCCGAACAGCCCGAGGTCGCCCATCTGCGGCACCAGCTCGACCGGGAAGCGGTGCTCGCGGTCCCACTGGGCGGCGTGCGGAGCGATCTGCTCGGTGGCGAACTCGCGCACGACCGAGCGGAAGTCCTCGTGCTCCTTGGACAGTTCGAAGGCGGTCATCGTTGATCTCCTGAACGGTTCTTGACGTTGACGTAAACGTAAAGCACGATGGCGGTCATGTCCACCCGCTCAGGCAGCTCCGCGGCCACCGCCCCGGCCCGCACGTGGAGCATCGCCGAGGTGGCCGAGGAGTTCGGCATCACCCACCGCACGATCCGCTACTACGAGGACGTCGGCCTGGTGTCACCCGAGCGCCGCGGCACCGTGCGCGTCTTCCACCCCCGCGACCGGATCCGGCTGCAGCTGGTCCTGCGCGGCAAGCGGCTGGGCTTCCCGCTCGAGGAGATCCGGACCATCGTCGACATGTACGACCAGCAGCCGGGCGAGGCGGGCCAGCTGCGCTACCTGCTCGGCCAGATCGGCGACCGGCGGGCCGAGCTGGAGGAACGGCGCCGGGACGTCGAGTCCGCCCTCGCCGAGCTGGCGGACCTCGAGCGGCGCTGCGAGGACGACCTGCGAGTCCTGCGCACCGACTGACCACTGTCGGTCCGTTGTGCCACCATTGGCGGCGCCGAAGGGGGGCCCGTTGCACGCAGGAGCACGTCGTGGTGCGTCGGCGCGCCGCCGTGCGCTCGCCTGCCTGGCGGTGCTCGGGGTGGCCCTGGCCCTCCTGCTCGCAGGGCTCGTCTCGCCTGCGGCCAGCTCCGCTGCCGACCCTGACGACCAGGCCGGACGCCTGCTCCTGCTGCTGGACGTGTCCGGCTCGATGAAGGAGAAGGACGCCAGCGGCCAGCCCAAGATCGTCGGCGCCAAGCACGCCCTGGACGACCTGATCCCGACCCTGCCGCGGGACGCCGCCGTCGGGCTGCGGGTCTACGGCGCGACCGTCAAGGGCGGCAAGCCGACCCCACAGGCCTGCCGGGACACCCAGCTGGCCGTCCCGCTCGGCACCGACAACCGCGCCCAGCTGCGCGCGGCCGTGGACGCCGTCCAGCCCAAGGGCGAGACGCCGATCGCCTACTCGTTGCGGCAGGCGGCCCACGACCTCGGCAGCACCGGCCCCCGCAGCATCGTGCTCGTCTCGGACGGTGAGGAGTCCTGCGTCAAGGACGTCTGCCCGGCGGCGCGTGCGCTGTCCGCCGCCCAGATCGACCTGAAGATCGACGTGATCGGGCTCGGCGTCGACTCGACCACCCGCAAGCAGCTGGCGTGCATCGCCAGGGAGGGCAGGGGCCGCTACTACGACGCGCGCGACGCGGCCGACCTCGGCGTCTCGGTCACCACGGCGTCCCTGCGCGCCCTGCGACCGTTCCGGTTCAACGGGTCCACGATCCGCGGCAGCGCCGACCCGGCCAGGCCCACGGACGTCGGCCCCGGGCTCTTCGTGGACTCCCTCGGGCCGCGCCCGGCTCAGCGCAGCTACCGGCTCACGACCCTGCCCGGCGCGACGTACCACGTGAACGTGACGATGCGCCCGGACGCCGCCACCTACGGCGCGCAGGACGCGATCAGGCTGCGGCTGCGCGCACCCGACGGAACGGTGTGCGGCGAGCAGAGCGCCCGCCGCGTCTCCCCGGGCCGGGTTGCCAGCCTGCTCGTCGCAACCGCCAACGCGGCCGTGTCCGCCGACCCCCGCGACGCGGGCCGCCCGTGCGGCTCGCCGAAGGCGCTCACCGTCACCGTGGACCGCGACGTCTCCGGTGCCGTGACATCCGGCCGGGCCACGCCGTACGAGCTCGTCGTCCTGGAGGAGCCCCCGCTGGCCGGCAACCAGTCCCTGCCCGCCGGGGCCGCCGACGTCCGCCCGGCGCCGGTGCCCGCCGCCGAGCCCACCCGTCCCGTCGTGGGCGGGTCGTCGTTCAGCCTCGCCGCCACCCTCACCGCGGGTTCGTGGACGGACTCGATCCGCCCCGGTGAGGTGCTCGTCTACCGGGTGCGGACCCAGTGGGGACAGCGGGCCGTGGTCAGCCTCAACGCGCTAGCCGGCGACACCGGCACCCGCCTGCAGGCCGCCGGGGTGAACGCCGTCCCCGTCGACCTGCGCAGCTTCGCCCCGGACCGGCGCGACGTCACCCCGGCGCCGCTGTCCGCGCGGTACTCCGGCTCGCCGTTCGCCCTCACCGCCGCCAGCCCCACCGCGACGTACCGCAACCGCGAGGTCTCCCCCACCGGCGACAGCGCGCTCGCCGGCTACAGCTACTTCGTGGTGCAGGCCGGTGAGAGCACCAACGAGTTCGCCGTGCCGCTGCGGTTGGACGTCGCCGTCACCGGTGCCGCGTCAGCCGGCCCGCAGTACGCGCCGGGCTCCGGGAAGGTGGCCGCGGCCAGCACCCCGAGCGCCCAGCCCTCCAGCCAGCCCTCCGGCCAGCCCTCCAGCCAGCCCTCCAGCCAGCCCGGCTCGCCCGGGGCCGGCGCCGGCGGGTCGACGTCCGGGGCCGCGGCCACCGACACCGGCGCCTCGTCGGCCCTGCCGTGGCTGCTCGGCGGCGTCGCCGCCGTCGCCGTGCTCGCCCTGCTCTTCCGGGTCGGTCACGTCGGGATGCTGATCGGCCGCATCCGGCACCGTTGAGGCCCGGGGCGGACGCGCTAGCGGACCTGCCAGAGGTACGTCCCGTCGGGCTGCTCCCGGCAGGTCAGGGTCGTCGTCCCGGAGCGTTCGAGCACGCCGACGTCGTAGAACCCGCAGGGGGCGCCGGCCTGCGCCGAGGCCGCCGGGCTCGCCAGCACGGTCGGTGAGCTGCCCGACGGCGCGGTCGATCCGGTCGTCCCGCCCGCGCCGGTCGCCCCCGTCGAGGCTGCGGGGTCGGACGTGCCGGTCGCCGTCGTCGCACCGCCCCGCAGTGCGACCACCAGTCCCGCGACGCAGCCCAGCACCACCAGCACGAGCACCACGTCGAGCGGGCGGAGCCGACGTCGCGCGTCCGGGACGACGGTCGCCGACTCCGCCGCGCCGGCCACCGTGGGACCCTCCGGTGCCCAACCGTCCGGCAGCGGCGGCAAGGGCGGCGGGTCGGGCAGCGGCGCCGGCTCCCCGGCCGCAGGGGCCAGCCGCCGGCGCGCCTCCTCGGCGCTGCCGAGCGCCCCGGACCGCACCTCGTCCACCAGCACGGTCAGCCGCGCGGCCAGCGCCTCGGGGCACAGCTGGTGGTCGCCGACGACGCGCAGCAGCTGCTCCAGGTCACGGCGGCGGGCGGACGCCGGCGCCACCCCGGTCGCCGACGCCGTGCTCAGGTGCACGGCGACCCGCCCGTCGACACCCCTGCGCAGCACCAGGTCGTGGGCCGCGATCTCGCCCAGCGACACGTGCTGGGCGTGCAGCCCGGCCAGCGCCAGCAGGGCGCCGTCCAGCACCGTGGGCAGGTCGGGAGCAACGGCGCCGGACGCCTCGGGGTAGCCGGCCAGGCTGCGTCGCGGGGAGAGGTCACCGACCAGCGCGACCAGCCGCGGCGACGTCCGCTCGACGCGGCGCAGCGGCACCTCCAGCCCGGGGGTGCCGGCGAGCCGCTGGTCGAGGTCGGTCTGCGGGTCCCGCAACGTCCGGGCGTGCCGCAGGTCGGCGAGCACGTACTGCTCGGCCTCGGCGTCCCAGGCCCGCCACGTGCCGAGGCCGGGGTCGTCGTCCGGTACCAGGACGTCGACGAGCACGAGCTCCCCCACCCGCTCGACCATCCCGGCGCTCCCGATCGTCTCGTCGTCCCGTCGCAACCTGCCCGAGCGACCTACCGTAGCCAGCGGGTCCGACGCGGCGCGCTAGGCTCGCGCCCGGTCGGAGGGAGCATCGATGACGATGGACGGAGCGGGCGAGATGGGACGACACGGGAACCGGATGATCACCAAGGTGCTCATCGCGAACCGCGGCGAGATCGCGGTCCGGATCGCCCGCGCCTGCGCCGACTCGGGGATCGCCTCGGTCGCGGTCTACGCCGATCCCGACCGGGACGCGCTGCACGTCAAGGTCGCCGACGAGGCCTTCGCGCTGGGCGGCTCGACCCCCGGCGACTCCTACCTGCTGCAGGACAAGCTGCTCGAGGTCGCGGCCCAGGCCGGCGCCGACGCCGTGCACCCCGGCTACGGGTTCCTCGCCGAGAACGCCTCGTTCGCCCAGGCCGTGCTGGACGCCGGGCTGGTCTGGATCGGCCCGTCCCCGGAGGCCATCGACTCCCTCGGCGACAAGGTCAAGGCCCGGCACATCGCCGAGCGGGCCGGCGCCCCGCTGGTCGCCGGCACGCACGACCCGGTGGACGGCGCGGACGAGGTGCTCGCGTTCGCCGACGAGCACGGCCTGCCGGTCGCGATCAAGGCCGCGTACGGCGGCGGTGGGCGCGGACTGAAGGTCGCCCGCGAGCGGGACGAGATCCCCGAGCTGTTCGAGTCCGCGGTGCGCGAGGCCGTGTCGGCGTTCGGGCGCGGCGAGTGCTTCGTCGAGAAGTACCTCGACCAGCCGCGGCACGTCGAGACCCAGTGCCTGGCCGACAACCACGGCAACGTCGTCGTCGTGTCGACCCGCGACTGCTCGCTGCAGCGCCGGCACCAGAAGCTCGTCGAGGAGGCGCCCGCGCCCTTCCTGTCCGACGAGCAGAACGCCGAGCTGTACCGCGCGTCCAAGGCCATCCTGCGCGAGGCCGGCTACTCGGGCGCCGGCACCTGCGAGTTCCTGGTCGGCCAGGACGGCACCATCTCGTTCCTCGAGGTCAACACCCGCTTGCAGGTCGAGCACCCGGTCACCGAGGAGGTCTCCGGCATCGACCTGGTGCGCGAGCAGCTGCGCATCGCCTCGGGTGAGGAGCTCGGCTACGACGACCCGCCGCTGCGCGGGCACTCGTTCGAGTTCCGGATCAACGGCGAGGACGCCGGTCGGGGCTTCCTGCCGGCGCCGGGGACCGTCTCGTTGTTCACCCCGCCGTCCGGGCCTGGCGTCCGGCTGGACTCGGGCGTGGTGTCCGGCGACGTGATCAGCGGGGCCTTCGACTCGATGCTGGCCAAGCTGGTGGTGACCGGGTCCACGCGCGAGCAGGCGCTGGAGCGCTCGCGGCGCGCGCTGGACGAGTTCGTCGTGGAGGGCATGCCGACCGTGCTGCCGTTCCACCGCGTCGTCGTGCGGGACCCGGCGTTCGCGCCGTCCGAGCCGTCGACGCCGTTCTCCGTGCACACCCGGTGGATCGAGACGGAGTTCGACAACACGATCGAGCCGTTCGGCGGGGCCGCCGGTGAGGCTGCCGACGAGGGCGAGCGCCAGCGGGTCGTCGTCGAGGTGGGCGGCAAGCGGCTCGAGGTCGTGCTGCCGGCGGGGTTCAGCGCCGGCAGCTCGGGCGGTAGCGGCGGAGGTGGCGCGAAGGCCAAGGCACCCAAGCGGTCGGGGCGCTCCTCGTCCGGTGCCGCAGCGTCCGGTGACGCGCTGACCGCGCCCATGCAGGGCACGATCGTGAAGATCGCCGTCGAGGAGGGCCAGTCCGTCGAGGCTGGTGAGCTCGTGGTCGTCCTCGAGGCGATGAAGATGGAGCAGCCGATCACCGCGCACAAGGCCGGCGTGGTGACCGGTCTGGCCGCCGAGATCGGCCAGACCGTGACCAGCGGCGCCGTCCTCCTCGAGCTCAAGGACCCCCCGGCCTAACCCCCTCCCGCCCGACCCCGCACCATTCGCGCTTCACGTGGTTTTCGCGGCCTCATAGCCACAAGTTGCGCGATTGGTGACGCTCCTGCTCCCGTCATCCACAGGATCGGGGTTCGTCACACCGTCCACAGATCGCGTCCGCGGCCAGCGACAGCGTTCATCGGCGGGACATCGTCCTGGCATGCCTCGAACAGCCAGACGCCCGACTCAAGACCTACCGCCGGTGTTCCTGGGCCGGGATGCCGTCACCCAAGGTGTCCTGACCCCGAACCAGCTGCGCGGACCGCTCGTTGAGCGCGTCTTGCAGGGCGTCTACCGTCCGAGCTGGACGCCCCTCACCCACGTGCTCGCGTGTCAAGCAGTGGCACTGGTGCTACCGGACGGCGCCTGCGTCACCGGCAGGTCCGCTGCCACCATGCGCGGCGTGCCGCTGGCCCGCGTAACCGATCCGGTGGAGGTGTGCGCACCCGAGGCGCTGCGGATGCCGAGCCGGCGTGGGGTCACGCTGCGACGATCGAAGCGCCCCATCGGCGAGGTGCACGACGTGGACGGCGTACCGCTGGCCAACGCTCAGCGGATGGCGTTCGACCTCGCCGCGCGGCACCCACTGGCCAGGGCGGTGGGCCATCTGGACGCCGTATCGCGCGCTGGGCTGGTCGACCCGGCAGGGCTCGCGATCTGGTTGGAGACGCGCCACGAGAACGACGTGCGCGCCGTCCGTGACGCCGTGGCGCTCGTCGACCCGCGAACAGAGTCCATGCCGGAGTCGATGGCACGGGTCGTCCTGCGCCAGGCAGGTTTCGACGTGGTGCCACAGTTCGTCATTCGAGCCCGCGGAGAGTTCGTCGCACGGGTCGACCTGGCACTCCCGGAGCTCCGGATAGCCATCGAGTACGACGGCGCCTGGCACGCCCTGCGTGAACAGCTTCAGCGCGACCGCCGCCGCATCCATGAGCTGAGGCGCGCTGGCTGGATCATTGTCCACGTGACGGCGGACATGCTCGCCAACTCCGCACTGCTCATCCATGCGATCGAGGACGCCGTCCGCGCAGCGACCTCCACCATTCGCGCTTGACGTGCCTATTCGGCCCCGAAAACCACGTGAAGCGCGAATGGTGCGGGGTTAGGAGGGGCGCGCGTGCAGCTGCCGGGCGGCCTCGGCGATGGAGCCGGACATCGACGGGTACACCGTGAACGACGCGGCGACCTGGTCGACGGTGAGCTTCGTCTGCACGGCGAGCGCCACGGGGAAGATCAGCTCCGAGGCGCGCGGCGCCACGACCACACCCCCCAGCACCACCCCGGAACCGCTGCGGGAGAACAGCTTCACGAAGCCGTCGCGCACGTTCTGCATCTTGGCCCGCGGGTTCGTGGCCAGCGGCAGCATGACCGCCTCGTAGCCGATGCCGGCCTCGTCCAGCGCGGGCGCGGACCAGCCGACGGTCGCGATCTCGGGGTCGGTGAAGATGTTCGCGGCCACGGCCCGCAGGTTCAGCGGGGCCACCGCGTCACCGAGCGCGTGCGACATCGCGGTCCGACCCTGCATGGCCGCGACGGACGCGAGCGGCAGCACCCCGGTGCAGTCGCCGGCGGCGTAGACCCCGCGGGCCGTCGTCCGGGACACCGAGTCGACCTGCACGTGCCCGGACGACGACAGCGCCACCCCCGCGGACGCCAGACCGACGTCCTCGGTGTTGGGGACCGACCCGACGGCCATCACGCAGTGCGAGGCCGACACGGTCCGCCCGTCGGTCAGCGTCACGAGCACGCCGTCACCGTCCCGCACGACCGACTCGGCCCGCGAGCGCCCGAGCACGTTCATGCCGCGCCGCTTGAAGACGTCCTCGATGACGGCGGCGGCGTCCGGGTCCTCCCCCGGCAGCACCCGGTCGCGCGAGGACACCAGCGTCACCTCGCAGCCGAGCCCGAGGTAGGCGTGCGCGAACTCCGCACCGGTGACCCCCGAGCCCACGACGACCACGTGCTCGGGCAGCTCGGGGACGTCGTACACCTGCTGCCAGGTCAGGATCCGCTCGCCGTCCGGCATCGCGGAGGCCAGCTCGCGCGGCCGGGCGCCCGTCGAGACGAGGACAACGTCGGCGTCCAGCGTCTGCGTCGTCCCGTCGGCGCCCTCGACGACGACCCGTTCGGGCCCGTCCAGCCGCCCGGTGCCCCGCACCACGGTCACGCCGTCGCGCTCGAGCCGCGCGGCGATGTCCGCGCTCTGCGCCGCGGCGAGCGACTTCACCCGCTCGTTGACGGTGGGCATGTCGGCGCGGGCGACCTCACCGGGCTCCGGTGACTCGGCGAGCTTGACGCCCAGCCCCGCGGCGGCGAAGAAGCGGCTCATGAAGTCGGCCGTCGAGATCAGCGTCTTGCTGGGGACGCAGTCGGTGAGCACGGCGGCCCCGCCGACGCCGTCCCGGTCGACGACCGTGACGTCGGCGCCGAGGTGGGCGGCGACCAGAGCGCTCTCATAGCCGCCGGGGCCCCCGCCGACGACGACGACACGCTGCGCGGCACGACCGGCGACCTCACTGCTCACGTCGTCCATCCAACCATCCCGACCCTCTAGCCTGTTGGCCGTGCCTCTGTACGCCGCCTACGGCAGCAACCTCGACTCGCGCCAGATGCAGCGCCGCGCCCCGCACTCGCCACCGTGCGGGACGGGGTGGCTGACCGGCTGGCGGCTGACCTTCGGCGGCGAGGACCTGAGCTGGCAGGGCGCGCTCGCGACCATCGTGGAGGACCCGGTGGCCTCGGTGTACGTCGCGCTGTACGACGTGACGCTCGGGGACGAGGCGCTGCTGGACGACTGGGAGGGCGCCGGGCTGGGCGTCTACCGGAAGGTCCGGGTGCGGGTGCACACCCTGGACGGCGAGGACCTGGCCTGGGTGTACGTCGTCGACGGCTACGAGGGCGGGCTGCCGACGGCGCCGTACCTGGGCGAGCTGGCGGAGGCGGCGCAGTTCGCCGGCGCGCCCGACGACTACGTGGCCGCCCTGCGCGCCCGCCCCTGCCGCTCCATCGGCTGACCCCAGCGACGCACCAATCGCGCTAGACGTGGCTATGCGGCCCTGAAAACCACGTGTAGCGCGAATGGTGCGAGATCGGCGGGCGGGGTCAGTGGGCGAGCTGGTTGACGGCGGCGGCGAAGACGGGCGGCAGGGCGCGGGCGGCGGGGACGAGGGCGGCGCGCAGCACCGGACGTCGGGACGCGACCAGCAGCGCCCCGGTGATCCACCGGTACCGCCGGGACGCCGCCCGCCAGACCCGCGCGTAGTCCTGCGGGCGGCCGGCCACCAGGCACCCGACCGCTCCCCGGGCCGCGGCCAGCGAGACGGCGATACCCTCGCCGGTGAGCGCGTCCACGTACCCGGCTGCGTCGCCGACGAGCAGCACCCGACCGGCGACCACGGACGACGCGACCTGCCGCAGCGGACCCGCACCCCGCACGGACGACGACAACTCGGCGCCGTCCAAGCGGTCCCGCAGCGCCGGGAACCAAGCGAGCTGCTCGGCGTACGACGCCCGGCGCGAGGTCAGGACGGCGACCCCGACCTGGTCCGGGGCGACGGGCGTCACGTAGGCCTCGGCGTGCGCGCTCCAGTGCACCTCCACGAGGTCGGTCCAGGGGGCGACGGCGAAGTGCTGGCGTTGCCCGTACCGGGCCGGGGCGCGGCCGGACGCCGGACGGTCCAGTCCCAGGGACCGGCGCACCCCGGAGTGCAGCCCGTCCGCGGCGACCGCGTAGCGGGCGCGCACGCCGGCCACCGAGACCGCGTCGTCGTCCTGGGTGAGCGCCTCCCCGCGCTGCTCCAGCACCGGGATCCCGGCCGCCCGCACCGCCCCCAGGAGCGCCTCGTGCAAGGTGGTCCGGCGCACCCCGCGCCCCGGACCGGCGCGGAAGCGGGCCCGAGCCACCCGCCCCGACGCGTCCAGGTAGGCGATGCCGGCGATGTCCACCCCCTCGACGTCGCCGGCCAGCGAACGCACGGCGGACAGCGCGCCCGGCATCAGCCCCTCGCCGCACGCCTTGTCAACCGCACCGGAGCGCGGCTCCAGCACGACGACGTCCAGCCCGGCGCGGGCGGCGTACAGCGCGGTGGCCAGCCCGGCCGGTCCCCCACCGACGACGACCAGGTCGCGCAGCCTGGTCACGGGCTCGCGACCAACGCGGCCAGCGCGGCGTTCTCCGTCCGGATCCGCACAGTCAGCACCACGGCGTTCGCGACCGTGAACAGCACCGCGGTCACCCACGCGGTGTGCACCAGCGGAAGCGCCACCCCCTCGACGACGACGGCGACGTAGTTCGGGTGGGTCAGCCAGCGGTACGGACCGCCGGTGATCCGCGGCGCCCCGGGCACCACGACGACCCGGGTGTTCCACTGCCGGCCGAGGGTCGCGATGCACCACCAGCGCAGCGCCTGGGTCGCGAGCACGACGGCGACCATCGTCCAGCCCAGCCAGGGCAGGAACGGCCGGTCGGCCACCGCCACCTCCACCACGGCGCCGACCAGCAGGCCGGTGTGCACGACGACCATGAACGGGTACAGCGACGCGCCCACCTCGTAGCCGCCGCGGGCCAGGCTCCACGCCAGGTTCCGCTTCGAGACCACCAGCTCGGCGAGCCGCTCGACCCCGACCGCGAGGACGAACGCGGTGTACCAGGTCACCACTGCAGCAGCACCAGCTCGGCGCAGAACCCGGGCCCCATCGCCAGCAGCAGGCCGGGCGAGCCGGGCTCGGGACTGCGCTTGGCCAGGGTGTCGTGCAGAACGTGCAGCACCGAGGACGACGACAGGTTGCCCACGTCGGCCAGCGAGCGCCAGGTCAGCTCCAGGGCCTCCGGCGGCAGGTCGAGCGAGGCCTGGATGGCCTCGATCACCTTCGGGCCACCGGGGTGGGAGACCCAGGCGGCGACGTCCGGGACGGTGAGGCCGTGGTCGGCGAGCAGGCCGCGGACGTCGTCCCCGAGGTACTGGGTGACGAGGTCCGGGACCTCGCTGCCGAGCACGATCTTCAGGCCGCCGCTGCCGACGTCCCAGCCCATCGCCCGCTCCGTGCCGGGGTACAGGTGGCTGCGCGAGTCCACGATGCGCGGCCCGCGCGCGGCGTCCGCGTCGGCGCGGTCGTCGCCGAGCAGCACGACCGCGGCGGCGCCGTCCCCGAACAGCCCGCTGGCGACCAGGTTGGCCACGGAGTCGTCGTCGCGCTGCAGCGTCAACGAGCAGAGCTCCACCGAGACGAGCACGGCGACGTCGCGCGGGTGCCCGAGCAGGTAGTCGTGCGCACGGGCGAGCCCGCCGGCCCCGCCCATGCAGCCGAGCCCGAGCAACGGCATCCGGCGGACGTCGGGGCGCAGGCCGATCCGGGTGGCGATCCGTGCCTCGATCGAGGGGACCGCCACCCCGGTGACGGTGGTCGAGACCACCAGGTCGACGTCGGACGGCGCCAGGCCCGCGGCCTCCAGCGCCCCGAGCACCGCCTGCGAGCCGAGGTCGACGGCGGCCTCGATGAACGCGTCGTTGCTCGCCCCGAACCCGCCGAGGTCGCGGTAGCGCTCGAGCGGCAGCGCGAGGTTGCGGCTGCCCACCTGGGCGCTGGTGTGCAGGCGTTCCAGCAGCAGCCGGCGGGCGTCGGGGCCGAGGCAGACGTCGGCGAAGACCTCGGTGATCTCCTGCTGGGAGTATCGGTACGGCGGGAGCACGGGCTGGACGGCCGAGATGCGGCTCATCCGGGAAGCATAGGTACCCCGGCCTATGCTCGCCGGATGGCTGCCCCGCTGGCGCTGGTCGGCGCCGCGCACCCCGCGCCCGCGGCGGCGGTGACGGCGTTGGCCGGGGTGCTGTCCGTGGCGGTCGGCGCGGACGCCGGGACGACGGCTCTCGTGGTCGCCGCCTTCGCCGCGGGACAGCTGTCGGTCGGCTGGTGCAACGACTGGTGGGACGCCGACCGGGACGCCGCCACCGGGCGCCAGGACAAGCCCGCGGCCACCGGGAGGGTGAGCCGGACGGCGGTCGGCCGGGCGGCCGCGGTCGCTGCGGTGGCGACGGTGCCGCTCTCGCTCGCGCTGGGCTTGCAGGCCGGCCTGGCGCACCTGGTCGCGGTGGCCGCCGCGTGGTCGTACAACCTGTGGCTCAAGGGAACCGTGCTCTCGTGGCTGCCGTTCGCCGTGGCGTTCGGGTTGCTCCCGGCGGTCGTCACGCTCGCCCTCGACCCGCCGGTGCCGCCGCCGGCCTGGCTGGTCGCGGCCGGCGCGCTGCTCGGGGTCGGAGCGCACCTGGTCAACGTCCTGCCGGACCTCGAGGACGACCGCGCGACCGGCATCAACGGCTTCGGGCACCGGATCGGACGACGCGCCACGGCCGTGCTGGCCCCGCTGGTCCTGGTCGCGGCGACGGTCCTGGTCGTGCTCGGTCCGGACGACGACCCCGGCCCGGTCGAGTGGGTCGGCCTGGGCGTGGCGGTGCTCGCCGCCGCGGTCGCCGCGGTGGCCGGGACGTCGGCCCGGCCGCGGCGGCTGCTCGCCCTGGGGTGCACGGCGCTGGTGGCCGCCACCGACGTCGCGCTGCTGCTGGTCTCCGGCGCGACCCTGCGGTGACCTTGGCAGGAAATGTCCGACGGGCGTTCATCGCGTTGTTGATCTACCCGTGGCCCGTTCGTCCGGATGAGGGTTAACCTGCGGCTGGGCCTCGGGAGACAACCGCGGCCTCACCTCGACCTGGGAGGTCCCGTGCCACATCCGCTGAGAACGACTGCCGTGCTCGCCATCGCCGCCACCACCGTTGCCCTGGCGGCGTGCTCGCCACCGGAGAAGGAGGCGTCCGGCGACAGCAAGACGGCAGCGTCGGCGACCAGCGCCGCGGACCTGGGCGGGATGGACGGCCTGGTGGCCGCCGCGAAGAAGGAGGGCACGCTCAACGTCATCGCGCTGCCCCCGGACTGGGCGAACTACGGCGAGGTGATCAAGGGCTTCACGGCCAAGTACGGCCTGAAGGTGAACTCGGCCCAGCCGGACGCGGACAGCGCGACCGAGATCTCGACGGCCAAGAACCTCAAGGGCCAGTCCACGGCGCCGGACGTGTTCGACCTCGGCCAGGCCGTCGCGCTGGCCAACACCGATGTCTACGCGCCGTACAAGGTGGCCGCGTTCGACAAGATCCCGACCGCGCTGAAGGACTCGAACGGCCTGTGGGTCAACGACTACGGCGGCTACATCTCCATCGGCTACGACGCCAAGAAGGTGCCCGCGCCGACCAGCTTCGAGGACCTGCTCAAGCCCGCCTACAAGGGCAAGGTCGCCCTCAACGGCAACCCGACCAAGGCCGGCGCGGCCTTCTCCGGCGTGGTCGCGGCGAGCCTGGGCAACGGTGGCTCGGCCGATGACATCGCCCCGGGCGTCGACTACTTCAAGAAGCTCAAGGACGCCGGCAACCTGGTGCCCGTCGACCCGACACCGGCGACGATCCAGTCCGGCCAGACCGCCGTGGTCATCGACTGGGACTACAACAACGCCGGCCAGACCAAGGCGCTCGCGGGCAAGATCGACTGGAAGTCGGTCATCCCCCAGGGTGCCGTGACCGGGTCCTACTACGTGCAGGCGATCAACAAGGACGCCCCGCACCCGGCGGCGGCCCGGCTGTGGCAGGAGTACCTGTACACCGACGAGGGCCAGAACCTGTGGCTGCAGGGCGGGGCTCGTCCCGTGCTGGCCCAGGAGATGGTCAAGGCCGGCACGATCGACAAGGCCGCGAACGACGCCCTACCGCCCGTCGACGGCACCCCGGTGTTCATCACCGAGGCGCAGCGCTCGAAGGCCACGGACTACCTGAACGCCAACTGGCAGAAGGAGATGGGCTGAACCGGCGGAAGACGGCGGGCGCCTCGCTGGGCGTCCTGCCGTTCTTCGCCTTCGTGGCGGTCTTCCTGGTGGTGCCGACCGCGGTCGTCGTCGTGCAGGCGTTCCGCACCGACGACGGCGCACCGACCCTCGGCAACGTCCGCGAGCTCGGGAACACCGACATCGTGCACGCCCTGGTCAACAGCGTGCTGCTGTCCGGGGTCACCGCGATCGTCGGCGCGGCCCTCGGCGCGGTGGTCGCCTACGCCGTCGTGACCGCTGCGCCAGAAGGGCTGCTGCGCCGGGTGGTGACCGCGGCGAGCGGGGTGCTCGCGCAGTTCGGCGGGGTCATGCTGGCCTTCGCCTGGATCGCCACGCTCGGGCTGTCCGGGCTCGTGCCGACGCTGCTGCGCGACCACCTGGGCACCGACGTCGACACCTCGTGGCTGTACGGCATGAGCGGCTTCATGCTGGTCTACCTGTACTTCCAGATCCCGTTGATGGTCATCGTGTTCCTGCCGTCGCTGGACGGGGTCCGGCCGCAGTGGCGCGAGGCCACCGAGAGCCTGGGCGGGACGACGTGGCAGTACTGGCGCCGGGTCGCCGGGCCGCTGCTCGCCCCGGCGTTCTTCAGCTCGACGCTGCTGCTGTTCGCCAACGCGCTGTCCGCCTACGCGACCGCAGCGGCGCTCAACGCGCAGAGCACGTTCATCCTGCCGCTGCAGATCGGCAACGCGATCGGCAGCGAGGTCGTGCTCGGCCGGCAGAACGTCGCCAAGGCCCTGGCACTGGAGATGGTCGTGATCGTCGCGATCATCATGGTCGCCTACGCCTTCATGCAGCGCCGGGCCGATCGGTGGTTGGCCCGGTGAGCGCCACCGGACGTCGACGGGCGCGCTTCCAGCGCCGGCTGCGCTGGCTGGTGCTGGGCCTGGCCGTGGTCTTCTTCGTCACGCCGCTGTGGGCGATGGCGGTCTTCAGCACCTCCTCCCCGCACGGCGTCACGTTCGACACCTGGCGCCAGCTGCTGCACGTCGGCCAGCTGTCCCGGGACTACCCCAGCTTCGTCGACGGCGTACGGCTCTCGGCCATCCTGGTCGTCCTCACCGTGGTGCTGATGCTGGTGCTGCTGGTGCCGACCATGACCTGGGTGCGGCTGCGGCTGCCCGCCCTGCGCCGTCCGATGGAGTTCCTCTGCCTGCTGCCGTTGACGATCCCGGCGATCGTGCTGGTCGTCGGCCTGGCGCCGGTCTACGCGTGGGTCACCTACTTCGTCGGCCCGTCCAGCGTGTGGCTCTGCTTCGCGTACGTCGTCCTGGTGCTGCCCTACGCGTACCGGGCGATCGACGCCGGACTGTCCGCGATCGACGTCCGCACCCTGTCCGAGGCCGCGCGCGGGCTCGGCGCCAGCTGGCCGCGGGTGTTCTGGTCGGTCATCACGCCGAACATCCGCACCGCACTGGTCTCCGCGTCGTTCCTGTGCGTCGCCCTGGTGCTCGGCGAGTACACGATCGCCTCGCTGATGAGCCGCAACAACCTGCAGGTGGGCATCCTGCAGCTGAGCCAGCGCACCCCGGCGATCTCGGTCGCCGTCTCGCTCGCCGCCCTGGTGCTGTGCTTCCTGCTGCTGATCGTCCTGACCCTGGCCACCGGCCACCGACGCAAGGAACGGGAGACCGGGTGAGCGCGACCGCCACGACACGGGCCGGGGTGCCGGTGCGGCTGACCGGGCTGCACCGCAACTACGGCGGCGTCCCCGCCCTGGACGGCCTGGACCTCGACCTCGCCCCCGGTGAGCTCGTCGCGCTGCTCGGACCGTCCGGCTGCGGCAAGACCACGGCCCTGCGCCTGCTGGCCGGGCTCGAGGACGCCGACGCCGGCACGATCGTCGTCGGCGACCAGGACGTCACGTCGCTGCCCGCCAACAAGCGCGACATGGGCATGGTGTTCCAGGCGTACAGCCTGTTCCCGCACCTGAGCGCCCTGGACAACGTGGCCTTCGGATTGCAGCTGCGCGGCACCTCCGCCGGCGAGCGCCGGGCCCGGGCCGGCGAGATGCTCGAGCTCGTCGGGCTCTCCGCGCAGGCCGACCGGTACGCCCACCAGATGTCCGGCGGCCAGCAGCAGCGCGTCGCCCTCGCCCGCGCACTGGCCATCCAGCCCCGGGTGCTGCTGCTCGACGAACCGCTGTCCGCCTTGGACGCGAAGGTCCGCGTCCAGCTGCGGGACGAGATCCGCCGGATCCAGCTCGAGGTCGGCACGACGACCCTGTTCGTCACGCACGACCAGGAGGAGGCGCTCGCGGTCGCCGACCGGGTCGGGGTGATGCGGGCCGGCCGCCTCGAGCAGATCGGCGCCCCGGACGAGGTCTACTCGCGGCCCACCAACGAGTTCGTGGCCGACTTCGTCGGGCTGACCAACCGCGTCGACGGCGACGTCGCCGCGGACGGCGCCAGCGCCCAGGTGCTCGGCACCGCGGTGCCGCTGCTGCCCGGCTCCCCGACGTCCGGGCCGGTCACCGTGCTGGTGCGTCCCGAGGCGCTGGCCGTCGAGGTGGCGGCGGACGGTGACGCGGAGGTGGTGGCGACGAGCTTCCTCGGCGCGCACGGCCGGGTCCAGGTGCGGACCGTGGACGGCGGCCTGGTGTTCGCGCAGGTGCCGACCAGCGACGTCGAGCGGCTGACGCCCGGCACCGGTGTCTCGCTCACCGTTCGGCCGTCGCCGGCGCTCGCGGTTGCCCGCTGAGCGCGTATCGTCCTGGCTCGTGACGACGCCGACACCTGACCTCGCCGACCCCACGACCGACCCGTTCGAGGTCGCGGCGGCGGCCGCGACGCGGCTGGCCGAGCTGACCGGGGTGGAGCGGCACGACGTGGCCCTCGTGCTGGGCTCCGGCTGGGCTCCGGCCGGCGACCTGCTGGGCGAGACCGTCACCGAGATCGCCACCACCGACCTGCCCGGCTTCCACTCCGCCGCGGTCGCCGGCCACCAGGGCGTGATCCGGTCGGTGCGGATCGGTGACACCGACCGGCGCGCGCTCGTCTTCGGCACCCGGACGCACTACTACGAGGGCAAGGGCGTGCGCGCGGTCGTGCACGGGGTCCGGACGGCCGCCAGGGCCGGCTGCTCCACCGTCGTGCTGACCAACGGCTGCGGCGGGCTGAACCCGGCGTGGACCCCCGGCACCCCGGTGCTGATCCGCGACCACCTCAACCTCACGGCCACCTCGCCGCTGGAGGGCGCCACGTTCGTGGACCTCACGGACCTCTACAGCAGCCGGCTGCGCGCGGTGTGCCGCGAGATCGAGCCGGACCTCGACGAGGGCGTCTACGTGCAGTTCCCCGGGCCGCACTACGAGACCCCGGCCGAGGTGCAGATGGCGAAGGTGCTCGGCGGTGACCTGGTCGGGATGTCGACGACCCTGGAGGCCATCGCGGCCCGGCACGCCGGCCTGGAGGTGCTGGGCATCTCCCTGGTCACCAACCTGGCCGCCGGGATCAGCGACCAGCCGCTCGACCACGCCGAGGTGCTGGAGGCGGGTCGGGCCGCCGCGCAGCGGTGCGGGCGGATGCTGGCGGACGTGGTGCGGCGGATCGGATGAGCACGCTGCTCGACACCGCCCGCGCCTGGCGGGACGACGACCCCGACCCGACGACGCGGGACGAGCTGGCCGCGGTGCTGGCCGCGGCCGAGGGCGGCGACGACGCGGCGCTGACCGACCTGGCGGACCGGTTCGACGGGACCCTGGAGTTCGGGACGGCCGGGTTGCGCGGGGCCGTGGGGGCCGGCTCGAACCGGATGAACCGCGTCGTGGTGATCCGGGCAGCGGCCGGCCTGGCGGCGTACCTGCAGGCGCGACGTCCGGAACCGCGGGTGGTCATCGGCTACGACGCCCGGCACCGCAGCGACGACTTCGCCCGGGACACCGCGGCTGTCGTCACCGCGATGGGCGGCGAGGCGTTCGTGCTGCCGCGTCCGCTGCCGACCCCGGTGCTGGCGTTCGCGATCCGGTACCTCGGCGTGGACGCCGGGGTCATGGTCACCGCGAGCCACAACCCGCCGCAGGACAACGGGTACAAGGTCTACCTGGGCGACGGCAGCCAGATCGTGCCGCCCGCGGACGCCGAGATCGCGGCCTGCATCGCCGGGGTCGGCGCCGTCGCGGACGTGCCGCTCGCGGACGACGGCTGGGTGACCCTCGGCGACGACGTCCTGGAGGCCTACCTCGACGCGGCCGCGGCCGTCGTCCGGGCCGACGCGCCGCGTGACCTGAGCGTGGTGCACACCCCGTTGCACGGCGTCGGCCGGGACGTCCTGGTCGCCGCCCTGGAGCGGGCCGGCTTCGCGACCCCGTACGTCGTCACCAGCCAGGGCGACCCCGACCCCGACTTCCCGACCGTGGCCTTCCCGAACCCCGAGGAGCCGGGCGCCATCGACGCCGCCCTGGACGCCGCCCGCGAGCGCGGCGCGGACGTCGTCCTGGCGAACGACCCGGACGCGGACCGGTGCGCCGTCGCCGTCCCGGACCCGGCCGCCGACGGCGGCTGGCGGATGCTCACGGGCGACGAGGTCGGCGTGCTGCTGGGCGCCTGGATCGTGCACCGCTGGTCGACGAACGGCGGCGTGCCCGAAGGCGCGGTGATGGCCAACTCCATCGTGTCCGGCCGCCAGCTCGCAGCGGTCTGCCGGATGCACGGCGTGCGGCACGTGGAGACGCTCACCGGCTTCAAGTGGATCAGCCGGGTGCCGGGCCTGAGCTACGGCTACGAGGAGGCCCTCGGCTACTGCGTGGACCCGGAGGCGGTGCGGGACAAGGACGGCGTCAGCGCGGCGCTGATGGTCGCCGAGCTCGCGGCGTGGCTGAAGTCTCGCGGCCACAGCCTGCTCGACGAGCTCGACGACATCGCCCGGGTAACCGGCGTCCACCTGACCGGGCAGCACTCCGTACGGGTGGCCGACCTCAGCCTGATCGCCGACGCGATGGCGCGACTGCGCACGGCGCCGCCCGCGTCGCTCGCCGGCTCCGCGGTGGAGCGGCTCGACGACCTGGCCGCCGGGATCGGGGACCTGCCGCCCACCGATGGGCTGCGGTTCTCCCTCGCCGACGGCAGCCGGGTGATCGTGCGGCCCAGTGGCACCGAGCCGAAGCTCAAGGCGTACCTGGAGGTCGTGCAGCCTGTGCCGGACACCGACGTGCCGGCGGCACGGGCCGTGGCCGTGCAGCGGTTGGCCGCGTTGCGGTCGGCGGTCGCCGAGGCGATCGGGCTGTGAGCCTGCGACTGCGGCCCCTGACGGTCCAGGACGAGGAGCAGGCGCTGGCGGCTCAGGCCGAGCTGGCACCGGACGACTTCATGTTCCTGCTCGACACCACGCCCGGCCAGCCCTGGGCAGACTACGTCGGGCGGCTGGCGGCGATCCGCCGCGGCGAGGCCCTCAAGGAGGGCTGGGTGCCCGCGACGTTCCTGGTCGCCGAGGTGGACGGCGAGATCGTCGGCCGGGTGTCGGTCCGGCACGAGCTCAACGGCTGGCTGACGCGCTACGGCGGGCACATCGGGTACGGCGTGCGGCCGCAGTTCCGCCGTCGCGGCTACGCCACCGAGATCCTTCGCCAGGCGCTGCAGGTGGCCCGCGCGGCCGGCGTCGAGCGGGCGCTCGTGACCTGCGACCTCGACAACGTGGGCTCGGCCGCCACGATCGAGCGCTGCGGCGGGGTGTTCGAGGGCATCGAGCCCGAGAGCGAGGGCACGACCGCCAAGCGTCGCTACTGGATCGACGTCCCCCCTCCCCCGCCGTGATCATGCACGTTCACCCCAGGTGTGAACACGACAAGTGACCGGCGGCTGCTCCGTGTGATCGTGCCGAAGGAGCACCCTCCGACCTGGACTAGCCTGGACCGGTGAGTGCACCGACCCTGCCTGCGACGTCGCAGGCCGACCTCGCCGCGATCGCCGGCATCGACCACCTGACCGACGCGAGCCTCCGTCGCTTCCTGCACGGCCTGCCCGGCGTGGACCAGGTCGGGCTCGAGGCCCGCGCCGCGGGCCTGGGCACCCGGTCGATCAAGACGACGTCCAAGGCCTGGGCGATCGACACCGCCATCTCGATGATCGACCTCACCACGCTCGAGGGCGCCGACACCCACGGCAAGGTGCGCACGCTGTGCGCCAAGGCCGCCCACCCGGACCCCAGCGACCCGGCCTGCCCGACGGTCGCCGCGGTCTGCGTCTACAACGACCTGGTGGACGTCGCGGTGGACGCCCTGCGCGGCACCGGGATCCACGTCGCCGCCGTCGCCACCGCCTTCCCGAGCGGCCGGGCCAGCCGCGCGGTGAAGCTGGCCGACACCCAGGACGCGGTCGAGGGCGGCGCCGACGAGGTCGACATGGTGATCGACCGCGGCGCGTTCCTGTCCGGCCACTACCTGCAGGTCTTCGAGGAGATCGCGGCCACGAAGGCGGCCTGCACCGCCAAGGACGGCCGTGAGGCGCACCTCAAGGTGATCCTGGAGACCGGCGAGCTGACCACCTACGACAACGTCCGACGCGCGTCGTGGCTGGCCATGCTGGCCGGTGGTGACTTCATCAAGACGAGCACCGGCAAGATCCAGCCGGCCGCGACCCTGCCGATCACGCTGCTGATGCTCGAGGCGGTGCGGGACTTCCGGCTGGCCGGCGGTCGCCAGATCGGCGTGAAGCCGGCCGGCGGCATCCGGACCAGCAAGGACGCGCTGAAGTACCTCGTCACGGTCAGCGAGACGGCAGGCGACGACTGGATCGACCCGGACTGGTTCCGGTTCGGCGCCTCGACGCTGCTCAACGACCTGCTCCTGCAACGGCAGAAGCTCGCCACCGGCCGGTACAGCGGCCCCGACTACGTCACCCTGGACTGAGCGGACCTGATGGAGATGCCGAAGTTCGAGTACGCACCCGCCCCCGAGTCGCGCGCCGTCGTCGACCTGCAGCCCTCCTACGGGCTGTTCATCGACGGCGAGTTCGCCGACCCGGCCAGCGGGCAGTCGTTCAAGACCGTGAGCCCGAGCACCGAGGAGGTGCTGGCCGAGGTCGCCGAGGGCGACGCCGCGGACGTCGACCGCGCCGTCCGCGCGGCCCGGCGCGCCTACGAGCGGGTCTGGTCGCAGATGTCCGGCGCCGAGCGCGGCAAGTACCTGTTCCGCATCGCGCGGATCATGCAGGAGCGTTCGCGCGAGCTGGCCGTCCTGGAGACGCTGGACAACGGCAAGCCGATCAAGGAGAGCCGGGACGTCGACATCCCGCAGGCCGCAGCCTGGTTCTTCTACTACGCGGGTTGGGCGGACAAGCTCGACCACGCTGGTCTCGGCCCGAACCCGCGCGCGCTGGGAGTGGCCGGCCAGGTCATCCCGTGGAACTTCCCGCTGCTCATGCTGGCGTGGAAGATCGCGCCCGCGCTGGCCTGCGGCAACACGGTGGTGCTGAAGCCCGCCGAGACGACCCCGCTGACGGCGCTGCTGTTCGCCGAGATCTGCCAGCAGGCCGACCTGCCGCCCGGCGTGGTCAACATCGTCACCGGTGCCGGCGCCACGGGGCAGGCCGTCGTCGAGCACCCGGACGTGAACAAGGTCGCCTTCACCGGGTCCACCGAGGTCGGCAAGCGCATCGCCCGCGCCGTCGCCGGCTCGCGCAAGAAGGTCACCCTGGAGCTCGGCGGCAAGGGCGCGAACATCGTCTACGACGACGCCCCCATCGACCAGGCCGTCGAGGGCATCGTCACCGGGATCTTCTTCAACCAGGGCCACGTGTGCTGCGCCGGCTCGCGCCTGCTGGTGCAGGAGAGCATCGCGGACGACGTCGTGGACCGGCTGAAGCGCCGGCTGGCCACCCTGCGGGTCGGCGACCCGCTGGACAAGAACACCGACGTCGGCGCCATCAACTCGGCCGAGCAGCTGGCCCGGATCACCGCGCTGGCCCAGGTCGGCGAGGACGAGGGCGCCGAGCGCTGGTCACCCGCGTGCGACCTGCCCGGCACCGGCTTCTGGTTCGCCCCCACCGTGTTCACCGGCGTCTCGAACACGCACCGGATCGCCCAGGAGGAGGTGTTCGGCCCGGTCCTGTCGGTGCTGACCTTCCGCACTCCCGACGAGGCCGTCGCGAAGGCCAACAACACGCCCTACGGGCTGTCCGCCGGGATCTGGAGCGACAAGGGCTCCCGCATCCTGTGGACCGCCGACCGGCTGCGCGCTGGAGTGGTGTGGGCCAACACCTTCAACAAGTTCGACCCCAGCTCGCCCTTCGGCGGCTACAAGGAGTCCGGTTACGGCCGCGAGGGCGGCCGCCACGGCCTGGAGGCCTACCTTGCCCACTGACACCTCCGCCCGGCTCGAGGTCCGCAAGACCTACAAGCTGTACGTCGGCGGGAAGTTCCCGCGCAGCGAGTCCGGCCGCTCCTACGAGGTCACCGACTCCCGGGGCCGCTTCCTCGCGAACGCCGCCCAGGGGTCCCGCAAGGACGCCCGGGACGCCGTCGTCGCCGCCCGTGGCGCGGTGAAGGGCTGGTCCGGCGCGACCGCCTTCAACCGGGGCCAGGTGCTCTACCGGGTCGCCGAGCTGCTGGAGGGCCGTCGCGCCCAGTTCGTCGACGAGGTGTCCCGCGGCGAGGGGCTGACCCGTCCGCGGGCGGAGAAGGCCGTGGACGCCGCGATCGACCGCTGGGTCTGGTACGCCGGCTGGTCCGACAAGATCGCCCAGGTGCTCGGCGGCCTCAACCCGGTCGCCGGACCGTACTTCGACATCAGTGCACCGGAGCCGACCGGGGTGGTGGCAGTCCTTGCCCCGCAACGGTCCTCGCTGCTCGGGCTGGTCTCGGTCATCGCGCCGGCGATCGTCAGCGGCAACACCGTCGTCGTCCTGGCCAGCGAGCACCGCCCCCTGCCCGCGGTGACGTTGAGCGAGGTGCTCGCGACGTCCGACGTGCCCGGCGGTGTGGTCAACGTGCTGACCGGCCGGACCGCCGAGGTGGCGCCGTGGCTGGCCTCGCACATGGACGTCAACGCCATCGACCTGGCCGGGGCCGTCGACGCCGACGGTGTCGCGTGGGCCGATCTCGAGGTCGCCGCCGCGGACAACCTCAAGCGGGTCCTGCGGCCGGCCGACGCCGAGCCCGACTGGCGCACGACCCCTGGCCTGGAACGGATCAAGGCGTTCGTGGAGACCAAGACCGTATGGCACCCCAAGGGGACCTGAACGCGCCGGACTTCGTCGTCGAGCTCAGCCGGCGCGAGTCCGCGGCCACCTGGGACGTGACGGGCGGGATCGCCGTCGCGAACCCCACCTACGCGCACTCCCACGAGCAGAACCGCCTGCTGCTGACCGAGCCGACGCCGTGGGCGGTCGCCCTCGCGGACGCCGAGCGCGTCCAGGCGGAGGCCGGTTTGGCCCACCGTCGGGTCGACTGGCTGAACGGCGCGCCGCCCGACGTCCCGGACGTGCTGCCCGACGGGTGGTCCCTGTCGCGCACCGTCTTCATGGAGCTGACGCGCGACCTCGTCGGCGAGCCGGGCGCGGCGGAGCTGCTGACCTTCGACGACGTCCGGACGGCCCTGTGGGCCGACTGGCGCTCGCACCTGCCGGACGTGCCGGACGAGGTGATCGAGCACCTGGCCGGTCGCCGGCGCGCGACGGAGCGGGCCTGCGCCGTGACCTGGCACGCGGTGGTGCTGGACGGCGAGGTCGTGTCGTTCTGCGACCTGCGGGTGATGGCGGTCGGCGACGAGCTGATGGCGCAGATCGAGGACGTCGTCACCCTGCCTGCCCATCGCGGTCACGGCTACGCGCGGATGATCGTGGTGCACGCGGTGCGCGCGGCCCAGGCCGCCGGGGCAGACCGGATCTGGCTCGAGGCGGACGCCGACGACTGGCCGCGGGAGTTCTACTCCCGCATGGGATTCACCGAGTGCGGCCCGACCCCGGTCGTCGCGATGAGGCAGCTGCCGTGACGGCGGTCGAACACACTGGGCTGGGGCTGGGGCCGAGGTTCCTGCTGGAGCTGGGACGTCGCGAGGGCACGTCCTGGGAGCCGGTGCAGGGCGGCATCGCGATCCTGCACGAGGGGTTCCCGTTCTCCCACGAGCACAACCGGCTGCTGCTGACCGAGCGCGTGCCGTGGGACGTCGCGGTCGCCGAGGCCGAGCGGGTGCTCGGCGCCGCTGGGGTCGCGCACCGCCGCATCGACTGGCTGGCCGGCGGGCCGGGTGGCGTCGACGCCGCCTGGGACCTCTCGCACACCGTCTTCATGGAGCTCGTCGGCGACGTCGTCGGTGGCCCGGGTAGTGCTGCGGTCGTGCCGTTCGAGTCGCTGCGGGACGCGATGCGCGAGGACTGGCGCGGGTGGGTTCCAGACGCGGACGACGACGAGCTGGACCAGATCGTCGACCGCCGCCGCGCCACCGCGGCCGCCTGCGACCTGACCTGGCACGCGGTGCTCGTGGACGGCGAGCCGCTGACCTGGTGCGACCTGCGACTGCTCGAGGTGGACGGCGCGCTGGTGGGGCAGCTGGACGAGCTGCTGACCCTGCCGGAGCACCGCGGGCACGGCTACGGCCGCGCGGCCCTGACCCACGCGACGCTGACCGCCGTCGCCGCCGGTGCGACGTCGGTGTTCATGGAGGCGGACCGGGACGACTGGCCGCGCGAACTCTACTCCCGCATGGGTTTCGTGGTTCGCGGACCGGAGACCACCGTGGCCGTGCTGGAGGCGTCGTGAGCACCGGGGACGCGGTCAGCGGCTGGGACGACTGGCGGCAGGCGAGGCTGGACCGGCTGCGCGGGCCGTCGAGCCCGCTCGCGCTGACCGGCACCCACTGGTTCGACGACGAGCTGACCCTGGACGGCGTGCCCGGCCACTGGGTCGCCGGCGGCAGCGGCGGCAGCGGCGGCGTGACGCTGGCCGCCTCGGCGACGGACGACGTCCGGGTGGACGGCGAGCTCCTGGACGGCACCGCCGCGATCGTCAGCGACCTGGCGCTCACCCCCAGCGACGTCCGGGCCGGCCCGCTGCGGCTGCGGCTGATCGACCGGGACGGCGTCCTCGCCGTCCGGGTGTACGACCCGGCCGGTCCTGCGGCCAGCGGCTTCAGCGGGCTCGACGTGTTCCACTTCGACCCCAGCTGGGTGCTGCCCGCGAGGTTTGAGCCCTTCGAGGCCACCCGACAGGTCGTCGTGCCGAACGCGGACGGCGTCGACCGCCCGCTCCCGCTGGGCGGGACGGTGACGTTCGCCCGCCACGGCACCGAGATCAACCTCCAGGTCGAGGTGGACGAGGAGACCGGCGAGATGCAGGCCGTGTTCGCCGACCTGACCAGCCGGTCACCCGACCCGGATCGGCGCGCCTACCGGTTCAGGTTCGTGAACTTCCCGCCGCCGGACGCCGACGGGGCGACCGTGGCCGACCTCAACCAGGCCTTCCTGCCGCCGTGCGCGTTCAACGAGTTCTTCGTGTGCCCGTTCCCACCCCCGGGCAACACGGTGGACCTCGCCGTCGAGGCCGGGGAGCGCGCCGCACGCTGGTGACCCTCTCCGTGCGGCCGGAGGAGTCGACCACCTCCTGGCGGTGCTCCGGCCGCGCATCACTCGCGGCCCTGCCAGGTGGTCAGGCACGCGCGGTTGCCCTGCGGGTCGGCGAGCACCCAGAACGCCGGCGCGGCGGTGTCGTCGACCAGCTGGCCGCCGGCCGCGATCGCAGCGGCGATGCGGTCCTCGACCACCTCGGGCGGGATGCGCAGGTCGAGGTGCCAGCGCTGCCGCGGAACGTCGTGCGCGTCGGTGGGCTGGAACCAGATCGTTGCCCGACGCCCCGTGGCGTCGCGGAGCTGGATCTCCCCCCAGGCCTCGACCGTGTCGTAGTCGAGCAGGGCCGCCCAGAACGGCCTGATCTGCGCCTCGTCGGCCGAGTCGAGGCCGAGTTCGAGCACGCTGGTGCGTTCCGGGTGCGGCGTGGCCCCAGCGGCCAGCGCCAGCTCGCTGATGGTCTGGGCCAGCGCCACGTCGCGTGAGGTCACCCCGCCGACGTCGTGACTGGTCAGCCGGACATCGAGCCGTCCGTAGGCCAGGTCGACGTCGGGGTGGTGGCCCATCTCCTCGGCGGCCAGCGAGATGGCGTCGACGAGCTTCACCGCAGTGACGAAGTCCCCGGTGTCGAAGCTGGCGTACAGCCGGTCGATCAGCATCCGCCAGTCGGGCAGCTGCGCATCGTCGACGTCCAGCTCCGTCAGCACGCGCTTCGGCTCGGGCGGCGTCTCGGTCCTGTCGCTCACTCGCGTCCCCTTCTCCCCGATCGGCACGTCGCCGGGATCGTCGACTGCCAGTCCTCGTAGCCGCTGACCTTGCCAGTCAGGGCGCCCACCGCCACACGTGGGTCTCCGTGCGTCGGGTCAGTGGGCATTCACGTTCCGGATGCGCTGACCCGGACCCACTCTGCGACAACGGTTCTGTCGGTGGTGGCCGATACCGTCCTCTTCATGACCTCAGCGACGAGCGGCCCACCGGATGCGCCGTCCGGCGTGTTCGCGGGCGCGCTGCGCGAGCTCGATGCGGGGGGAGCCGCCCGGTCTGGCACCTGTCCGATGGGGAGGTCGCAGCGGCCGTGACCGACCTTGACCGGCTGATCCGGCTCGCCGAGGCGCAGCAGTTGCGGCTCCTCGCCGAGGCCAGCACACGCGGCCTGCCCGGCCAGCAGGGGCACGCGCGCCTTGAGCAGTGGGTGCGAGCGCAGGTACCCACGACATCCCGACGGCTCGCGGCGACCCTGGCCCGTCGAAGTGAACGACTGTTCACCGCTGCGGTGGCGGCCGAGCTGGCGCCGGCGCGGGAGGCGATGCTGGCCGGACGGGTCAGTGTCGAGCAGGCGGACGTCGTCGCGCGCACCGTGCACTCGCTCGTCCCGCCGGCCGTCCCAGCCGAGGTCGTGCCCGCGCATGTGGTCGTCGAGGCGCAGGCGTGGCTCCTGGACCAGGCCGTCGCGTTCGACCCGACCGAGTTGCGTCGCCTTGCCGACCGCCTCGTCGACCGGCTCGACCCCGAGGCCGACGACCGGCTGGCCGCCAGCGAACGCGCGCAGCGGCAGGTGCGTTCGCTGACGCTGGCGACCACCACGGGTGGCATGGTGCACGTCGAAGGGCTGCTCACCCCGAACTGCGGCGCCGCCCTGCGCACGGCCATCGACGCCTGGTCCGCGCCCCAGCCAGCCGCCAACGGAACTCCGGACCCACGGACGGCCGCACAACGGCGCCACGACGGGCTCCAGCGGCTGGCCGAGAAGGCCGTCGCCGCACCCGACTTCCTGCCCAGCACCCACGGCAGCCCTTATCGGGTGGTCGTCACGATGAGCCAGCGCGACCTGGCCGAAGGGCTGGCCCCCACCCTGCCCGACGGTACCCGGCTCAGCCGTGCCGTCACCGGCACACTGCTCTGCGAGGCCGACGTCGTGCCGGTCCTGGTCGACGGCGTGGGCACCCCGCTGGACGTCGGGCGGACCCAGCGCGCCTTCACGGCACGGCAACGACAGGCGTTGGCGGTTCGGGACCGGCAGTGCACCTGGCCTGGTTGCGCCGCCCCACCCGAGTGGACGGACGCGCACCACCTCCGACCCTGGCAGCACGACGGGCCGACCGATCTCGACAACGCAGCGTTGCTGTGCAACCACCATCACCACCACGTGCACCGAGTCGGCATCGACGGCCGGGTCATCGACGGCGCGGTCAGCTGGGACACCGGCCCACCGGACAGGTCGACAGCACCGAGCATCACCCGCGCGCTGCACCTGGTCCACGACCTCGCGCGACGATGGCGCCTGCCCTGAGCAGCCACTTTCGCAAGCAAGGGTCTCAGATGCCGAGAAGTTCCGTCTCGCGGTGAGAGCCACCCTGCACGGTTGGCTACTTTCGTTGCCAGGCAACGGCTTCGACCGACGCCCCACCTCCACGACGAAGGCGACGACATGACTGCGGCCCGCACCGACACGGCGATCGCCCTGTCCTGCCGTCACGCTGCGCGTCGCCACGTGGACCTCCAGCGCGTCTCCAGCGCGCTGTGTCGCGCCTGAGCGCCACCTCCCCCTCCGCGCGATCGTGACGGCCGACGCCGTCTGACGATCACCCCTGCCCTGCAACGGATCGGGCTCCCGCCTATCCGTCGATACCCCCGTGCCCGAAAGGACCCCCATGGCTGTCATCGCCACCATCTCCAGCAGTCCCTCCCCCACCTCCAGGACCGACGCCGTGCTCGCGGACGTGACCCACCGCCTGCAGCGCGACGGGCACGTCGTCGTCCCGATCGTGCTGCGAGACCTCCCCGCCCAGCCACTGCTGCACGGGGTCGCGGACGACCCGGCGGTCGCCGCCGCAGTGGCCGCACTCGAGGCGGCCGATGCCGTCGTCGTCACCACTCCGGTCTACAAGGCGGCGTACAGCGGGCTGCTCAAGACGTTCCTCGACCTGTTGCCGCAGTTCGCGTTGCGCGGCAAGGTCGTCCTGCCGCTGGCCACCGGCGGTGCCCAGGCCCATGTGCTGGCCGTCGACTACGCCCTGCGGCCCGTGCTGGCCAGCCTGGCGCCGAGCGCCATCACCCCCGGGTGGTTCGTCCTGGCCTCCCAGGTCACCGTCTTCGACAGTGGCGATGCCGTCATCGACGAGGACGCCGCGCGACCCCTGCGCGAGGTGACCGGCATCTTCCTCGATGCCGTCGCCGGCGCTTCTCTGCTCACCGTGCCAGCCGCTCGCCGCGAAGCGGTCGCGTGATGCGCCGCCTTGCGGTCCTTGCCGCCACCATCGCCGCCTCCATCGCCGGCACGCTCGCCCTCGGCACGCTCGCCGCCTGCTCGCTGCCCACCAGCGAAGCCAGCGAATCCAGCGACGGCAGTGGCGGTGTCACGCTCCGGTACCAGGGCAGCGCGAACTCCGTGAGCCTGCCCGAGCTCGCGGCCGACCTGGGCTACCTCCCCACCGTGAAGCTGAAGTGGGTCGGCAACACGATCAGCGGCCCGCAGGACATCCAGTCCGCGGCGACCGGTCAGACCGACTTCGGCGGCGCCTTCGCCGGTGCCGTGGTGAAGCTCATCGACGCCGGCGCCCCGGTCAAGGCCGTCGTGAACTACTACGGCGAGGACGCCAAGTCCTTCAACGGGTTCTTCGTGCTCGACGGGAGCCCCATCCACTCGCCCCGCGACCTGATCGGCAAGAAGATCGCCGTCAACACCCTGGGCGCGCACGCCGAGGCCGTGATCGACACGTACCTGCAGCAGAACGGACTCAGCACCAGCGAGATCAAGCAGGTCCAGCTCGTCGTGCTGCCGCCCAACGACACCGAGCAGGCGCTGCGCCGCGGCCAGATCGACGTCGCCACCCTCAGTGGGGTGCTGCAGGACCACGCCGTCGCCTCCGGCGGCGTCCGGTCGCTGTTCAGCGACTACGAGCTGTTCGGCGCGTTCAACGGTGGCCAGTACGTGCTGCGCGACGACTTCATCGCGAAGCACCCGGCAGCGGCTAGGGAATTCGTCTCGGGGGTGGCGAAGGCCATCGAGTGGGAGCGCGCCACCCCGCGCAAGGACGTGATCGCCCGCTTCACCGAGATCATCAATCGGCGCGGCCGGAACGAGAAGACCGACAACCTCCAGTACTGGAAGAGCGTGGCCATCCCGTCGAAGGGCGGCGCGATCAGCGACGTCGACTTCACCCGCTGGCAGGCCTGGCTGGAGCAGTCCGGCATCGTCGGCCGGGGTGAGCTGAAGCCGGGCGAGCTGTACACCAACGAGTTCAACGCGCTCGCCCCCGGCGGTGGCTCATGACGGCCAAGATCTGCCTCCGCTCGGTGACCAAGGAGTTCCTGGTCCGCCCCAGCAGGGGTCAGTCCGCGGGCAGCGTGCTGCGCGCACTGGAGGACGTCACCCTCGACGTCCCCGACGGCCAGTTCCTCACCCTGGTCGGGCCGAGCGGGTCCGGCAAGACCACGCTGCTCGACCTCCTCGGCGGGCTCAGCTCCCCGACGTCGGGCGAGGTCCTGGTGGACGGGGCGCGCGTCGCGGGACCCGGACTGGACCGCGGCATCGTGTTCCAGCAGTACGCCCTCTTCCCGTGGCGCACCGCGCTGGCCAACGTGGAGTTCGGTCTCGAGCAGCAGCGGCTGCCCCGACGCGAACGCCGTGAACGGGCTCGCCAGCACCTCGACCTGGTCGGCCTGAACGGCTTCGAGGACCGCTACCCGCACGAGCTGTCCGGGGGGATGAAGCAGCGCGTCGCCATCGCCCGGAGCCTGGCCTACCAGCCCAGCGTCCTGCTGATGGACGAACCGTTCGCTGCCCTCGACGCCCAGACCCGCGAGCAGCTGCAGGACGAGCTGCTGCGGATCTGGCGGACCACCGCGACGACCGTCGTGTTCATCACCCACGGCATCGAGGAGGCCGTCTACCTCGGGCAGCGGGTGGCCGTGCTGAGCTCGCGCCCGGGCCGGCTCAAGGCCCTGGTGGACGTCGACCTCGGCGACCGCGCCCTCGCTCAGGACGGGGCAGACCTGCGCGCCGATCCGCGGTTCGTGGAGTACCGCCACCAGATCTGGGCGCTGCTGCACGACGAGGTCCGACGCGCCCAGGACGCCGGGCACCGCAAGATCCAGCCCGACGGCACCGAGAGGGCGGCCTGATGAGCACCGTGACCCTGGACCAGCAGCAGGGCGTCGACCGGTCGGCTGCGGACGCCTCGACGTCGAACCCGCCCCCGGTCGCCGCACCGGCCCACGGGAGATGGCGCGAGGTCGGCCGGCGAGGTCTGCGGCGGGCCCTGCGGGTGGCGTGGCACTCGGCCGCCCTGGTCGCCTTCCTGGTGCTGTGGGAGCTGGCGCCGCTGTACCTGATGGACTCCTCCCGACGCGTCTTCCTGCCGCCGCTGCACCAGGTGCTGCAGGCGACGTGGGGGCTGATCGAGACCGGTCAGCTGCAGCAGCACCTGGCGGCCAGCCTGACCCGCGCGGTGCTGGGCTTCGGCTTCGCCGTGGTCGCCGGGATCAGCCTCGGCCTGCTGGTGGCCTGGTACGAGCCGCTGCGCCAGCTGATGACCCCGTTGCTGGAGCTGTTCCGCAACACCGCCGCGCTGGCCCTGCTGCCCGTGTTCGTGCTGCTGCTGGGCATCGGCGAGGTGAGCAAGGTGGCGATCGTCGCGTACGCCAGCTTCTTCCCGGTGCTGCTGAACACCGTCGCGGGCGTGCGCACGGTCGACCCGCTGCTGGTCCGGGCCGCCCGGTCGCTGGGTCTGTCCAGCGTCCAGCTCTTCCGCAAGGTGATCCTGCCCTCGGCGGTCCCCACGATCTTCACCGGCATCCGGATGGCCGGCACGGCCTCGATCCTCGTGCTGATCGCCGCCGAGATGGTGGGGGCCAAGGCAGGCCTGGGCTACCTGATCGTCAACGCGCAGAGCAGCTTCCAGATCCCCGACATGTACGCCGGCATCCTCACCGTCTCGGTGCTCGGGCTGCTGGTCAACGTCGGCCTGGTCCGGCTCGAGCGGCACTTCTCCCGCTGGCGCGTCGACGCCACCACCCGTTGACAGCCGCTGAACCTACCCCTGAGAGGACGCAAACCCATGAGCAGCACCGAATCCGCCCCGCGAAGACTGCACCTGAATGCCTTCATCATGGCCAACGGGCACCACGAGGCGGCCTGGCGGCACCCGGCCGTCGACCCGCGCGCCGCCCTGACCCTGCAGCACTACGTCGACATCGCCCGGACCGCCGAGCGCGGCCGCCTGGACTCGATCTTCCTCGCCGACGCCGTCGCCCTGCACGGCAACGTGAAGCACAACACGCACAGCGCGTTCGAGCCGCTGACCCTGCTGTCCGCGCTGGCGGCCTCGACGCAGCACGTCGGGCTGATCGCCACCGCGTCCACCACCTACAACCACCCGTACACGCTGGCCCGGGCGTTCGCCTCGCTGGACCACCTCAGCGGTGGCCGGGCCGGCTGGAATATCGTCACGTCGGCCGGGCAGGACGAGGCGCTGAACTTCGGCCTGCCCGGACGGCCGGACGGCCGGTACGCCCGGGCCACCGAGTTCGTCGAGGTCACCACGGCACTGTGGGACAGCTTCGACGACGCGGCGGTGCTGGCCGACAAGCGCACCGGGATCTACGCGGACACCGACCTGATCCGCCCCGTCGACCATCACGGCGAGCACTTCGACGTCCGCGGTCCGCTGAACATCCGACGGCCGGTCCAGGGGTATCCCCTGCTCGTGCAGGCGGGTTCGTCCGAGGCGGGCAAGGAGTACGCGGCCCAGTTCGCGGAGGCCGTCTTCACCGCGCAGCAGACCCTGAACGACGGGCGAGCGTTCTACGCGGACCTCAAGGGCCGGTTGGCGAGCCACGGACGGCGCCCGGCCGAGCTGCTCGTCCTCCCCGGGATTAGCCCGGTGATCGGCCGAACCGAGGCCGAGGCCCACGCCAAGGAGGCCGAGCTCACGGCGCTGATCAGTCCGGCGTACGGACTGGCGCAGCTGTCGGCGATGCTCGACACCCGGCTGACCGAGGCCGACCTGGATGGCCCGCTGCCGGACGTCGGCACCGCCACCGAGGGCAACCAGAGCCGGTTCACCCTGGTCACCGACCTGGCCCGGCGCGAGTCGCTGACCGTCCGCCAGCTGATCGAGCGGCTGGCCGGCGGCCGGGGCCACCGGGTCTTCGCCGGCACTCCGGAGCAGGTGGCGGACCAGATCGAGGAGTGGTTCACCGGCGGGGCGGCGGACGGCTTCAACGTGATGCCGCCGACGCTGCCCGGCGGCCTGACCGACTTCGTCGACCTCGTCGTCCCCGAGCTCCAGCGTCGGGGCCTGTTCCGCACCGAGTACGAGGGCTCGACCCTGCGCGAGAACTACGGGCTGGCCAGACCGGCCAACCGCCTGCACCACAACCAGAAGGAGACCGCAGCATGACCACCATCGCCACCGACCGAGACGTCCGCCGGCTCACCGGCCGCATCGGCGCCGAGATCCTCGGGGTCGACATCACCCGACCCCTCGACGCCGAGACCGTGTCGTTCCTGCGCACCGCGCTGCACGAGCGCAAGGCACTCGTCTTCCGGAACGCACCGCTGGACGACGACGGCCAGCAGCGTTTCGCCGCTCACTTCGGACCGCTGACCACGGCCCACCCCACGGTCGCGGCCGTCGAAGGCGCGCCGCGCGTCCTCCCGGTGGACAGCGAGCGTGGGGTGGCCAATCAGTGGCACACGGATGTCACGTTCGTGCAGGCCCCACCGTCGGCCACCACGTTGTCCAGCAAGGTCGTGCCCCCGTACGGCGGTGAGACGCTCATCGCCAACACCGGAGCCGCCTACCGCGCCCTGCCCGAACCGCTGCGCGCGTTCGCCGACACGCTGTGGGCGGTGCACACCAACGACTACGACTACGCGCAGCCGCCGGAGGACGAGGACGACGCGGTGCGCGAGCGGCGGGCCGAGTTCACCTCGACCACGTTCGAGACCGCCCACCCCGTGGTACGCGTGCACCCGGAGACGGGCGAGCGGGGGCTGTACATCGGCGGTTTCGCTCAGCGGATCGTCGGGCTGGGCAAGAGTGAGAGCCGGGACGTGCTCCGGCTGCTGCAGGCGTACGTGACACGACCGGAGAACGTCGTGCGGGTGGCCTGGGAGCCCGACCAGGTGGTGGTGTTCGACAACCGGATCACCCAGCACTACGCGGTGGACAACTACGACGGCCTGGCCCGGCGGTTGCACCGTGTGACGGTGGCCGGTCCGGTGCCGGTGGGCGTGAACGGCGAGACGAGCCGCGCCATCCGGGGCGACGCCACGCACTACAGCGGAGGCCCCGCCTAGCTCGGCTACCGCCGGTGGGACGGACCCGTCGAAGCATCCGGGTCCGGCCCGTCGGCGGTCGGGGCGGCAGCGACCGCCGCAGCGGCCTCCCGCGCGGCAGCCAGCGCCTTGTAGTGGTGCCACCGGCGGAAGACCCAGGACGCCCCGACGGTGGCGTTGACGATCAGCAGGGCGGCGTAGACGACCTGGAAGACCACCAGGTCATGGTGGTTGGGCGAGCCGATCCAGGCCTCCGTGTTCGGCCACTCCAGCGACCAGCCGCTGCCGTTCAATCCCTGGGTGATCAGGATCGCCCAGCCGTACGACTGGTCCCACAGCGCGTGCAGGGTGACGATGCCGAGGCACGTCCAGACCAGGTTCCACGTGACGCGCAGCCGGCCGTCGGGACGGCTGGCTGCGAAGAGCGCGCCGCCGAACAGCGCGGTCCAGGTGATGTGGCCGAACGGCGCCAGGACCGCCCGGTTGATCTCGGTCTGCAGGATGTTGAGCACGGGGTGGTTCTGCTGGTGCTGGATCAGCGCGCTGAGCGCGTAGCCAGCACTCTCGAAGGCGGCGAAGCCCGCACCGACCGTGGCGCCGAACACCATGCCGTCGCGGGGTCGCCGGGTGGTCACCTTCCGCGCGACGAAGATGACCAGGAGCGCCTTGGTCGTCTCCTCGATGAGCCCGACCATGATGAAGGTGCCCTCGGCGGTCGGCAGCAGGTACGTCTCGACCAGCGCCGCGAAGACGACCCCGACCGAACCGCCCAGGATGAACGAGAGCATCAGCCAGTCCTCGGACAGCTGGTCCTCGCCCTCACGGGTGAGCGCAAAGACCACCATCGTGATGGGCACGAGGAAGCTGCCCATCAGGATCAGCGTCGGCACCAGGATGTCGTCCGCGGTGACGGCGGTGATCACTGCGCCGACGATCCAGATGAATGAGCCCAGCACGAGCACCCACACGAACGTGTAGCGGTGCACCGGGCGCGAGGAGTCCACCGTCACCTGTACTGCCTGATCAGTCATGGAGCCGAGCATCGCGCGGCGACGCGGGCGCGCACGTCACCCGTTGTGGATGACTCTCCCAGCCCGACGAGCCGCCGCCGAGACCGATCGGTCCTCGTTCATCCGCTATGTCCCTCCCGCTGGCCCATCCGGCGCTGCAGGCTCGGCCCCAGCGCGGCGGCCAGCCCGGCACAGGCGATCGACGCGACCAGCGCTCCGCCCCAGACCACCCAGCGACCGGCCTGCAGCGCGTAGGCGCCGAGGATCGGGCCGATGAACGCGCTGCCGCCGTAGGCGAGGCCGATGACGCCGTTGTAGCGGCCCCGCAGCCGGTCGGGGGAGATCGCGTTGATGAGCGTCGGCGCGACCGAGTTGACCCCGATCTCGCCGAGGCTCCAGACCGCGATGGTGCCTGCGTACGCCAGGGTGCTGTGGGCGAAGCCGGTGAGGAAGAAGCCGGCGCCCAGCAGGAGGATCGAGCCGACGTACAGCGGCACGGGCGGCAGCCGGCGCAGCTGCGGGAACGTGAACGGCTGCACCGCGATGATCACGACGGGGTTCACGGCGTACGCGAGGCCGTACCTGGCCGGCGAGAGGCCGTCCGCCCGCATGGCCAGCGGCAGCGCGACGTAGGCCTGGATGTAGACGCACGCCCCGACCAGGGTCAGCAGCCCGAGGGCCAGCAGCAGCCGGTCGCGCAGGACCTCGCCGTACCCGCTCGTGTCGTGCTCCTCGCGCGGCGCCCGCGACTCCGGCACCCCACGGGCCACGAGCACCGCGAACACGACGCAGGTGACCGCGTCCAGCAGGAAGAGCAGCCACCAGCCGCGCTCGGCCAGCAAACCGCCCAGGACACCACTGACGGAGACCCCCAGGTTCACCGCCCAGTAGATGAGCCCGAACGCCCGGGGGCGGTCGGCCGGCTCGACGATCTCGGCCACGGCGGCCGAGATGGCCGGGCGGTAGACGTCCATCGCGACGCCGAGCAGGAACGCGCACACCGCGATCTGCCACAGCTCGCGCGCCAGTCCCAGCGCGGCCAGCCCGGCCGCCGTGGCCAGCAGCCCCCAGATCAGCGTCGGACGGCGTCCGAACCGGTCGGCCAGCCAACCGCCGAGGACGGGTGAGACGAACAGGCCGGCGCCGAAGCACGACACGAGCGTGCCCGCCGTGGCCACCGACGTCCCGCGGCCACCCACGAGGTACAGCGACAGGAACGGCTGCACGAACTGGCCGACCCGGTTGACGATCGTGCCGGCGAACAGCACCCAGAACGGGCGCGGGAAGCCGCTGAAGGATCGGCCCCACCACGCCCGGACCCCGACCTGGGCCTGGAGGTTCTCGGACACGCGCCGACTCTAGGAGACACCTGCGACACGGAATTGACGCCAGCCAAGACTTAGGTCAGGCTTACCTAAGCCATCGAGGTGAGTCGGTGGCGCGACCACACCGACCGAGCAGGGGGACGACCAGCATGATCGTCTGCCACTGCAAGGTCGTGAGCGACCGCGAGGTCGTCGCCGCCATCCAGGACGGCGCCCGCACGGTGCGTCAGATCTGCGGCGCCAGCGGGGCCGGCAAGGACTGCGGCGGCTGCGTCTTCTCCCTGAAGCGACTCCTGTGCGAGCATGGGGCGGTCCTCAGTGCCGTCTCACCCGTGCCGGAGGCCGAAGGTGCAGCCTGTTGATTCCCGAGTCGTCGACCTGCTCAACGAAGCGCTCACGCTCGAGCTGACCGTCACCAACACGTACTTTCTGCACGCCCGCATGCTCGACAACTGGGGTCTGACCCGGCTCGGCAAGGTCTTCTACGACCTGTCGATCGACGAGATGCGCGATGCGGACGAGCTGATCAACCGCATCCTGATGTTCGACGGGCACCCCAACGTGCAGCGGCTGGGCGCGATCACCGTCGGCGAGGACGCGGAGGAGATGCTGCGCCTCGCCCTGGACGGCGAGAAGGGCGCGGTCGCGGCGTTCAACGCCGCCGCCCAGGAGTGCCACGCCCTCGGTGACCACGGCACCGCGGCCGTCTTCGAGGAGATGGTGCGCGACGAGGAGAAGCACGCCGACTGGTTCGAGAGCCAGCTCGACGCGATCGCCCGGGTCGGCGCACCCCAGTACCTGGCCCAGCAGATCTCGGCGGGCGAGGGCCCCGGTTAGCTCGACCCGGCTAGCGCCCGGCGGGCACCAGCTGCTCGACCGCCGCCACCACCTCGGCCACCTGCTCGAACACGCCCTCCTGCGCGACGTTCGGCATGTTCACGATGGCCTCGTCGATGCCCAGCTCCGCCAGCCCGGCGAGCTGGTCGACGACCTCCTGCACGCTCTGCCCCTCGGAGCCGCCGACGGACAGGTTCACGGTCCCGAGCGTCGTCCGGGTGATCTCGGCGTAGTCGCGCCCGACGTCGGCGCAGTGGCCCTGCAGCACGTCGAGCTTGTGCAGGATGCTGTCCCGGCCCGCCGAGAAGAGGTTGCAGGCGTCGGCGTACTGCGCGACCAGCCGCAGCGTCTTCCTCTCCCCCGACCCGCCCACCATGATCGGCGGGTGCGGCGTCGACAGCGCCTGCGGTGAGTTCAGTGGGCGCTCGAGCCGGTAGTGCTCGCCCTCGAACGCGGACTCGTCACCGGCCCACATCTGGTGCGCGATCCGCAGCGTCTCCTCCAGCAGCTCGAAACGCTCCGACGTCGACGGGAACGGGACGCCGAGACCGCGGTGCTCCTCCTCGTTCCAGGCCGCACCGATGCCCAACCACGCGCGGCCACCGGACAGCACGTCCAGCGTGGTCACGGTCTTCACCAGCAGCCCCGGGTGCCGGTACGTCACGCCGGTGACCAGCGTGCCCAGCCGGACCCGCTCGGTGACCGCGGCGAGGTGGGCGAGCGTCGTGTAGCCCTCGAGCATGTCCTGCTCGGGCGGGCCCATCATCGAGATCTGGAAGAAGTGGTCCATCACGAAGATGCTCGACAGCCCGGCGTCCTCCGCCTCGCGGGCCACCCGGCGCAAGGTGGGGCCGAGTGCGGTGGGGCCGTCGGGAAAGGTGAACCAGGGGATCTGCAGTCCGAGTCGCATGTCCCGAGTCTGCGCCCGATCAGTCGCGAGCGCGCGTCACCAGCTCGCTCACCAGTCGACACCGGCTGCGGCGAGCCCGGCCTCGATCTCCAGCCGGGCCACCGCGTTGAACGGCGCCTCCCCCGGCGGCAGCACCCCCACGGCGCGGCAGGTGTCGCACAGGACCAGGTCGTAGGCCCGGGTCGCTGACTGGAGCCGGTGGAACAGCGCGGGTGTGCGCCGGTCGCTGACCCGCAGCCGGGCGATCTCGTCGTCCAGCCGGTGCAGCGTGGCGCACAGGTGCTGCAGCGAAGGAGGCACGGGCGACGGCAACGGCACGACGCGAGCTCCCAGGGCGCTCAGCGACGCCGCGCCGACGCGCGTGAGGAGCTGCCCGCTGCGGGCCGCGATGCCCATGGTCCCCATGGTGCTCCCGTCGGGGTGGCCCTCGCCACCGTGTTAGGTCAACGCGTCGGATCTGCGAGAATCTTCCCTCGTGCCGACCCACCCGATCCGACTCGTCGTCCTGGCGGGTCCGTCGGGCAGCGGGAAGTCCCACCTGGCCGCCCGGCTCGGGCTGCCGGTGCTGCGCCTGGACGACTTCTACCGCGACGGCGACGACCCCGAGTTACCGCGCGCGTTCGGCATCGTCGATTGGGACGACCCGGCGTCCTGGGACTGCGAGGCGGCCGTGCGCTGTGCCACCGAGCTGTGCCGGACCGGCCGGGTCGACGTCCCCCGGTACGACATCCCGACGTCCCGGGCAGTCGGTCACTACCTGGTGGACTGCGCGGGTTCGCCCGTGGTCATCGCCGAGGGGATCTTCGCGGCCGAGGCGATCGGGCCGCTGCGGGACGCCGGGCTGGTCGCCGACGCGCTGTGCCTGACCCACCGGCCCATGGTGACCTTCGCCCGGCGGCTCGCCCGAGACCTGAAGGAGCGCCGCAAGCCGCCGCTCACGCTCGTCCGCCGGGGGTGGGGGCTGATGCGCGCCGAGCCCCAGATCGTCGCGCGGCAGGTCTCACTCGGCGCGACGCCGTGCACGCCGAAGCAGGCGGAGCGCCGCATCCGCACCCTGCTCAGCCCTGCTTGAACAGCAGCTGCGCGGCGGTCCCGGCGACCGTGCGCAGCGGTACCCCGCCGTCCGCCAGGCCGAACTCGATCAGGTCGTCGAACACGACCCGGTCCTTGGCCGAGGCCCGCGCTCCGGCGTCCAGCACGGCGGGCCACCGGTTCAGCCGCTGCAGCAGGCGGGCGTCGCGCAGGTGCCGCCCGAGCCGGCGGTGCAGCGCGTCGCGGTAGGCGCGCCCCGGGTCGGCGGCTGTGGCCGCCGCCCGGCCAGCCAGCGCACCCGAGACGACCGCCTGCATGATGCCCTCGCCGGACAGCGGGTTCACCAGACCGAGCGCGTCGCCGACCAGCAGCACCCGACCGTCCGGCAGCGGTGCGCGGCCCGGCGACAGCGGCAGGTGCGCGGCGCGGAGGTCCTGCACCGCCCCGAGCCCGGGCAGCAGCCGGTGCATCCCCTCGAGCAGCTGCTCGCGGGACACCGCCTCCCCCCGCAGCAGCTGCCCGTACCCCACGTTCGCGCGTCCGTCACCGATCGGGAACGACCACGCGTACGCCGGCCAGTGCGCCCGGGTCATCACGATCACCTGGGTGGCCTCGGACGCCGGGTCCGGCGGGTCCGCCAGTGGATCGGCAGTCGCGTAGCCGCGGATCGCGATCGCGGTCTGGCCCGCGGCCGGGTGCGGCGCTCCGATCGCACGCCGCACCGCCGACCCGACGCCGTCCGCGCCGATCAGCACCCGCGCGCGCAGACCCCCCTCCCGGGCGCCGTCGTCCAGGGTGACGCCGTCGCGGTCGACGTCGACCGTGCGAACCCGGTACCGACGCAGCTCGGCGCCGAGCCGGACGGCCTGCGCGACCAGCCGCGCGTCGAACACCTGGCGCGGAATGACGTGCACCGGTCGACCCATGCGTCCCTCGGTGACCGCCCCACCGGGTGAGGTCAGCCGGATCCGTTGCAGCGCAGGAAAACCCGCGGTCACCTCGGCGACGTCCACCCCGAGGTCGGCGAGCTGGGCCAGCACCTGGTCGGCGATCCCGTCACCGCACGCCTTGTCCCGCGGGAAGTGGGCGCGGTCCAGCAGCAGGACGCTCGCGCCCGCACGACGGGCCGCCACCGCAGCCGCGACCCCGGCCGGTCCGGCCCCGACGACGGCGACGTCCCACAGTTCGCTCATCGAGCTCACACCAGCTCGGCGTACCCCGGCTTGATCACCGAGTTGATCAGCGCGAGCCGCTGGTCGAACGGCAGGAACGCGCTCTTCATCGCGTTCACCGTCACCCAGCGCAGGTCGTCCGCACCCCAGCCGACCTCGTCGACCAGTAGCTGCATCTCGCGCGACATCGACGTCCCGCTCATCAGCCGGTTGTCGGTGTTCAAGGTCACCCGGAAGCGCAGCCGGGCCAGCAACGCGATGGGGTGCGCGGCGATGGACGGCGCGGCGCCGGTCTGCACGTTGGACGACGGGGCCATCTCGAGCGGGATCCGCATGTCGCGCACGTACGCTGCGAGCCGGCCGAGCGTGACGTCCTCGACCCGGGCCGCAGCATCCGCCTGCGGGTCCGCGCCGTAGGGCCGGGACCCGACCCGCAGGTCGTCGACGATCCGGACGCCGTGACCGAGGCGGTCGGCGCCGCACCACTGAATGGCCTCCCAGATGCTCGGCAGCCCGAACGCCTCACCGGCGTGGATGGTGAAGTGCGCGTTCTCGCGGCGCAGGTACTCGAAGGCGTCCAGGTGCCGGGTGGGCGGGAAGCCCGCCTCGGCGCCCGCGATGTCGAAGCCGCACACCCCCAGGTCGCGGTACTGGACCGCGAGCCGGGCGATCTCACGGCTGTTCGCGGCGTGCCGCATGGCCGTGACCAGCGTGCCCACCTTGATCCGGTGGCCGGCCGCGGCCGCGGCGTGCTCGCCGTCCCGGAACCCCTCCAGCACTGCCTCGACCACCTCGGTCAGGCTCAGCCCGCCGACCAGGTGCTGCTCCGGCGCGAAGCGCACCTCGGCGTACACGACACCGTCGGCGGCCAGGTCCTGCGCGCACTCGCTGGCGACCCGCACCAGGGACTCGCGGGTCTGCATCACAGCGACCGTGTGGGCGAACGTCTCCAGGTAGCGCACCAGCGAGCCCGAGTCCGCGGCGTCCCGGAACCAGGCGCCCAGCTCACCCGCGTCGGTGGCCGGCAGCGCGTCGTACCCGGTCTCGCGGGCGATCTCGATGATCGTGGCCGGCCGCAGGCCGCCGTCCAGGTGGTCGTGCAGCAGCACCTTCGGCGCGCGCTGGACCAGGTCGGAGATCGCGGTGGGGGCATCGTCAGTGATGGGCACCCGCCGAGACTAGTGCCGCCAGCGCGCCGCCGAGGGCGAGCAGCAGGGTCGCGGTCACGACCGACCACAGCCGCAGCCACGGGGACGTCGACCCCGGCCCGTGCAGGTGACGCACGGATGCCGGGACGACCACCGCCGCGACGGCCGCGGCCAGCGCCGTGCAGCACAGCAGCAGGAGGACCACCAGGTGCAGGCGCTGGTGCGCGGCGGCCGCCAGCAGGGCCAGCGCGATCACCATCGTGGCCAGCGCCGTCCGCTGCCAGGCCAGGCCGGTGCGCTCGGGCTGCAGCCCGGGGTCCCGCACCGACGTCGTCCTCACAACGCTGCACCGATGGCGTACCCGGCGAGCAGCAGCGCCAGGGCGACGACCACCACGGCCAGGACGCCGAGCGTGCGAGGAGCGGGCAGGTGCTCACCACGCCGCAGGGAGCGCTCGACCCGGGCCCAGGACACCGCGGCCCGCACCGCCACCGCACCTCCGGTCAGGCAGGCCAGGGCGGCCAGGACGTCGAGCATCCGCGGCAGGTCCGCCAGCGTGGCCAGCGAGGTCAGCGCCACCCCGCCGGCGACCAGGGCCAGCGCCGTGCGCACCCACGCCAGCGCCGTCCGTTCGTTGGCGAGCGAGAAGCGCGGGTCCGGGTCCGTGCCCTCCCCGTAGACCCACCGCGGACGGCGCTCGTCGGCCGACATCCGCGGCCGTCAGTCCTCGTCGTCGCGGTGCGCCAGCTCGGGCGCGAACGCCGGCAGGCAGACGGCCACGTACTCAGCACCCTCGTCGCCGACGAGGTAGCGCACCCGCTCACCGGCGCGGGTGACCAGCGCCTGCCCGGCCCGGACGTCGGTCACGCCGCCCTCGTGCTCGACCTGGACGGCGCCCCGCAGCACGAGGGTGACCTCGTCGAAGTCCGGTGCCTGGGCGGGCTCGGACCAGCCCGGCGGCGCCGTCATGTGCGCGACCGAGACCGCGGACTCGCCGCTGGTCACGCGGCCGACGTACTCGTCGATCACCTTGCCGCCGGGGACGGGGATGCGGGTCGGGGCCTCGATCAGCTCTGGCATGTCGACGAGCCTAGACCCGTTGACCCTGGACCCGCCGCGCCTCACTCGGCGGCGATGCGCTCCACGACGAGCGGCAGCAGGTCGGGTCGCGAACCGTCCGGCGCGATGAACCAGCTGTCCTGCAACGCTTCCAGCGCCCGCTCGAACCGCTCGGGGGTATCGGTGTGCAGCGTCATCAGCGGCTCGCCGCCGCGCACCGGCGCCCCGGGCTTGACGTGCAGCTCGACGCCGGCGCCGGCCTGCACGACGTCCTCCTTGCGGGCCCGTCCTGCCCCCAGCCGCCACGCGGCGACGCCGACCTTCAGCGCGTCCAGCTGGGTCAGCACGCCCTCGGCCGGCGCGGTCACCACATGGGTCTCGCGAGCGCGCGGCAGCTCGGCGTCCGGGTCGCCGCCCTGCGCCGCGATCATCCGGCGCCACACGTCCATCGCCGAGCCGTCGCGGAGCTTCTCGGCCGGGTCCACGTCGTCGCGGCCCGCCGCGGCCAGCATCTCGCGGGCCAGGGCGAGCGTGAGCTCGACGACGTCGTCCGGGCCGCCACCGGCCAGCACCTCGACGGACTCGCGCACCTCCAGGGCGTTCCCGGCGGTCAGCCCGAGCGGGGTCTGCATGTTCGTCAGCAGGGCCACGGTGGTGACGCCGGCGTCGGTGCCCAGGTCGACCATGGTGCGAGCGAGCTCGCGGGCGTCGTCCACGGTCTTCATGAACGCGCCCGAGCCGACCTTGACGTCCAGCACCAGTGCGCCCGTGCCCTCGGCGATCTTCTTGCTCATGATGGAGCTCGCGATCAGCGGGATGGCCTCGACCGTGCCGGTGACGTCGCGCAGGGCGTAGAGCTTCTTGTCGGCCGGGGCCAGGCCGTCGCCGGCCGCGCAGATGACCGCGCCGACGTCCTCGAGCTGGGCCAGCATCTCGGCGTTGCTCATCCTCGCTCGCCAGCCGGGGATCGCCTCGAGCTTGTCGAGGGTGCCGCCGGTGTGCCCGAGCCCGCGCCCGGACAGCTGCGGCACCGCCACGCCGCAGGCGGCCACCAGCGGGGCCAGCGGCAGGGTGATCTTGTCGCCGACGCCGCCGGTGGAGTGCTTGTCGGCGGTCGGCCGGGACAGCGCGGAGAAGTCCATCCGCTCGCCGCTGGCGATCATGGCGGCGGTCCAGCGGCTGATCTCGCGCCGGTCCATGCCGTTCAGCAGGATCGCCATGGCCAGCGCGGACATCTGCTCGTCCGCGACCGCGCCCCGGGTGTAGGCGTCGACCACCCAGTCGATCTGCGCGTCGTCCAGGCCGTGGCCGTCGCGCTTGGCCCGGATCACGTCGACGGCATCGAAGGGTTCGCTCATGGGTCGATCCTCTCTGTTGCCGCGCGCGGCGTCACCAGCGGTTCGCCCCCGGCGTACAGCGCGCGTGCCAGCGGGGCTCCGGTTGTTGATCACGTGAAGTGGGCGAACATCCGCTTCTCGAGGCGAACAACCCTGGAGAAGCGGGCCCAGACCCACTGAACGTGATCAACAACCTGGGGGCAACGGGTCGGCGGGCGGGGTCGGCGGGCGGGGTCGGCGGGCGGGGTCGGCGGGCGGGGTCGGCGGGCCGGGGTCAGCGGGCGAGGTCGGGCGCGCCGAACGCATCGGGCAGGACGTCACTCATCGGCTTGATGCCGGACGACGTGTCCACCAGGCAGTCCGGGCCGCCGTTCTCCCAGAGCAGCTGGCGGCACCGACCACACGCCATCAGTGGGTCGCCGTTGCGGTCGACGCAGGCGACGGCGACCAGCCGGCCACCGCCGGTGACGTGCAGCTGGCTGACCATGCCGCACTCGGCGCACAGCGCGACGCCGTAGGCCGCGTTCTCGACGTTGCAGCCGACCACCACGCGACCGTCGTCCACCAGGCCGGCCACGCCCACCGGGAAGCCGGAGTACGGCGCGTAGGCGTGCGTCATGGCGTCCCGGGCGGCGGTACGCAGCGCGTCCCAGTCCACGTCCGGCCCGACCACGTCGGCCACCTCAGCCGCCCTCTCCGCGCCGGTACGGCAACCCGTCCGCCGCGGGCATCCGCAACCGCTGCGCCGACAGGCTCAGCACCAGCAGCGTCGCGACGTACGGCGTCATGCCGGTGAAGTCGTCCGGCACGGCGGTCGTGGTGGCGTACCAGACGAAGAGCCCGACCGCGCAGGCCGCCGCGACCAGGGTGCTGGCGACGTTCGCCCGGCGCAGGACCCGCCAGACCACGATGCCGAGCAGGATCAGCGCGAGCAGCAGCAGCAGCGCGTGCACGCTCTCGCCGCCGCGCCGCAGCTGCAGCGCGTCCGTGTAGCCGAACAGCGTCGAGCCGGCCAGCAGCCCGCCGGGCCGCCAGTTGCCGAAGATCATGGCGGCCAGACCGATGTAGCCTCGCCCACCGGTCTGCCCGTCCCGGTAGATGCTGGCGGCCACCTCGGCGAGGTAGACGCCGCCGAAGCCGGCGAACGCGCCCGAGGCGATCACCGCGGCGTACTTGTAGCGGTAGACGTTCACGCCGAGGGACTCGGCGGCCACCGGGCTCTCACCGCAGCTGCGCAGCCGCAGGCCGAACGCCGTGCGCCACAGGATGAAGAACGTCCCGATGACCAGGGCGAGCGCCAGGATCGTAAACAGCGAGACGTTGGTGGTCAGGCCGCGCACGACCCCCGCCAGGTCGGACACGAACAACCAGTGCTTGGCCTCGACGTCCTTCAGCCAGTCCGAGACGCCGGGCACGGTGAACGACGGCGGGCTGTCGATGTACGGCGACTGGGTCTTGCCGCCGCCGGGCTTGCCGACGAAGGCCAGACCCGACAGGTACTTGACCAGGCCGGCCGCCAGCAGGTTCAGCGCGACGCCGGACACGATGTGGTCGACCGTGAAGGTCACCGTCGCCACCGCGTGCAGCAGGCCGCCGAGCGCGCCGAACAGCACGCCGCACACCAGCCCGGCCCACGGGCCCCACTGGTAGCCGCCGAAGCCGGCGCCCCACGTGCCGAAGATCATCATGCCCTCGAGGCCGATGTTCACCACGCCCGCGCGCTCGGCCCACAGGCCACCGAGGCCGGCCATCGCGATCGGCACGGCGAGCACCAGGGTGGCCGACACGGTTCCGCTGGAGTCGATGTCGTTGGCGCCCGTGATGACCCGCACCAGCGACATCAGCACCATGCCGCCGGCGAGCGCCAGCAGCAGGGTCACCGGGGTGACCCGGCTGCGCTTGCGGCCGGACTCGGTGTGCGCGGGGACCGGTGCGCCTGCGGCCTCGGCGATGTCGATGCTCATGCCGTCACCTCCTGCGCCGCGGTGCCGGGACCGGCCGTGAGCTGTTCAGCCACCCGCCGTTGCTCGCGGGCCACGCCGTAGCGGCGGACCAGCTCGTAGGCCACGACGACGGCGAACGTGATGATGCCCTGCATCACCACGACGATCTCCGGCGCGACGCCGGCGATGATCTGCAGCGGGTTGCTGGAGGTGTTCAGGTAGGCGAAGAACAGCGCCGCGATCGCCACCCCGATCGGCGAGTTGCGGCCGACCAGGGCGATGGCGATGCCGGTGAAGCCGATGCCGGCCGGGAACGACAGGTCGTACTGGTAGGTCTTGCCGAGCAGCTCGGGCAGCCCCACCAACCCGGCGATCGCCCCGCTGAGGGCCATCGAGATGAGCACCATCCGCTTGACGTTGACGCCGCTGGCGACGGCGGCCGTCGCCGACCGGCCGGTCGCGCGCAGGTCGAAGCCGAACCGGGTGCGGCCCAGCAGGTACCAGTAGCCGAAGCCGACCAGGATCGCGACGAACACGAAGCCGTAGGTCTGCACCGGGACGTCGGGCACCAGGGTGATGCCGGGCATCCGACCGGACAACGGGATCTCCTTGGTGGAGATGTTGTTGCTGGCCGGTTCGCCCGAGGCGACCTTGCGCAGCAGGTAGGCCAGCAGGTAGCCGGCGATGGCGTTCAGCATGATCGTCGAGATGACCTCACTGACCCCGCGGCCGACCTTGAGCAGACCGGCGATCGACGCCCACGCGGCACCGACCACCATCGCGACGACGATGATCACCAGCAGGTGCAGCGGGCGCGGCAGGTCCAGCCAGGAGCCGACGACCGCGGCGGCGAACACGGCCATCCGGTACTGGCCGTCGACCCCGATGTTGAACAGGTTCATCCGGAAGCCGATGGCCACCGCGATCGCGGACAGGTAGTACGTCGTGCCCAGGTTGACCGTCTGGAGCAGCGTGCGGGTCATGGCGTGCGGCTGGCCGCTGCCGAAGATCAGGGTCTTCCAGGTCAGCCAGACCGGGTCGCCCGCGACCAGCAGGATCACGCTGGTGACCAGCACCGAGAACGCGACGGCCAGCAGCGGCGCGGCCAGGGCCAGGCCGATGCGGTTCAGGTCGAGCCTCTTCATGCCTGGTCCTCCTGGCCGTCCTGGCGGTCGCTCGCGTCGGCGCCGGTCATGGCGGAGCCGAGCTGCTCGGGGGTCACGTTCGCGGGGTCGAACTGGCCGACGAACCGGCCGCGCAGGATCACCTCGATCGTGTCGGACAGACCGATCAGCTCGTCCAGGTCCGCCGAGATCAGCAGGACGGCCAGCCCGGCCGAGCGGGCCGCCCGGATGTGCTCCCAGATCGCGGCCTGCGCGCCGACGTCGACGCCGCGGGTGGGGTGCGCGGCGAGCAGCACCACGGGCTCACCGGACAGCTCGCGACCGACGATGAGCTTCTGCTGGTTGCCACCGGACAGCGCGTGCGCCGTCACGTCGATGCCCGGCGTCCGGACGTCGAACTCGCGCACGATGCGCTCGGTGTCCGCGCGGGCCCCCGAGCGGTTGATCAGCGGCCCGCGGGACGACGGGGGCTGGGTCTGGTGACCGAGGATGCGGTTCTCCCACAGCGGGGCCTCCAGCATCAGTCCCTGCCGGTGCCGGTCCTCCGGGATGAAACCGATGCCGGACTCGCGGCGCCGCCGGGTGGACCAGTCGGTGATGTCCACCTCGCCGAGCGTGATCGCGCCGGTCTCGGGCAGCCGTAGGCCCATCAGCGCGTCCACCAGCTCACCCTGGCCGTTGCCCTCGACGCCGGCGATGCCCAGCACCTCGCCGCGGTGGATGGTGAAGTCGATGCCCTCCAGGACGGCGCGCTCGCCGACCCGCAGGGTGAGGTCGCGCACCGACAGCATCGGGACGTCGGTGACGGTCGACTCGCGGGTCTGCGGGCTGGGCAGCTCGCTGCCCACCATGAGCTCGGCCAGCTGCCGGGACGTCGTCTGCTGCGGGTCCACGGTCGCCACGGTCTCGCCGCGGCGCACCACGGTGATGTCGTCCGCGACCGACAGCACCTCGTCGAGCTTGTGCGAGATGAAGATGACGGTCAGGCCCTCGGACTTCAGCTCGCGCAGGTTGGCGAACAGCTCGTCGACCTCCTGCGGCACCAGCACCGCGGTGGGCTCGTCCAGGATCAGCGTGTTCGCCCCGCGGTAGAGCACCTTGAGGATCTCGACGCGCTGCCGGTCGCCCACGCCGAGCTCCTCGACGAGGACGTCGGGGTCGACGTCCAGGCCGTACGACCCGCTGATCTCCCGGATCTTCGCGCGGGCCCGGTCCCCGATGCCGAAGAGGCTCTCCGCGCCGAGGGCCACGTTCTCCAGCACCGTGAGGTTGTCGGCCAGCATGAAGTGCTGGTAGACCATGCCGATCCCGTGCGAGATGGCGTCGCTGGGCGAGCTGAAGACGACCGACTGACCGGCGACCTCGATGGTGCCCTCGTCGGGGCGCTGCACGCCGTACAGGATCTTCATCAGCGTCGACTTGCCGGCGCCGTTCTCGCCGACCACCGCGTGCACGGTGCCCTTGCGGACCTCGATGTTGACGTCGTGGTTGGCGACGACCCCCGGGAATCTCTTGGTGATCCCGGTCAGCCGGACGGCCAGGTCGCCGGCCGCGGCAGGCGGTGTCTGGGTGGCATCGGTTGCGGTGGACAGGACGTCCTCCTCGAGGTCTCGGGCACGTCATTGGCCCGGGCGGAAACGGGTCCGGGGCGACGCTACCGCGCCGCCCCGGACCGTGGTCAGGCGTTGAGCACGAGCACGTCCGAGGACGGGCCCGCGACGATCAGGTCACGGAGTGGTGGGAACCGTGATCTTGCCGTCGATGATGTCCTGCTTCGCCTTGTCGACGTCGGCCTTGATGTCGTCCACGTGGCCACCGGTGGTGGCGTAGTCGACGCCGCCCTTCTTCAGGTCGTAGACCTGGTCGCCACCCTTGACGGTGCCGTCCTGGTTCGCCTTGATGAAGTCGAACACGGCCACGTCGACCTTCTTGAGCATCGACGAGATGATGACGTCGCGGACGCTCGCGTCAGCGGTCAGGGCCTGGTCGGAGTCGACCCCGATGGCCGAGGCGCCGGCAGCCTTGCACGCCTCGAACACGCCGCCACCGGAACCGCCGGCCGCCGCGTAGATGACGTCAGCGCCAGCGTCGAGCTGACCCTGCGCGGCCGTCTTGCCCTTGGCCGGGTCGGAGAAGCCCGAGAAGTCCGGCGGCTGGGTCAGGTACTTGACCTGGATCTTGATGTCCGGGTTGACCGACTTGGCCCCGGCGACGTAGCCGGCCTCGAACTTCTGGATCAGCGGCACCTGGACGCCACCGATGAAGCCGATGTTGCCGGACTTGGACTTCTTCGCGGCGATGACGCCGACCAGGTACGAGCCCTCGTTCTCGGCGAACAGCAGGCTGGTTACGTTGGCGGGGGTCTTGTCGCCCTTGGCGCTGTCCACGATCGCGAACTTGGCGTCCGGGAACTCCGCGGCGACCTTGTCGACCGCACCGGCGTACGCGAAGCCGACCGCGACGACCGGGTTGTAGCCGGCCTGGGCCAGCGTGCGCAGACGGTCCTCCTTGGCGGACTCGGACTCACCGGTGGTGGCCTCGGCCTCCTGGGCGGTGACGCCGAGGTCCGACTTGGCCTTGTCCAGACCGGCGGCGGCGGCGTCGTTGAACGACTGGTCGCCACGGCCGCCGATGTCGTACGCGAGACCGACCTTCAGGGCGCTCTTGGTGCTCGAGCTGGTGCTGCCGCTCGAGCTGGTGTCATCGCTGCTGCCGCACGCGGCCAGAGCGAGTGCGGCCACCGAGGTGACAGCAACGATCTTCATCACCCGACGCAAGGGTGTCTCCTTCATTCAATGCCTCGTGGAGGTGACCACTGGAGGCGGGGATGGTGGAGCCGATACCTGGTGGACCACCCGGCTCAACTCGCAGGGATGCTACCTGGGCTGGCTGGGTGCTGTCCGCCTCAGACGGTGCAGTATCCGAACTGTTACCGGGTGGTCACGTCGTCAAGTGTTGACGTGGACCGGCTCGCGTCGTCCAGCGCGCCGAGCCCCGCGCGAGCGAGCAGCTGCGCCCCGACCGGGACGGCGGCGTCGTCGACGCGAAGGTTGCCCTGGTGCAGGTCGAATGTCGGACCGCCGGGGGTTCGGGTGCCCAACCGGGCCATCGCGCCGGGCACCGACTCCAGGTACCAGGCGAAGTCCTCGCCGCCCAGGCTCTGCTCGGTGCCGACCAGCGCGCCGGCCCCGACCACCTGGCCGGCCGCGGCGGCCAGCCGCCGGGCGGCCCGCGGGTCGTTGACCACCGGCGGGACGCCGCGCACGTGCTCGACCTCGGGGGTCACGCCGTACGGTGCGACGACGGCGCGCACCACCTCGTTCACGATGTCCTGAGCGGCCGCCCAGGCGCGGATGTCGAGCACTCGAAGCGTGCCCTCGACCTCACCGAACGCCGGGATCACGTTGGCCGCCGAGCCCGCGCCGATGCGGCCCCAGACCATGCTGGCGCCGGCCCGCGGGTCCAGCCGGCGCGACAGCGCGGCCGGCACCTCGGTGACGACCTTCGCGAGCGCGAAGGTGAGGTCCTGGGTGAGGTGCGGCCGGGACGTGTGCCCGCCCTTGCCGCGCAGCCGCACGGTCACCTGGTCCGTCGCCGCGGTGATCGGGCCCTCGCGCAGCCCGATCGTCCCGACGTCGATCGAGGGGTCGCAGTGCAACGCGAAGATGCTTCGGACGTCGTCCAGCACCCCGTGCGCGACCAGGTCGAGCGCTCCGCCGGGCATGACCTCCTCGGCGGGCTGGAACAGCAGCCGGACCCGGCCGGGCAGCGGGCTCACGCGGTGCTGCTCGGCCAGCGCCAGGCCGGCGCCGAGCAGCGCGGCGGTGTGCACGTCGTGACCGCAGGCGTGCGCCACGCCGTCCACGGTGGAGCGCCACGGGTCGGTGGTCTCGTCCTCCAGCGGGAGCGCGTCCAGGTCGGCCCGCAGGGCGACGACGGGGCCGTCCGAGTCCGGGTGGCCGACCTCGGCGACCAGCCCGCTGCGCGGCAGCCCCTGGACGGCGATGCCGGCCTTCTCCAGCCGGGTGGCGACGACGTCGCAGGTCCGCACCTCCAGCCAGGACGGCTCGGGGTGGGCGTGCAGGTCACGCCGGACGTCGACCAGCTCGGTGGCGAGGTCCGCCACGATCTGGGATGTCGAGAGCGCAGAGTGCTGGGCGTCGGGAGTCACGATGTGTCCAGGTTAGTTCAGAAGGCGTCGCGCGGGACGTACGTCCCCCACACCTCCCGGAGCGCGTGGCAGACCTCGCCCACCGTGGCCCGGGCGGCGAGGGCGTCGCGCAGCGGGTACACCACGTTGTCGGCACCTCGGGCCGCGGCCTGAACCGCGGCCAGCGCCGCGTCGACGGCCGGCTGGTCGCGCTCGGCGCGCAGGGTGGCCAGCCGGGCGGCCTGCTCGGCCTCGATGGCCGGGTCGACGCGCAGCGGCTCGTACGGGTCCTCGACGTCGACGGTGAACCGGTTGACGCCCACGATCACCCGGTCACCGGAGTCGATCTGCTGGGTGACCTGGTACGCCGATCGCTCGATCTCGGACTTCTGGAAGCCCTCCTCGATGGCCGCCACCGCACCCCCGCGGTCCTCGACGGCCTGGATCAGGTCGCGGGCGGCGGCCTCGATCTCGTCCGTCATCGCCTCGATCACGTAGGAACCGGCGAACGGGTCGACCGTCTTGGTCACGTCCGTCTCGTACGCGATCACCTGCTGGGTGCGCAGCGCGAGCCGGGCCGCCTTCGCGGTCGGCAGCGCGATCGCCTCGTCGTAGGAGTTGGTGTGCAGGCTCTGCGTCCCGCCGAGCACCGCGCCGAGGCCCTGCAGTGCGACCCGCACCAGGTTGACCTCGGGCTGCTGGGCGGTGAGCTGCACACCGGCGGTCTGGGTGTGGAAGCGCAGCATCAGCGACTTGGGGTTCGTGGCGCCGAACTCGTCGCGCATGATCTGCGCCCAGATCCGGCGGGCGGCCCGGAACTTGGCCACCTCCTCCAGGAACGTCGTCCGGGCCACGAAGAAGAACGACAGCCGCGGCGCGAAGTCGTCGACGTCCAGCCCGGCGTCCAGCGCCGCCTGCACGTACGCCTTGGCGTTGGCCAGCGTGAACGCGATCTCCTGCACGGGCGTGGCCCCGGCCTCGGCCATGTGGTAGCCGCTGATCGAGATGGTGTTCCAGCGCGGAAGCTCCTGGCGGCAGTAGGCGAACGTGTCCGCGATGAGCCGCAGCGACTCGGCCGGCGGGAAGATGTACGTGCCGCGCGCGATGTACTCCTTGAGCACGTCGTTCTGGATGGTCCCGGTGAGCTTGCCGGGGTCGACACCGTGCTCGGCCGCGACCAGCTGGTAGAGCAGCAGCAGCACCGAACCGGGCGCGTTGATGGTCATGGACGTCGAGACCTCGTCGAGCGGGATGCCGTCGAACAGCAGCCGCATGTCGTCGATCGAGTCGATGGCGACCCCGACCTTGCCGACCTCGCCGTGCGCGATCGGGTCGTCGGAGTCGTAGCCCATCTGGGTCGGCAGGTCGAACGCGACGCTCAGCCCGCCGGTGCCCGCCGCGACCAGCTGGTGGTAGCGCTCGTTGGACTCCTTGGCGGTGCCGAACCCGGCGTACTGGCGCATGGTCCAGGGCCGGCCGGTGTACATGTTCGGGTAGACACCCCGGGTGTACGGGTACTGACCCGGTTCGCCCAGCTGCTGCTCGGCGTCCCAGTCCTGCAGCGTCTGCGGTCCGTACAGCGGATGCAGGGGCAGGCCGGACTCGGTGACGGATTCACTCACCCGGGCAGGGTATCGACGCGGGCCCGCCTCGGCCCGGCCTCGTGTCCGACCTCACACCCCCGACCGCAGATAGCGGGATATCCGGGGTTTTGGGACGCGAATGAGCCCGAAGAGCGGGCTATCTGCGCGGGGACGGGGTCAGAGGAGGTCGGTGCGGCCGGCGGCCGTGAGCCGGTCGACCACGCCCTTGACCTGCTGGGCGTGCGAGCGGGCCGCCACCAGCACCGCGTCCGGGGTGTCCACCACGACCACGTCGTGCAGCCCGATCAGCGCCACGACCCGGCCGGACGTCGTCACCACCACCCCCGTGGAGTCGGTGGCCAGCAGCTCGCCGTCCCCGATGACCTGCAGGTCGCCCGCCGGGAGCACCGTGCCGAGCGAGTCGAAGTCCCCCACGTCGTCCCAGCCAAAGGCCCCCGGCACCACGGCCACCCGTCCGGCGGCCGCCGCGGGCTCGGCCACCGCGTAGTCCACGGCCACCTTCTCGAGCTGCGGCCAGACCTCGTCGAGCACCCGCTGGCGGTCCGGGCCGTCCCAGGCGGCGCCGAGCACCCGCAGCCCCTCCGCCAGCGCCGGCCGGTACTCGGCGAGCAGGTCGAGCAGCACGGACGCCCGCGCCACGAACATCCCGGCGTTCCACCGGTAGCCCTGCGCGACGTACCCGGCGGCGGTCTCGGCGTCCGGCTTCTCGACGAACTCGGCGACGGCGAGCGCCGACGGCGCGTCCGGGACGTCGAGCGCCGCCCCCGCGCGGATGTAGCCGAAGCCGGTGGCCGGGTGGGTCGGGGTGATGCCGATGGTGACGAGGAGCCCGGTGCGGGCCACCGCGACGGCCTCGCCGACGGCGGCGGCGAACGCGGCGGCGTCGGCGATCACGTGGTCGGCCGCGAACGAGCCGATGACCGCCTGCGGGTCCCGGGCGTGCACGACGGCGGCGGCCAGGCCGATCGCGGCGGCGGAGTCACGCGGCGAGGGCTCGGCCAGCAGGTCGTCCAGGTCGAGCCCGGGCAGCTGACGCGCCACGGCACCGGCGTGCCCCGCACCGGTCACCACGCACACCCGGGCGGCGACGTCGTCCAGCCGGTCCCAGGTCTGCTGCAGCAGGGTGCGTCCGGTGCCGGTCAGGTCGAGCAGGAACTTGGGCTGGGCGCGGCGCGAGAGCGGCCAGAGCCGCGTCCCGGCACCGCCGGCGGGCACCACGGCGGTCAGGTCGGCGATCACCCCGGTGACGCTATCGAACCCGGCCGCGGCGCCGGAGCCACTCTGAGGGGTTGGTCACACCCAGCCATCCCGGTGCGGCCCCAGCGGCCCCACGTCACTACAGTGACCACGTCGTGGACGTCGCCGTCCCCCGCCTCCAGCGCCATCTCAGCAGCCGTGCGGGTCGACGCGTCACCCTCCCGCCAGGCGAAAGGGAACGTCGTGCCCAAGGCACCCGCAGGCACCCTCTACCGGGGCCGCGAGGGGATGTGGTCGTGGGTCGCCCACCGGGTGACCGGCGTGCTGATCTTCTTCTTCCTCTTCGCGCACGTGCTGGACACCGCGCTCGTGCGGGTGTCCCCCGAGGCGTACAACGACGTCATCGGGACGTACAAGAACCCGATCGTGGGGCTCGGTGAGGCCGGGCTGGTCGCCGCGATCATCTTCCACGCGTTCAACGGCGTGCGGATCATGCTGGTCGACTTCTGGTCCCAGGGCCCGCGCTACCAGCGGCAGATGCTCTGGGTCGTCATCGGCGCCTGGGTGCTGCTGTTCGCGCCGTTCGCCGTCCGCCACCTGATGCACGTCTTCGGCTGAGGGAGCTGACATGACGACCCTCGACGCGCCCCGCGCCCCGTTCCGCCGCAGCCGCGCCACCCGCAGCAACTTCGAGCTCTACTCGTGGCTCTTCATGCGCGGGTCGGGCGTGGTGCTGATCGCGCTGGTCTTCGGCCACCTGTTCGTGAACCTGGTCGCCGGCGACGGCATCAAGGCCATCGACTTCGCGTTCGTCGGCGGCAAGTGGTCCAGCCCGTTCTGGCAGACCTGGGACCTGCTGATGCTGTGGCTCGCCGAGCTGCACGGCGTCAACGGGGTCCGCACCGTGATCAACGACTACGCGGAGAAGGACAGCACCCGCATCGTGCTGAAGACCCTGCTGCTGGTCAGCGCCGCCGTGGTGCTGGTGCTCGGCACCTTGGTCATCTTCACGTTCGACCCGTGCCCGGTGGGCGAGCCCGCCAACCTGCTCCCGTCGTTCTGCACCCAGTAAAGGCAGGCAACCCATGCAGACGCACACCTACGACGTGGTCATCGTCGGCGCCGGCGGCGCCGGCATGCGCGCGGCCCTGGAGTCCAGCAAGCGCGCCCGGACGGCGGTCCTCACCAAGCTCTACCCGACGCGCTCGCACACCGGTGCGGCCCAGGGCGGCATGTGCGCCGCCCTGGCGAACGTCGAGGAGGACAACTGGGAGTGGCACACCTTCGACACCGTCAAGGGCGGCGACTACCTCGTCGACCAGGACGCGGCCGAGGTGATGTGCAAGGAGGCCATCGACGCGGTCCTGGACCTCGAGAAGATGGGTCTGCCGTTCAACCGGACGCCCGAGGGCAAGATCGACCAGCGCCGGTTCGGCGGCCACACCCGCAACCACGGCGAGGCTGCCGTGCGCCGCTCGTGCTTCGCGGCGGACCGCACCGGCCACATGATCCTGCAGACGCTCTACCAGAACTGCGTCAAGCAGGACGTCGAGTTCTTCAACGAGTTCTACGTGCTCGACCTCATCATGACCGGCAGCGGCGAGCACCGGCGCACCGCCGGCGTGGTGGCCTACGAGCTGGCCAGCGGCGAGATCCACATCTTCCGCGCCAAGTCCGTGGTGCTGGCCACCGGAGGCGTCGGCAAGGTCTTCAAGACGACCTCCAACGCGCACACGCTCACCGGTGACGGCATGGGGATCGCCTTCCGCAGCGGGATCCCGTTGGAGGACATGGAGTTCTTCCAGTTCCACCCGACGGGCCTGGCCGGGTTGGGCATCCTGCTGTCCGAGGCGGCGCGCGGCGAGGGCGGCATCCTGCGCAACAGCGAGGGCGAGCGCTTCATGGAGCGCTACGCCCCGACCATCAAGGACCTCGCGCCGCGCGACATCGTGGCGCGCTCGATGGCCAACGAGGTCCGCGAGGGCCGCGGCTGCGGTCCGAACAAGGACTACGTGCTGCTCGACCTGACCCACCTGGAGCCCGCGCACATCGACGCGAAGCTGCCGGACATCACCGAGTTCGCCCGCACGTACCTGGGCGTCGAGCCGTACACCGAGCCGGTTCCGGTGTACCCGACCGCGCACTACGCGATGGGCGGCGTGCCGACCAACATCGAGGCGGAGGTGCTGCGGGACAACACCCACGTCGTCCCGGGCCTGTACGCCGCCGGCGAGGTCGCGTGCGTGTCCGTGCACGGCTCGAACCGGCTGGGTACCAACTCGCTGCTGGACATCAACGTCTTCGGACGCCGGGCCGGTATCGCCGCCGCGGAGTTCGCGGCCACCGCACCGTTGCTCGACCTGCCCGACACGCCCGAGGTGGCGACCGTCGAGCTGCTGGAGTCGATGCGCTCGCGCCAGGACGGCGAGCGGGTGGCCACGGTTCGCAAGGCGCTGCAGGAGACCATGGACCGCAACGCCCAGGTGTTCCGGACCGAGGGATCGCTGAAGCAGGCGCTCAGCGACATCGAGGGTCTGAAAGCGCGCTACCGCAACGTGTCCGTCCAGGACAAGGGCCAGCGCTTCAACACCGACCTGCTGGAGGCGGTCGAGCTGGGCTTCCTGCTCGACCTCGCCGAGGTCATCGTGCTGGGCGCACTGGAGCGCAAGGAGTCCCGCGGCGGGCACTTCCGTGAGGACTACGCGCACCGCGACGACGTGAACTTCATGCGGCACACCATGGCCTACCGTGAAGAGGGCGCGGACGGTTCCGCCGTGCGCCTCGACTACAAGCCGGTCGTGCAGACCCGTTACGAGCCGATGGAGCGCAAGTACTGATGACGACCACGACGGACGCCGCCGCCTCGAGCACCGAGGTCGGTGTGGTGCCCAGCTTCGACGTCACGCTGCGGATCCGGCGGTTCAACCCGGAGTCGGACACCGAGCCGCACTGGGAGGACTACACCGTCTCGGTGCACGCCACCGACCGGCTGCTCGACGCGCTGCACACCATCAAGTGGGAGCAGGACGGCTCGCTGACCTTCCGCCGGTCCTGCGCGCACGGCGTCTGCGGTTCGGACGCCATGCGGATCAACGGCAAGAACCGGCTGGCCTGCAAGACCCTGCTGAAGGACCTGAACCCGAAGAAGCCGATCACGGTCGAGCCGATCAAGGGACTGGCGGTCGAGAAGGACCTCGTCGTCGACATGGACCCGTTCTTCGCGGCCTACCGCGAGGTCATGCCGTTCCTCATGACGTCCGGCAACGAGCCGAGCCGCGAGCGGATCCAGAGCCAGGAGCAGCGCGACCGGTTCGACGACACCACGAAGTGCATCCTGTGCGCGGCGTGCACGTCGTCCTGCCCGGTGTTCTGGGGCGACGGACAGTACTTCGGGCCGGCCGCGATCGTGAACGCGCACCGATTCATCTTCGACAGCCGCGACCAGGCGGCGGACCAGCGGCTGGAGATCCTGAACGACAAGGAGGGCGTGTGGCGCTGCCGCACGACCTTCAACTGCACCGACGCGTGCCCGCGCGGCATCGAGGTGACCAAGGCCATCCAGGAGGTCAAGCGCGCCCTCCTGACCCGCAAGGTCTGATCGCGTGCGCCGCCGCGCCCGCTCCGCCGCCACCGTGGCCGTCGCCCTCGCGGCCGGCCTGTCGGTGAGCGTCGCCGCCGGCCCCAGCGCGAACGCGTCGATCACCCGGCCGGTGGTCGGCGGTCCGCTGCTGGGCGCGACGTCGGTCGTCACGGACCTCCCGGACGGCGTGCCGGCACCGCCGACGTTCAACGCTGCGGGGTGGGTGCTGGCCGACCTCGACACCGGCGCGGTGATCGCCGCGCGCAACCCGCACGGGCGGTACCTCCCGGCATCGACGCTGAAGACGTTGACGGTGCTGACCACGCTGCCCAAGGTCGACCAGTCGCAGGTCGTGCTGGCCGAACCGAGCGACGTCGTCGAGGGCTCCCAGGTCGGGCTGGACCCGGGCTCCACGTACACGGTCCGCCAGCTGCTGCAGGGCACCATGCTCTCGTCCGGCAATGACGCGGCGACCGCGCTGGCCCGGGTGGCCGGCGGTGTCCCGCAGACCGTGGCCGCCATGCAGGCCGAGGCCAACCGGCTGGGTGCGTTCGACACGACGGTGCGCAATCCCAGCGGGTTGGACGCCCCGGGGCAGAGGTCCAGTGCGTACGACCTGGCTCTGGTGGCACGCGCCGCGCTCGACGTCCCGGGCTTCCGTGAGCTGGTCGCGACCAAGCACATCCGGTTCCCCGGCAAGGTGGTGAAGGGCAAGAAGCGCACCAGCTACCAGATCCAGAACCACAACAAGCTGCTCTACAACTACGACGGCGCGATCGGCGTGAAGAACGGCTACACCGTGGCGGCGCGGTGGACGGCGATCGGCGCGGCCACCCGGGGTGGGCACACCTACGTGCTGACCGCGATGCGCCGCGGCGAGAGCAGCTGGCGCCCGCAGGCCGCGATGCTGGACTGGGCCTTCACGTACGGCGCCCGCGCCCGGCCGGTCGGCACCCTGGTCACCCCGGACCAGGCGGCGGCCCTGGCCCACCCGGCGGGGCCGTCCGGCCCGTCCGCCGCGGCGATCGCTCCGGCGGGCGCCGCGCAGTCCGCGGCCCTGCGCTCCACGCCGACCAGCACCAGCACCGCACGCGTCGTCGGCCTGGCCGGTATCGCCTTCGCGCTGGTCGCCGTGACGCTGCTCGCGCTCAGCGCCCGCGCACGACGCCGACAGCTGCTCGCAGCCCGTCGCGCGCGGTACGAGCGACAAACAGTGCGCTGACCCCGAGGACCGCGCCGGCGGCCAGTGACGTGCGGTCACGGGCCCGGGGGCCGAAGCTGGGCTGAACGTCCTCGCGCGGGCCGGCCGGGAACGGCAGCGGCTCCGGCGGCTCCGTCGGGCCGAGCGGTGCGGCCAGCCGGCCGGTCGCCCGCAACCGGGTCGCCGACCAGGCCGCGGACAGCAGCACGACGCGGCTGATCAGGTTGATCAGGACCAGCAGCCCGATGATCACGGCGAAGCTGGCCAGCAGGGGCTTGTTCCCGGCGCTGGCGAGCAGTCGACCGCTGGCCAGCTTGAGGACGCCGAGCCCGACCGCGCCGATCAGCGCGCTCTGAGCGACGTCCTTGCGAGACAGGGCGATCCCGCTGAGCAGGCGCAGGATGATCACCATGAGCAGGAAGTCGGCGACCAGGACGACGAGGACGCTGAGGACCTGCAGCAGCACCTTCGTCCCGGTGGCGTCCTCGTCCAGATGGACCCGCGCCAGGGCCCAGGACGCCGCCCCGGTGGCCACCAGCGACAGCACGGCCGATGCGAGCATCGGTACGCCGAGCAGCGCCAGCAACCCCAGGTCACGCACCTTGCCCAGCACCGGGTTGGACTTCAGCTTGGGCTGGTCGTACATCGTCCGGACGCCCTCGCGGATCGCGGCGACCCACCCGAGACCGGCCAGCAGCAGCGTGACCAGGCTGATCAGGCCGGCCACGGTCAGCACGTCCGGGGTGGGCGGGTTCGACGCGTCCAGCAGACCGTTCGGGTTCGACTCGTCCTTGATGATCCCCGGCAGCGTGTTGGAGACCGACGCCACGACCCGGTCGAACAGGTCGGGTTGATTGCGAAGCACGAAGCCGAAGACGGTGAAGCCGATGATCAGCGCCGGGATCACCGAGAAGAACCCGACGAAGGTCATGCCCCCGGCGAGCAGGTTGCCCCGGACCTGGCCGTAGTGCTCCCACGACCGGTACGGGTGGCTGGCCTTGAGGCGCGCGAGCAACGCCTTCACCCGGAGCTGCCCGGGAACGGGAACCAGCCCTGGGGGCGCCACACGCCGTCCGCGCCGTGCTCGTAGAGGTGGAAGCCGTCCACCACGAACCGGCACTCGAAGTCCGCCAGCTCGCGTGCCGCGCGGTCGAGGGCGTCGTCCGCGAGGTGGTGCGCGATGGTCACGTGCGGGTGGTAGTAGAACTGCAGGTCGCGCGCCAGCGGCCCGCTGCGCACCGCCTGCTCCAGCACCTCGCACCCACCGATGCCCTGAACCAGCGGCACGAACACCACCGGCGACACCGGGCGGAAGGTGGACGTCCCGCGCAGGTGGATCTCGAACGGCGTGGCCTTCGCGGCGACCGACGACAGGTGCTCGGTGACGACACTGGCCTCGGGCCGGTCCAGCTCGGTGGGCGGCAGCAACGTGACGTGGGTGGGGATGGACGACGCCAGCGGGTCGCCGAACGACGCGCGGTGGGCGCGCAGCTCCTCGCCGTACGGGTCCGGGATGGAGATCGCCACACCGATGGTTCGCTGCACCCCGTCGTCCGGCCCGTTGGTCACCGTCTGATCCTGCCCTAAGTTGCCGGCCCGGACACCCATCGGGGCCTCACGACCGCGCGGACAGGAAGCCGACCCGGTCGTAGACCTGGGCCAGGGTGGTGGCGGCGACGTCGCGAGCCTTCGCGGCGCCGTCGGCGAGGACGTCGTCGAGGGCCGCCGGGTCGTCCAGGTAGGCCAGCGTGCGTTCCCGGAACGGGCTCAGCTCGGTGGTCACCAGGTCGGCCAGGTCACCCTTGAGGTCGCCGTACCCCTTGCCCGCGTAGTCCTTCTCGAGGGTCTCGACCGGGCGCCCGGACAACGCCGAGTGGATGCTCAGCAGGTTGGACACCCCGGGCTTGGTCTCGACGTCGTACCGGATCTCGCGCTCGGCGTCGGTCACCGCGGACCGGATCTTCTTGGCGGTCACCTTGGGCTCGTCCAGCAGGTCGATGACGCCCGACAGGGTCGCCGCCGACTTGCTCATCTTGGCGGTGGGGTCCTGCAGGTCGTAGATCTTCGCCGTCTCCTTGACGATGAACGGCTCCGGCACCGTGAAGGCCTCCCCGAAGCGCCCGTTGAACCGGATGGCCAGGTCCCGGGTGAGCTCGAGGTGCTGACGCTGGTCCTCCCCCACCGGGACCGCATCGGCCTGGTAGAGCAGGATGTCGGCCGCCATCAGCACCGGGTAGGTGAACAGGCCGACCGTCGTCCGGTCGCTGCCGGCCTTGCCGGCCTTGTCCTTGAACTGGGTCATCCGGCCGGCCTCGCCGAACCCGGTGATGCAGCCCAGGACCCACGCGAGCTCGGCGTGCTGCGGGACGTGGCTCTGCACGAACAGCGTCGAGCGCTGCGGGTCCACCCCGCCGGCCAGGTACTGCGCGGCGGTGCGCCGGGTGCGCTCGCGCAGCGTGGCCGGGTCGACGTCCACGGTGATCGCGTGCAGGTCCACGACGCAGTAGAACGCGTCGTGCGTCTCCTGCAGGGCGACCCACTGGACGAGCGCCCCGAGGTAGTTGCCGAGGTGCAGCGAGTCACTCGTCGGCTGCATCCCGGACAGGACGCGCGGGCGGCTGGGGTGGGCGGTCGCAGGCATGGCGGACAGTCTTTCAGGTGCCGCGGGTCGACGCGTCGTGGGTGCTCGGTCAGCTCACCCGGTCGAGGGCGGTCAACCCGTCCCGGTAGGCCCGGGTGGCGCCGTCCGCGTCGCCGGCGGCACTCCGCACGTCCCCGAGGTGGCGGTAGGTGCGCGCCTCGTGCAGCAGCTCCTCGGCCTGCCGGAACAGGGCGATGGCGCGCTCCAGGTGGGTCAGCGCCCGCGGGTACTCGCCCTCGTCGGCGGCGATCAGCCCCAGGCAGCGCTCCACCTCGGCGTAGGCACCCGGCAGCGCGACGACCTCGGGGTAGTCCTGGATGTCCGCGATCAGCGCCCGGGCGCGGTCGAAGGCACCGAGACGGCGCACGATGTCGGCGAGCTCGACGGTGACCAGTCCTTCGTCGAAGCGCGAGCCGGTCTCGATGAAGATCTGCCGGGCCGTCTCGAGCTGGCGGCGGGCGCTGGCCAGGTTCGCGGTCGCGCTGTGCTCGTAGATCCAGCCGCGCGCCCAGTAGCAGTGGCCGACGTCGGTGCGCAGGTCCAGCTGGTCGTAGAGCTCCTGCGCCCGGGCGACCGCCTGGCGGGCCTGCGGGACACGGTTCCCGTCCAGGAACCCGCGGGCCACCGCGCGGTACATGTCGGCCTGCCGCAACGGGTCCGGCACCTGCGCGGCCAGTCCCAGCGCGGTCTCGGCGGCGGCCTCCGCCTTGCGGGACAGGCCCAGGTCCATGTACGCCGGAACCGCCTGCGCGTGCAGCACCATCAGGGCCAGCGGGTCGGGCAGGCCGGCGCGCTCGAGCTCGTCGAGCGCCCGCTCGACGACCATGACGGACCGGCGCACGTCGCCCAGGATGCGCAGGCAGCGGGCCTGGCCGGCCACCGCCAGCGCGCGGGCGGGCTCGGGCTGGTCGACCAGGAGCTTCTCGGCCTCCTCGTAGTGGGCGAGCGACCCGCGCACGTCGCCGGAGCGCAGCGCCCAGAACCCGAGAGCCACCAGGGCCTGCGAGCGCAGCACGGGCAGCTCGTGCTCGATGGCGAGGCCCAGCACCTCGTCGATCTGCTCGCGGGCGAGCGTGGTGTCGCCGACCGCCTGGGTGTGCCGCGCCTCGGCCAGGGCCAGCTCCAGGACGGCGGTCGAGGGCCGGCCGTCGCGCAGCACCTCCGGGTCGACCCCGAGCTGGTTCGCGAAGTGCTCGAGGGCGTCCGACGACGGCTGTCGACGTCCGGCCTCGATGGACGACACGAACGCGGTGGTGTAGCGGTCCCCCGCGAGCTCGCGCTGGGTCAGCCCTTGACCGGTGCGCAGGGCCCGGAGCCGGGCTCCCACGTCCGCATCGCTCGTCGTCACCGGCGTCCACCTCCTGAGGTCTCGCCGGATTCTAGGCGTCCCGTCCACCCGTACGTAACAGACCCCTTTACAGAAGTTGTCTTGCCAGTTATCTTCAGGCCCGTCTTGTCCCGTTCCCTCCCCTTTCGTGGGGATGGCCAAGGAGCGCGCACCATGCCCAGATCCACCGCACTCACGCTGGCCCTGGCCCTGGGGTCCGCGGGCGGCACCCCCACGACCACCCCCACCAGCCAGCACCACGACCTCGACGCCGACCACCACGTCGACGCCGACCATCACGACAGGCCCCGGGCAGTACCCGGCCTGGGCCGTGGGCACCGCCTACCCGGCGGGCGACCACGTGTCGTACGGCGGCAGCCGCGACCAGTGCCTGCTGGCGCACACGGCGTACCCCGGCTGGACGCCGGACGTCGTCCCCGCGCTGCGGCAGAAGCTCTGACCCGGCCGCCACACCCGACCGCACCTCACTGAGAGAAGGAACCGATGAGACCCAGGACGACCAGACCCCCGACCGGACGTCGGCGAGCCCTGCGCGTGGCCCTGGTGGCCGCCGTCACGGCCGCACTGTCGACCGTGACGATGGCGCCCGCGTTCGCGCACGGCTCCACCTCGGCACCCGCCAGCCGCACGTACACGTGTTGGCAGGAGGGCGCCGAGCACCCCCGGTCCGAGGCCTGCAAGGCCGCGATCGCGCTGGGCGGCACCCAGCCGGTGTACGACTGGAACGAGGTGAACATCGCCAACGCCAACGGTCACCACCGCGAGCTGATCCCCGACGGCAAGCTCTGCAGCGCCGGCCGCGACAAGTACCGCGGCTTCGACCTGCCGCGGGCGGACTGGCCGGCCACCGCACTGACGGCCGGCCCGACCACCTTCACGTACACCGAGACGGCAGCCCACCCGGGCACGTTCGAGCTGTACCTCACCAAGCAGGGGTACGACCCGACCCAGCCCCTGAAGTGGTCCGACCTCGACGCCACCCCGTTCGCGAAGGTGCTCAACCCGCCGGTGGTCAACGGCGCCTACCAGATCCAGGGCACCGTCCCGGCCCGCAGCGGTCGCCAGCTGGTCTACATCATCTGGCAGCGCACCGACTCGGCCGAGGCGTTCTACGCGTGCAGCGACGTGATGTTCGGCGGGAGCACCCCGACACCCACCAGCACGCCCACCAGCACGCCCACCAGCACGCCCACCAGCACGCCCACCAACCCCGGTAGCTGCACCGCACCGGCGTGGAGCGCGACCGCGGTGTACACCGGCGGCAACCAGGTCTCCTACGCGAACCACACCTGGCAGGCCAAGTGGTGGACCCAGGGCGAGACCCCGGGCACGACCGGCGAGTGGGGGGTGTGGAAGGACCTGGGGGCCTGCAGCGGGACGACCCCGACCACCACCCCGACCAGCACCCCGACGACGACACCGACCGGGACGCCGACGGGGACGCCGACGACCACCCCGACCGGGACCCCGACGACGAACCCGCCGTCCGGCAAGCGGATCGTCGGCTACTTCCCCGAGTGGGGGACGTACGACCGGCACTTCAACGTGAAGAACGTGCAGACCAGCGGGGCGGCGGACAAGCTGACCCACCTGAACTACGCGTTCGGCAACGTGACCGGCGGCAAGTGCGTGATCGGTGACTCGTACGCCGACTACGACAAGGCGTTCACCGCCGCCGAGAGCGTCGACGGCGTCGCCGACTCCTGGGACGACCCCAGCGGCCTGCGCGGCAACTTCAACCAGCTGCGCAAGCTCAAGAAGCTGCACCCGAACCTGAAGATCATCTGGTCGTTCGGTGGCTGGACGTGGTCCGGTGGCTTCGGTCAGGCGGCGGCCAACCCGGCCGCGTTCGCCCAGTCCTGCCGGGCCCTGGTCGAGGACCCGCGCTGGGCCGACGTGTTCGACGGGATCGACATCGACTGGGAGTACCCCGGATCCTGCGGCCTGAGCTGTGACACCAGCCCGGCCAGCGCCTACAAGAACCTGATGGCGGCGCTACGGACCAGCTTCGGGTCCGACCTGGTCACCTCGGCCATCACCGCCGACGGCAACCCCGGCGGCAAGATGGACAAGGCCGACTACGGTGGCGCGGCCGCCTCGGTCGACTGGTTCCTGCCGATGACGTACGACTACTTCGGCACGTGGGACGCCAAGGGACCGACGGCACCGCACTCGCCGCTGACGTCGTACCCGGGTATCCCGATCCAGGGCTTCGACGCCACGACGACGGTGAACGCGTTGAAGGCCAAGGGTGTGCCCTCCAGCAAGATCCTGCTCGGCCTCGGCTTCTACGGCCGCGGCTGGACGGGCGTCACGCAGGCGGCACCCGGTGGTACCGCTACCGGCGCTGCCCCCGGCACCTACGAGGCGGGCAACGAGGACTACAAGGTGCTCAAGACCAAGTGCCCCGCCACCGGGACCGTCGCCGGCACGGCGTACGGCTTCTGCAACGGGCAGTGGTGGAGCTACGACACCCCGGCCACGATCGCGGGGAAGCTGACGTACGCGAAGGGCCAGGGGTTGGGCGGAGCCTTCTTCTGGGACCTGAGCGGCGACACCGACAACGGTGAGCTCATCTCGGCGATCAGGTCGAACCTGTGAGCCGCACCGGCTGAGACCCGGGTCCGGGGCGGGCGTCACACACTCCCTCCCGCCCCGGGCCCGGACCGCTAGGACGTCAGGTGCAGCAGCAGCGCCGACCCCGGCGCCAGCACGGGCATCGTGAGCCCGACCTCGCCCAGCACGGCCCCGGACAACGTCACCCCGTCGGCCAGCCAGCCTGGCGCGAACGCCTGCACGACCGCCGGCGCCCCGACGTCCTCCCGAACGCGAACGGTGTACTGCCGCAGCGGGTCCAACCCGGGCAACCTCACCAGCCCGGGGTGCGCGGCCGGGGCGGACGTCAGCCGCACGTACGCCAGCACCGCCTCGCCGCCGTCCTGGGCCACCACCCCGTGCAGCAGCGCGTCCTCCACGTCGAGGTCGCCGCGCACCACCCGACCGGAGTGCAGCAGGCCGCGCAGCCCCCGGTACGCGGCGATCCAGTCCGCCACCGCCGCGAGCTCGTCGGGGGCGAGCCGGGTCAGGTCCCACTCCAGTCCGGCGTGACCGAACAGCGCTGTGACACACCGCATCTGCAGGTCCAGGTGGCGGTGCGTGGTGTGCGACTCGGGCGGCCCCACGTGCCCGCCGACCAGCTCGGGCGCCAGCACCTGCGTCGTCCAGCGCTGGATCTGCTGACGCTCCAGGGCGTCGTTGCAGTCCGAGGCCCAGACCCGGTCCGTGTGCCCGAGGATCCCCAGGTCGACACGCGCCCCGCCGGACGCGCAGGACTCGATCTCCAACCCGGGATGTCGGGCGCGCAGCTCGTCGAGGAGCGCGTAGAGCCGCGTGGTCTGAGCGTGCACCACCGGCCCGAACGTGCCGCCCGCACTGGACGCCGAGCCGGCGGCGTGCAGGTCGCGGTTGTGGTCCCACTTCAGGTAGTCGATCCGGTACTCGCCGACCAGTGCGTCGAGCCGCTCCAGCAGGTACTCCCAGGCCGACGGGTTGGTCAGGTCGAGCACCTGCTGGTGCCGCCACACCGGCGGTCGCTCGTCCGCGTTCGGGGACAGCACCCAGTCCGGGTGCTCGCGCACCAGGTCCGAGTCGGGGTTGACCATCTCCGGCTCCACCCACAGCCCGACCTGCATGCCGCGCTCGCGCACGTGCTCGACGAGCGGGTGCAGACCCTGCGGCCAGACGTCGGGGTCGACGTACCAGTCCCCCAGGCCGGCGGTGTCGTCCCGCCGACCACGGAACCACCCGTCGTCCAGCACGAACCGCTCCACACCGGCCAGGGCCGCCACGTCCGCGAGGGCGGTCAGCCGCGCCAGGTCGTGGTCGAAGTACACGGCCTCCCAGGTGTTCAGGACGACGGGCCGCGGGCTGCGCGGGTGCGTCGAGCGGGCGCGTTGCCAGGCGTGCCACCGGTCCGCGACGCCGTCCAGCCCGGCGCCCGACCACGAGTACAGCGCGGTCGGCGTCCGGTAGGACTCACCCGGCCCGAGCCGGATCTCCCCGGCCCGCAGCAGCTCGGCTGCGCCCAGCGTCGCGGCGTGCGGTCCGACGCCCTCCGGCGGCCGCTCCAGCAGGTACTCGCCGTCGCCGCTCCAGGCCAGGTGCACGGCCCAGACCTCGCCGCGCCGGAAGCCGAACGCCGCGGTGCCCGCCGCCATCAGTAGGGGGCCCTCGTGACCGGTGCGACCACGGCGAGTGGGGCGCGCCCAGGTGCCGTAGCGCAGCGGGGCGCGCTGCGGGCTGCCCTCCCGGCACCAGCGACCCGTGGTGTCCAGCTGCTCCACGGCGACCGCGGGCAGCGGCAGGGTCGGGCGCAGCGCGGCCAGGTCGTACGTGCCGTCCCCGGTGTTCTGGACCGCCGCGGCGAGCTCGACCACCCCGTGCTCCGTCAGCCGCAGCACGACCTCGACGTCGACCCCGGCGGCCCCGTCGCGGGCCTGCGCGGTGACGGTCCCGCCACCGGCCGGGCCCACGTCCACCTGCACCGCCGACGACAGCCGCAGCACCGGGTGCGCGGCCCCGCCGTTGCGGTGACCGGCCAGGCCCGGTGCGCCGGACCAGCCGTCGGACTCCACGGGTAGCAGCGTGAACGCCATGGGGGCGTCGAGCGCGCTGCGCGGGACCGCCGCCGTCACCGCAGCCAGCACGTCCGACGTCCCGGCCTGACCGCTCGCGCCGAGGTCGCCGACGTCGGCGCCCCAGTGCAGGACCCGCGGCAGCGCCGGCCCGCCGACGTCCAGCAGGACGCTCGTACCGGCCGCACGCAGCAGGACCAACCGGTCCGGCTCGGACGTCGAGGGCTGGCTCATCCCTTGTTCGCGCCGAGCGTCAGGCCAGAGACGAACTGCTTCTGCAGCAGCACGAAGATGATGATGGTCGGGATGGCGGCGAGGACCGAACCGGCGGACAGCAGGTTGTAGTCGGTGAAGAACTGGCCGCGCAGGTTCTGCAGGGACGACGTGATCGGGAACTTGTCGCCCTGGCTCATGAAGGCGACCGCCCAGAAGAAGTCGTTGTAGATCCAGGTGATCTCGAGGGTCGCCAGCGCGGCCAGCGGCGGACGGCACAGCGGCAGGATGACCTGCCAGAACTGGCGCAGCACACCGGCGCCGTCCACCACCGCAGCCTCGGTCAGCTCCTGCGGGAGGGTCTTCATGTAGTTGCTGAGCACGAACGTGCAGAAGCCGGTCTGGAAGGCGATGTGGGTGATGATCACTGCCCAGTAGCTGTTGTAGAGCGTCCCGGAGTCGCTGAGCCAGAACGGCACCTCGACCGAGTTGTACAGCCGGTAGAGCGGCACCAGCATCGCCTGCTGCGGCAGCAGGTTCGCCGCGGTGAACAGGATCAGCATGGGCAGGTTGAACCAGAAGCTGAACCGGGCCACCACGAACGCGGCGCACGAGGCGAACAGCAGGGTGATCACGACGGCCGGCACGGTGATGATCACCGAGTTGAGGAAGTGCTGCCCGAAGTCGCCCTGCCGCCACGCGTCGGCGTAGTTGTGGAACGTGTAGCCGCCGATGGACACGTACCCGTGCGCCGACGTGAAGTCGTAGTCCCGGAACGAGTTCAGCACGGCCCAGAAGACCGGGAAGATCCAGATCAGCGCCATCACGCTGAGGAACACGTAGAGCAGCGTGTGCCGTGGGCGGTGCGGCGGCTTGGGCACGTCGGCCGTCGCGGCGTCCCGCGCTCCGGTGCGGGTGTCGCCGGTGGCGGTGCTCATCGCTTCTCCTCACGCATGATCGCCACCATGTAGATGACGATGAACACCAGCGAGATCAGCAGCATGATCGTCGCCAGGGCTGATCCGAACGGGATGCGTTGACCCTCGCCGACGATGTTGCTGAACACCAGGGCCCCGATCACCTCGAGACCGTTGCGGCCCTTGTTGATGACGTAGACGAGGTCGAACGCGCGCAGGGACTCGATGACGGTGACCACCAGGACGATGATGTTGATCGGCCGCATGACCGGGAAGACGACGCTGAAGAACGTGCGCGTCTGCGACGCCCCGTCCATCGCGGCCGCCTCCCGCAGCGACGGGTCGACCGCCTTCAGGCCGGCTAGGTACAGCAGCATGATGTACCCGGTGTGTCGCCAGCTCGCCGCGACCAGCACGGCCCAGAGGTTCACCTTGGAGTCGCCGTACCAGTCGATCGCCCGGTCACCGTGCAGCCCGAGCATCGCGTTCAGCAGGCCCTGGTCGCGCGAGTAGATGAGCTGCCACATGAAGCCGACCAGCGCGAGCGAGAGCACGACCGGCAGGAAGAAGGCGCTCTGGTAGACCCGGGTGAACCGCAGCTCGCGGTCGAGCAGGACGGCGATGAACATGCCCAGGACGGTGGGGATGGCGAACGTCACGAACAGCCAGATCAGGTTGTGCTGCAACGCCGGCCAGAAGGGCGGGTAGTTCGTGGTGACCTGCCGGTAGTTCTCCAGCCCGACGAACTTGCTGTCCGAGAGCGGCGCGAAGCCGTCCCAGTTCGTCATGGACAGCCCCACCGTCACCAGGGCGGGGATCCAGATGAGACCGACGACCACCACCGCGGGAACGCCGCCCAGCACGATCAGCCAGAAGCGGTCGCCACGCGTGAGCCACGTGGACTTCCTTCGGGACTTACGAATCTTCTGGGCAGGTGCAGGCGTTCCCGCGCTGGTGGTCGTCATGGGTCGATCGTCCTCGCTCAGCTGTCGGTGGCGAAGATGGACTGCTTCTGCTTCTCGATGCTGTTCACCAGGCCGTCGATGTCCTTCGGGTTCTTGATGAAGGTCTGGATCGCCGGGATCATCACGTTGCTGGCGAAGTCCGGACGGGTGTCGCGGTCCATGAACTGCGAGATGTTCTTCGCGCTCCCCACGAACTCGACGGCCTTCTTCTGCAGCGCCGAGTACGCGCCGGTGTCGGCGCCGCTGTTCACCGCGATGACCGTCGGGTCAGCCGCGACGGACACGCCCTCCGCCTCGGGGGTGGCGAGGTACTTCAGGAACGCCTTGGCACCGGCCTCGTTCTTCGGCCGCTTGGACATCATGAAGCCGTCGATCGGGGCCTCGATCGCGTCCGAGCCGATGGCGGAGTCGATCTCCGGGAAGGTGAAGAAGTCCAGGTCGTCCTGCTCAGCGCCCTTCGGGAACTGCTGCCCGACGAACATGCCCAGCACGTACATGCCGGCCTTCTTCTGCTGCAGCGACTGCGCCGCCTCCTGCCAGGTACGCCCGAGCGAGGCGTCCTGGTGGTAGGGCAGCAGGCCTGCCCAGGTGTCGAACACCTTCTTGACCTCGGGGCCGTTCCACGGCTTCTTGCCGGCCATCAGGTCCATGTGGAACTGGAAGCCGTTGATCCGCATGTTCAGCTGGTCGAACGTGCCCATCGCGGGCCAGCCGTCCTTGTCGCCGAACGCGATCGGGGCCAGCTTGTCCTTCTGCATCTGCTTGGACAGCGCGACCAGGTCGTCCAGGGTCTTCGGCACCTGGTAGCCCTTGTCGGCGAACACGCTCTTGCGGTAGAAGATCGCCCACGGGTAGTTGGTGAACGGCACGAAGTACTGCTTGCCGTCGTCACCCGTCGACGCCGTCTTGAGGGCGTCGGAGAAGCCCTTCATGTCCGGCCAGATGTCACTGATGTCGCCGGCCAGACCCTTGGCGGCGAAGAAGCGCATCCGGAAGCCGGAGAACCAGGTGAACACGTCGTCCGGGCTGCCCTGCAGGTAGCTGTTGATCTGCTCCTGGAAGGTGTTGTGGTCCACCGTGTTCGTCTTGACGGTGAGCTTGGGGTTGGCGGTGTGGAACTGGTCCGTGACCTTGGCGTAGGCGGCCTTCGGGACCTCGTCCGACTGGTTGGAGCCGAACGTCACGACACCGGTGGCGGACTTGGTGTCCGCCGCGCTGTCGCCGCTGTCGCCGCCACAGGCGGCCAGCGATCCGGCGGCCGCGACGCCGAGCGCGCCACGGAAGAGGGCCCTGCGACCGAACTGCGTGCCCGCCACCGACGGCGGTAGGAGCGACGCGAGGTACTCGGCTTGGGACTGGGGGCGGGACATCGCGTCTCCTTTGACGGTACTTCAGCCGACACGGTCAACCATGATCAGACAAATTCGATCATGCCGATGGCGCTTACCATCGTCACGATCCCGGCTGTTGTCAAGACTTCTCACCAAGTTGGCGCGTTGGCGCGTCGTCCTTCACCCACCGTTCGGCTCGATCTGTTGGTTATTGTTGACTTATTCAGCCGAGCGCGCCAAGGTCTGTCCCATGCGGAGCTGGCCAACGAGGTCCCTGGCGCTGGGTGGCGACTACAACCCTGAGCAGTGGCCGGAGCACGTCTGGGACGAGGACGTCCGGTTGATGGGCGAGGCCGGCGTCACCTTCGCGACCGTCGGCGTGTTCTCCTGGTCGCTGCTCGAGCCCGAACCCGGTCGATTCGACACGGACTGGCTCGACCGGGTGCTCGACCTGTTGCACGCCAACGACATCGCTGCCGACCTCGCCACGGCGACGGCCTCCCCGCCGCCCTGGATGTTCCACCTCGACCACGACCTGCTCCCCGAGCGTTCGGACGGCACCCGACTGTGGCCAGGGGGGCGCCAGCACTACTGCCCCAGCAACTCCACCTACCGCGAGCGCTCGCTCCAGCTCGTCGAGCACCTTGCGACCCGCTACCACGACCACCCCTCGGTGGCGATGTGGCACGTGGGCAACGAGTACGCCTGCCACGACGCGCCCTGCTACTGCGACCGGTGCGCGGTGCGGTTCCGCGCGTGGCTGCAGCGGCGCTACGGCGACGTCGACGCGATGAACGAGGCCTGGGGGACGGCCTTCTGGAGCCAGCGGTACACCTCGTTCGACCAGGTGCTGCCCCCGCGGGAGGCGCCCACCGTGCCCAACCCGACGCAGGCGCTGGACTACCGCCGCTTCACCTCGGACAACATCCTGGAGCTGTTCGTCGCCGAGCGGGACGTGCTGCACCGCCTGTCCCCCGGGATCCCGGTGACCACGAACTTCATGACGCTGAGCCACTTCCGGCACCTCGACTACTTCGTGTGGGGGCCGGAGCAGGACGTCGTCAGCACCGACAACTACGTGGTGGCGGCCGAGCCCGACCCCGAGGCGGAGCTGGCGTTCAGCGGCGACCTGACCCGCGGCATCGCGGGCGGCCGGCCGTGGATGCTCATGGAGCACTCGACGAGCGCGGTGAACTGGCAGCCGGTCAACCAGGCCAAGCGTCCCGGGGCCACGCTGCGCAACAGCCTCGCGCACGTCGCGCACGGCGCCGACACGCTGGGCTTCTTCCAGTGGCGGGCCGCCAAGGCAGGCGCCGAGAAGTTCCACTCGGCCCTGCTCCCGCACGCGGGCACGGACTCCCGGCTGTGGCGCGAGGTCGTCCAGCTCGGCGAGGTCTGCGAGCGGCTCGCCGAGGTGGTCGGCACCACCGTGCAGGCGCAGGTGGCCGTGCTGTGGGACTACGACGCGGGCTGGGCCACCGACCAGCCCTCCCACCCGAGCTCGCTGGTCCGGTACGGCGACGACGCGCACGCGATCCACCGCGCCCTGCTGCTGCGCGGGATCACCGCGGACGTCGTGCACCCGTCGGCCGACCTGAGCGGCTACGCCCTGGTCGTCGTCCCGACGCTGTACGCGGTGGACGACGCGGTCGCGGACTCCCTGCACGCGGCGGCCGACCGCGGAGCGAGCGTCCTGGTGACGTTCTTCTCCGGCATCGTCGACGGCAACGCGCACATCCGCCTCGGCGGCTACCCCGGCGCGTTCCGTGAGCTGCTCGGCGTGCGCGTCGAGGAGTTCGCCCCGCTGATGCCCGGCGAGCAGGTCGCCCTGGACGACTTCCCTGACGTCGTCGGCGCCACCGCGACCGTCTGGACCGAGCACCTGCACCTGACCGGCGCCACCGCGCAGGCCTCGTTCACGAACGGCCCGCTGCCCGGCGTCCCGGCCCTGACCCGCAACGCGGTCGGCCAGGGCGCCGCCTGGTACCTGGCCACCCGCCTGGACGAGGCGTCCCTCGGCGCACTGGTGGACCGACTCGTCGCGGAGTCGGGCGTGCAGCCCGCGGCGTCGGCCCCGGCCGTCGCCCCCGCGCCGTACGGTCTCGAGCTGGTCCGCCGCAGCGGCGACGGCCGCTCGTACCTGTTCGCGATCAACCACACCGAGTACGCCCTGACGATCACCGCGAACGGCCACGACCTGGTCGCCGACGTCCCCGTGACCGGTGAGCTCACCGTGGCCCCCGGTGCGGTGGCCGTCGTCCGAGAGCAGGTCTGAATGCTCGCCCGGCAGCGCCAGGAACGCATCCTCACCGAGGTCCGCCGGCACGGCGGCGCTCGGGTGTCCGACCTGGTCGACCTGCTGGGCGTCTCGGACATGACGGTCCGCCGCGACATCGAGACCCTGGCCCGACAGGAGCTCGTGCTGCGCGTGCACGGCGGCGCCACCGCGGTCGACGAGCGCAGCAGCGACGAGCCGGGGTTCGCGGCCAAGTCGGTGCTGGCGCTGGCCGAGAAGTCGGCCATCGCCGAAGCCGCCGCGCGGCTCATCCTGCCCGGCGCGTCGGTGGCGCTCTCCGCCGGCACGACCACGTACGCGGTGGCGCAGCAGCTGGTGGACGTCGCCGACCTGACCGTGGTGACGAACTCACCGCCCGTCGCCGACCTGCTGCACGAGCGCCCGGCCCCGGGCCGCACGGTGGTGCTGACCGGCGGCACCCGGACGCCGTCCAACGCCCTGGTCGGTCCGGTCGCGGTGCGGGCCCTGGCCGACCTGCACGTCGACACGCTCGTGCTGGGGGTGCACGGCATCGACGAGCGGTTCGGGGTGACCACACCGAACCTGGTCGAGGCCGAGACCAACCAGGCCCTGGTGGCCAGTGCGCGCCGGGTCGTGGTGGTCGCGGACCACTCGAAGTGGAACGTGGTGGGGCTGGCCGGCATCACCTCGCTCGACCGGATCGACGTCCTGGTGACGGACTCCGGGCTGCCGGCCAAGACGCGCCGCACCCTGGCCGGTCTGGTCGGCGAGCTGGTGGTGGCCGAGGTGATGCTGTGAGCGAGTCCGCCCCGGTACGACGGACCCGCGGTCACCTGCACGACGGCCGCGAGATCATCTACTACGACGACAGCCACCCGTACGTCGACGGGACCGCGACCCGCGAGCTCACCGACACCCGCCCACCGGTCTCGCCGGAGCGAGCGGGGCAGATGCGGTACGACCCGCTCAGCGGGTCGTGGATCGCCATCGCCACGCACCGGATGGACCGGGCGTACATGCCGCCGGCCGACGAGTGCCCGCTGTGCCCCACCGGCCGGGGAACGGAGCCGTCCGAGATCCCGGCCGACGACTACGACGTGGTGGTCTTCGAGAACAAGTCACCCAGCTTCTCGACCCGGGTGGACGGCGTCCCGGGCGTCAGCACGCTCGTGGACGACGAGCCGCTGTGGCCGACCCTGCCGGCGTTCGGCCGGTGCGAGGTGCTCTGCTTCACCAGCGACCACGACTCGACCTTCTCCGACCTGACCGTCGCCCGGGCCCGCACGGTCGTCGAGACCTGGGTCGACCGCACCGTCGAGCTCGGCGCCATCGACGGCGTCGAGCAGGTGTTCTGCTTCGAGAACCGCGGCGCCGAGATCGGGGTGACGCTCACCCACCCGCACGGGCAGATCTACGCCTACCCGTGGGTGACCCCGCGGACCCAGCGCATCCTCACGCTGGCGACCGAGCACCGCGAGCGCACGGGCGGCAACCTGCTGCGCGACGTGCTCGACGCTGAGCTGCGCGCCGGCGAGCGCGTGGTCCTGTCGGGCCGACACTGGGCCGCGTACGTGCCGGCCGCCGCGCGCTGGCCGGTCGAGGTGCACCTGGCGCCGCTGCGCGACGTCCCCGACCTCCCGGCGCTGGACGGCGACGAGCGGGACGAGCTCGCCGAGATCTACCTGGACCTCTTGCGCAGGCTCGACCGGTTCCACGTCGCCCCGGACGGCTCGGGCGTGCGGCTGCCGTACATCGCGGGCTGGCACCAGGCGCCGGTGAGCACCGGCCGCGACCTGGCCCGGCTGCACCTGCAGATCACCTCGGTGCTGCGCGCGCCCGGCAAGCTGAAGTACCTTGCGGGATCGGAGACGGGGATGGGCGCGTGGGTGAACGACGCGACACCCGAGCAGATCGCTGCGAGGTTGCGGGAGGTCGGGTGACGGGCGCGGTGCGCTGGTACCCGGTGCCCGACCTGGGGGCGCGCGCCGAGCAGGTGGCCGCCGCGTTCCAGCAGGCGTACGGCGCCCCGGCGACCGGGGTGTGGGCCGCTCCCGGCCGGGTCAACCTGATCGGCGAGCACACCGACTACAACGGTGGCCTCTGCCTGCCGATCGCCTTGCCGCAGAGCACGTTGGCGGCGGCCCGGGCGACGGCCACCGGTCGCTTGCGGGTGCGGTCGGCCCAGCGCGCCGGGGAGCCCGTGGACGTCGCGCTCGACGACATCGCCCCGGGTCGGCCGGGCGGCTGGGGTGGGTACGTCGCCGGCGCGGTGGCGATGCTGGCGGCCGATCCCGCGGCCGGACCGCTCGGCGGCCTGGACATCGTCGTCGACAGCGACGTGCCGGTGGGCTCCGGGCTGTCGTCGTCCGCCGCCCTGTCCTGCTCGGCCGTGCTGGCCGCCGCCGAGCTGGCCGGGCTGAGCTGGGCGGACGACGACGAGGGACGCGCGAGGCTCGTGCAGCTGGCCGTGCGCGGCGAGAACGTCATCGCCCAGGTGCCGTCCGGCGGGCTGGACCAGGCTGCCGCCCTGCACTGCGAGGCCGGGCACGCGCTGCTGCTGGACTGCGCGGACCACAGCCTCGAGCAGGTGCCGTTCGACGTCGCCGCCGACGGGCTCGCCCTGCTGGTGATGGACACCCGGGCCGAGCACACCCACTCGGGCAACGAGTACGCGGCGCGGCGGGCCGCGTGCGAGGAGGCCGCGCGCGAGCTCCGGGTCGAGACGTTGCGCGAGGTCGCCGACGACCCGGTCGAGGCGACCCTGGCCGCGCTCGACGAGCGAGAGCTGCGGCCGCTGGTCCGGCACGTGGTGACCGAGATCGACCGGGTGCGCCAGGTCTGCGCGTTGCTCGACGAGGGGCGGCTGCCGGACCTGGGCCCGCTGTTCGACGCCTCGCACGCCTCGCTGCGCGACGACTACCGGGTGTCCGCGCCCGGGTTGGACGTGGCGGTCGAGGTCGCCCGTTCCGCGGGGGCGCTGGGTGCCCGGATGACCGGCGGTGGCTTCGGCGGGTCGGCGATCGCGCTGGTGCCGGTGGGGTCCGTGGACGACGTCGCGCTCGCCGTGCACGAGGCCTTCGTCGAGCGCGGCTGGGTCGAGCCGGCCTTCCTGCTCGCAGAGCCGTCGTCCCCCGGTCGCCGCCTGCGCTGAGGCCCCCGCTCGCAGGCAGCCCGCGCTCAGCGGGTGGCGAGGACGACGGCGAGGGCGAGGACCGCCGGCACCGTCTGCACCAGCAGGATCCGCCGGCTCACGGTCACCGCGCCGAACAGCCCCGCGACGGCCACGCAGGTCAGGAAGAACGTCTCGACCTGCCACTGCAACGGGTCACCGGCGAGCAGACCCCAGACCAGTCCGGCGACCAGGAACCCGTTGTACAGCCCTTGGTTCGCGGCCATCGCCGCCGTCTGCTCGGCGAACTCCTCGGTCGTCCCGAAGGCGGCGCGGCCCCGCGGCGTCCGCCAGAGCAGCATCTCCAGCACCACGATGTAGACGTGGATCAACGCCACCAGCGCGACGAGCACCTGCCCGAGTGCGTGCACGGGCCGAGCATAGGCCCAGCCGGCTGCCTCGGGCAGGCACCCGGCTCACCGCTGCGCCCGCAGCACCTCGAGCCGCGCCCGGTACTCGGACTCGTCGACCTCGCCGCGGGCGTACCGCTCCGCCAGCACCGCCTCAGCGGACCCGGCCGGCGACCAGCCCGGTCCGTAGCCGCGTCGGCGCCACGCCCACGGACGCACCACGAACAGCACCAGCACCCAGAAGCCGAAGAAGAACAGCGGGATCAGCGGGAACCAGAAGAACCCGTGCGTCCCGGGAGCACACACCGTGCCAGCCACCATCGGCCGACCTCCTTGTCTCGGACGACGGACCAGCCGTCGCACCGGCCAGCTCTGACCGGTGACCCGAGACTGCTCGCAAGGGCACTGCCTCGTCGTCCCGCTCTGGGCTGCTCCTGCCCTACTCCCCCAGGCGTACCGAGCCGCGCACTAGCCCAGCCAGCCGGGCCGAACCAGGCCGGACTCGTACGCCAGGACGACGAGCTGGGCCCGGTCCCGGACGCCGAGCTTGACCATGGCCCTGCTCACGTGGGTCTTCGCGGTGGCCGGGCTCATCACCAGCCGGTCGGCGATCTCGGCGTTGCTGAGCCCCTCGCCGACCAGCGTGACGATCTCGCGCTCGCGCCCGGTCAGCCGGGCGACGTCCGGACGCTCGTGCGGCAACGGCTTCGCGCCGACCGCGACGTGCTCGATGAGCCGGCGGGTCACGGACGGCGAGAGCTGGGCGTCGCCGGCCGCGACCGCGCGCACGGCCTTGACCAGGTCGGCCGGCTCGGTGTCCTTGACCAGGAACCCGCTGGCCCCGACCCGCAACGCCTCGAACACGTACTCGTCCAGCTCGAAGGTGGTGAGCACGAGGACCCGGGTGCCGGACAGCTCGGGGTCCGCGGCGATCAGCCGGGTCGCGGCCAGACCGTCCAGCCCGGGCATCCGGATGTCCATGAGGACGACGTCCGGGTGGGTGCGGCGCACCACGTCGAGTGCGGCCTCGCCGTCCGCCGCCTCACCAACGACCCGCAGGTCGGGCTCGGCGTCCAGCAACGCCCGGAACCCGGCGCGCACCAACGCCTGGTCGTCCGCCACCACCACGTCGATCACGCGGGCACCTGCTCCGGTGTCAACGGGAAGCGGACGGCGACCCGCAGGCCGCCGCTCGGACGGACCGCGACGTCGACGGTGCCGCCCAGGGCCCGGGCCCGCTCCCGCATGCCCAGCAGCCCACGTCCTTCCGACACGGGCGCGCGCGCCGTCCCGTCATCGGACACCTCGACCTCCAGGGCGGCCGGCCCACGACGCAGCCGCACGGTCGCGGACGCCGCTCCGGCGTGCCGGCTGACGTTCGTCAGCGACTCCTGCACCACCCGGTAGGCGGCCGCCTGCACCGGCCCGGGCACCCCGATCGCCAGGTCCCCCACCGCTTCTGGCGCGAGGTCGACCTGCAGGCCACCCGCGCGGGCCTGCGCGACCAGCACCTTCACGTCGCCCAGCGCCGGCGCCGGGGTGCGCGGCACGTCACCCTCCGCGCGCAGCACGGCCAGCACGGTGCGCACCTCCTCGAGGGCGTCCCGACTGGCGTCCCGGATGGCCGTCAACGCCGGCCGGGCCTGCTCGGGGTGCTCGTCCAGCAGGTGCAGCGCGACGCCGGCCTGGACGGCGATCAGCGACAGCGAGTGCCCGATGGTGTCGTGCAGGTCGCGGGCCAGGGCCAGCCGCTCCTCGCCCACCGCGGCCTCCTGCTCGGCGGCCCGGGCCCGGCGCGCTGCCGCGAACTGCTCGGCCCGGCGTCGCGGCAGCTCGCCCACCAGCAGCAGCACGAGCAACCAGGCGGCGGCCGCGAGCGCCGCGCCCAGCCCGACCGGGTGGTCGCTGACTGCACCGAGCCCCAGCGTCAGCGCGTACCCGCACCCCGCGACCAGCCAGGCCGCCACCCGCCGTCCGGACGCGACCGCGACCACCAGGGCCAGGCCCGCGCTCGCCACCACCGGCCCGCGCGGGTACCCCAGCCCCAGGTAGGTGGCGGCGGCGCCGACCGCCACGGCCGCGACCGCCACCCGGTGCCGGGGCAGGACGAGCAGCGCCAACGGCCCCAGGGCGAGCAGCAGGTAGCCGGCCACGTCGAGCGCCCGGGCCTGCGGTTGCCGGGTGGCCGCCGCAGTGGAACCTCCGAGCTGGACGACGAGCAGGACCAGCGCCACCACCCGGGCGACCGCCCGCTGGCGGACGGCGCTGCCGGCCCACGGTGCACCCGCCCACGGTGCACCCGCCCACGGCGGCCCCCAGGTCGACACGTCACCCATCCCGCGAACGTAGCGCGGCCGGCCCGCGAGCGGCATCCGCCGACGGGAGGCAGCGTTCCTACGACCCAGGGTGTATCTAACTCGCGACCGGACCGCTCTTTCCATCGACGAACCACGGCAGGGGGTCGTGGTTCCCCAAGGAGGAACGGCATGCGCATCTCGAAGAAGACGACGATCGTCGCCTGGATGACCGCGGCTGCTGCGGTGACAGCCGTCGGCGTGGGGGGCACGCAGGCATCGGCGGCGTCCGGCAACGGCAAGGCCAAGCTCGCTCCGACGCACAGCAAGGCCCTCGCGGCCTCGAGCTCGCCGGACTACAAGGCGGCGCGGGCCGCGAAGGCCCCGGTCGCCACCAAGGCGTCGAAGGCGGCCCTGGCCACCGTGCAGGATCGCATCGCGAAGTACGTCGCGAAGAACGGCACCAGGTACACGTTCGGTTCGTACTCCGACCCGAAGACCGGCGCGCTCGTGCTCGACACCAACGCCCCGGCCAGCCTGGTGAAGTCGCTGACCAACCTGAAGACCGCCACCGCCGCCAAGAGCGTCGCCGGCCTGACCAGCGTCAAGGTCACGACCCACAAGGTCACGACGAACGACGCCTACCACCGCCGCGACGACGTCCCGGCCTTCTACGGCGGCGGCGGACTGTCGGCCGAGGGCTTCCTGTGCTCGACCGGCTACACCGTGCAGAGCTCGACCGGAGCCCGGTGGATGGTCACCGCAGGTCACTGCTTCTCCAACGGCGCGAGCGTCAAGACCGAGTCCGGCGCGAACGTCGAGGGCACCGTGACGGCGCGCACGCTGGCCTCGCTCGGCGGCGGCCCCATCGACGTCGAGTTCCTCGCCGGCAAGTCGTACGCCGGCCGGATCTTCACCGGTGGCGTGACCAGCAGCACCAGCATCCCCGTGGTGGGTTCGGGCGCCGCGTACGTCGGCTACACGGACTACTGCCACAGCGGTCGGACCACCGGTGAGCAGTGCGGTCACACCGCGACCAGCGTCACCGCCCAGGTCTGCACCGCGACCGGCTGCAAGTCCCCGGTGATCGCCTACACCGGTGGCACCGTCCAGCAGGGCGGCGACTCCGGCGGCACGTTCTACGCCAAGAACTCCACCGGCGCGTGGATCCGCGGGCACGTCATCGCGGGCAACTCGGTCACCGGCTACATCGAGCCGTACACCGAGATCACCAAGCGCTGGGCCGTCACCGCCTCGCTGGGCTGATCAACAGATGGGCTGATCACCAGATGGGCTGATCACCAGCACCACACGCTCGACCGGGACGCCCGGGGCCACACGGCTCCGGGCGTTCCCGCGCGCGCTCAGACGTCGTAGTCGACGACGACGGCGGCGTGGTCGCTCCACCGCTCGGCGTACGTCGCGGCCCGCCCGGCCTCGGCCTTCACTGCTCGGCCGGCCAGGGTGGCCGTCGCCAGCTGGTAGTCGATCCGCCAGCCCGAGTCGTTGTCCAGGGATCGCCGCTATATGTACACAACCACTACGAACGCGGCTGCCTGACCAGCATTTATCACGCTGTGTCACCAAACCTCGCGAACGCCGATAGATCGGCACACCAGTCACATCAGCACCACCGGAGCGCCTCGCCCGCTCGGTCTGACTCCGGCCAAACCTTGGCCCGACACGGCAGTTCTCGATCGCAATCGTCCGTGCATGTCGGAGCTCGGGTCTACGTTGTTCGCATGAGCGCCGGTCAGCTACTGGGTCGCGCGACGTCGAATACGTCTCGCGTTCTGGCAGGTATCCGCGACGCACTGGGACAGCAGGCGCCAGACCGCCTGGCATTGATGCTCTACGGCAGCGTCGCTCGCGGAACGCAGGGCGACGACTCTGACATCGACGTCCTCGAATTGGTCTCCGGCGATGCAGCGACGTATCAGGTCGGAACCATCAACGTGACGCAGTACCGCCCTGCCCACCTCAGGGCTCTTGCCGCGCAGGGCAGCTTGTTCGTGTTGCATCTACGCACGGATGGCGTTGTCATCGAGGATCGGTTCGGACTGCTCACTCGGACACTGGAAGCTTATGAGCGGCCGCTCACATACGCCCCAATATGGGACCAACTGGCGACCGCAGCAGGCGTGCTCGACGTCTCCGCTCACGATGTCCGCGGATACCTCCGCGGACTTGGCCGTCTCGGTGTCTATATCGCGCGCACCGCCGCATACCTTCGCAGCGTCGAGGCGGGCGAGGTCAACTTCGACATCGGCTTGCTCAGCCAACAACTCGACCAGCCTGGGCTCGCCGACGCAGTTGCTCTTCGCCGTCAGGCGACGTTCTCGCTCTCCGATATCGCAAAGCTGCGTCATGAGATCGAGCGCATCGTGCCAAACGTGCCAAGCGGCCCTATCGAATCCGTTGAGTCGTACGCCATCGCACATGCAGACCATGGGGAACTGGCAATGCTCATGGCCACGGTGTTGACCGATGAAGACGAGCTGGAGTACAGCGCACTCACCCTCCCCCCGTTCTGATGCGTGAACGGATCGCGGTCGTCGGTGACGTCCACGGCAACGCTCGGGCGTTGGCGCGAGCCTTCGAGTGGCTTGAGACTTGGGACGGATTGGTGATCTTCGTCGGGGATTACGTAAACCGTGGCCCGGCATCGCGCGAAGTCGTCGATCACTTGATCCTCGCCAAGGACGCACTCGGCGAGCGCTTGGTGCTCCTGCGTGGCAATCACGACCAAGTGCTGCTGGACTTCATTTCGGGCGAGAGCCCACGCCGACTGCTTTCGCATGGCGGCCTGACCACCGTCAGCAGCTACCTGAAGGGTACGGAGGCTCAGGCGAGCATTGAGACTTTTCGCGAAACCTTTCCCGACGGGCATCTACGTCTCCTAGGCGACACAGGGACGCACTTCGAGACCGACGAGATGCTGGTGTCGCATGCCGGCTATAACCCTGACAGACCAACAAGTAGGAGGTCAGAAGACTTGGCCTTGGGACGGCATCATGGGATCTTTTCCCGAGGCGCTACTGCACCAAAGGCGCTCATCATCTGCGGCCACTACATCCAGAGGGGGATGAAGCCGTTCGAGTCGAGGAACCTGATATGCCTTGACACCGGAAGCGGCACGACCGCGGGGGCTCCGCTGACGTTGGTCACGCTGCCAGATCGCAACTTCTACCAATTCTACGGAGAGACATGACGGATCTGAAGGAGGCATGTCGGGACCTTTTCGCGGCGCTCGATGAGGGCAAGCGCGTAATCTGCATCCACTATAGTTGCGAAAACTTCCACGATGTCACCGACCGCCCTGTTGCGGTGAGCGCCATCGCTGTTTCCGAACTGACCGATGCAACAGGGGGACGAGAGTCAACCGTCTTCTCCATCGCCAATTCTTCAGCAAACCAAGACCCGGTCGAACGCGAAAAGGAGATGTTTGCCAGATTCTTCGAGTATGCACGCACACGCCCCGATGCGTTCTGGGTTCACTGGAATATGAACAACGCCACCTACGGCTTTTCTGCACTGATCTCTCGATACCGTTACCTGTTGGGCTCTGAACCCAACAGTCCGTGGCAGAGCAACCGTCTCTTCGATCTTGACTCACTAGTGGGCGCCAGGTACGGCGATCAGTTTGCCAAGCACCCAAAACTCCTGAGTCTTTGCTCGTTGAATGGGTATTTCCTCTCGTTCTTCAAGGCGGGCCGTGACGAAGCAAAGGCGTTTTCGGACGGCGACTACGGCTTGTGCGAGAGGTCCACTGCGGAGAAATCACACCTTCTAGCATCTATTTTGACTGACTTCCGTGCGGGATCGCTGCGTACACAAAACTCAGTCGGTTCACTGCACTTTGCATCCGAGCCCCTAGACGCTGTGAAGGTCGTGCTGGCCATAGGTGATCGCTTTCGATATGTGGAACGGCAACTGCTCCGTCGCCACGCCTCTCGCGACACGCTTAAGATTCAAGACGAGTACGATGCACAGGATTTGCTCAGGGCGCTCCTTGCCGTGTTCTTCGAGGATATTCGCCCTGAAGAGGTCGCACCAAAGCTTGGCGGCGCCTCCTCACGCATCGACTTCATTCTTCCCGACTACGCGCTCGCACTAGAGCTGAAGTACGCGCGTAGCAGCATGACTTCAGCTTCACTCGGCGAGGAACTCATCGTTGATCGAGACCGGTACCAATCTCGGCAAGAGATCCAGCACCTGATCTGTCTGGTATTTGATCACGACGGCCAGCTCGATAACCCGCGTGGCCTAGAACGGGACCTGAGTCGGGAGGCCAGCCTTGAATCGTTTGCGGTGACCGTTCGGATCTACGACCGGTGAAGGCCGCCACCCCCACCTGGCTAGGGCTTCGCGCCATTTCCCCTGTGGCTGACAGTCATGAAAGTGCCCTGACCGGAGGATTCCTGAATGTGGCGCCCTGATTCAGAGAAGCAACTTGTCGACGCTCTATCAAGTGGCGATGTACGCGAACATCGCGGCTTGGATGTCAAGCGCGAGGTCGGAGACAGCAACGGACCCCGGCGCGAATTGGCGCGGGATCTTGCCGGATTCGCTATTGATGGTGGCGCCCTGCTGATCGGCGTCGCCGAGGACACAGACACAGGAACGCTCACGCCTAGTCCCGTCCCCCTAGTTGGGCAGGCGGAGCGCATCGAACAGGTAGCAGCGACTCGCATCGACCCTCCACTCTTCGTGCAGGTCCGCGCGATTCCAACTGCGAGCGATCCCGCCCGCGGCTACCTCTGGGTTGATGTTCCACCCAGCCCGCTAGCCCCCCATATGGTTGAGGGCGCGTATTGGGGCAGGGTCGACAAGACCAAGGGACGGCTCACCGACGCCCAGGTCCTTCGCTTGCACGCCGAGAGGAAGTCCGTCGAGGCCAGCATGTCGGCCACCTTGGACCTTGAGATCGAGCGCGATCCTGTCCCTCTCGGCCTTCAGCGCGAGGGCCACTTGTACCTTGCCGCGAACCCGCTATCGCCTCAGGCAGACCTTGGACTCGCCTTTCTCAAGCAACGGGACCAGGCTCGCTTGTTTCGACTGATCAACGCCCCAAGTACGACTCTGTCGAATCGCGCCCGGGGCATTCCCCCGACACCTGAGTACGCCGGTGCGATGCGACTGCGTGCCGAAGGCATTGCCATGAGCTCGCTTTCGGAGGGTGCACGTGAGAGCCCGGTCAACGCCGATCGCGAGACAGACCTGGTGGACATCGAGTTCCGGGAGGACGGCGGAATCCGAGCCGTCGTGGGACGCGCAACAACCACCTGGGGCGAGCGACGCGCGATCGTGGACGGGCTCGCCGTGGCCTACGCGCGCCTGATGTTGGGTTGGGCACGAGAGTACGGCTCGGAGTGTGCCTTCTCTGGGGTGTGGGTCTTTGGTCTTGCCGCCACCGGGCTGAAGAACCTGTCGTCCTCGGTGTACGACAGTTCAAGCATTCGCCGTCAGCCTCCAATCTACGACGCTGCGCAGTACCGAGCCGTGACGAGAGCTAGCACCCTCGAGTTGGAGGATCAGCCCTGGGCTGTAGCGGATCGCCTCGTCTCGAAGTTGCTTCGGAGCTTGGCGACCGAGCAGTACTTCATAGCCGATCTTCAGACACCCAACTCGGCGGGCTAGCCACGACCGGCACGTGCCTCGGCGGCTCGGCATAGATCACCGAGCGATAGGTCCAGAGCCCAAGCTAGCCGGGCTGCCACCTGAAGCGTGACTCCACGCTCGCCACGCTCAATCAATCCGACAGACGTGCGGTGGAGGCCGGCCTCCCCGGCGAGTTGTTCCATGGACCAGCCGCGCTCTCGACGCGCAACCGCCAACTCCTCGGCAACGGAGCGAGCAAACACTTCGTCACGGGCCGGCACATGGCGAACCTACGGACCGTGGCCGCACGACGCCACGAGACTATAGTCTCGGCTGTGTCCAACGAGACTCCCAAATCGGTACTAGGTGAAGATGGCGGCTACTACTGGCCAATGATCGGGACGCCCGTCGCCCGGGAAGAGGCCTGGTCGCGGTTCTGGGCGGTCATGCGGGATGGCCTAGCCGAGCTTGCCATGGAAGGCCGGCTGCCAGAGTGGATCGTTGACCCAGACTGCGCCGACGCCATGAAATCAGCCTCAACCCCCGGGGAGGGTCGACGCGCTGCCATGGAGTTGTGGATCACAAAGCTCATACGCGGCGATGTCGTCGAGATGCAGGTGTTTCCGAATCTCGAGCAGATGGTCTTCGACGGCACCGACGATCTTCGACACGCGCGTCGGCGAGCGCGACGCGAAGGAATGACAGATGTAGTGGTCAGCCTGGCTGATCGCTACCAGCTGCGCATCGACATAGCGAGGCGCTCGCGATGTAGTGGCCGTGGCGGAAATAGTCGTTAGCGATGGATCGGTCCGCGGCCAAATGCACTAACGAATTCAGTTACAAATCGTAGTCAACCGTAACGGCAGCGTGATCACTCCATCGCTCAGCGTAACTGCTTGCCCGCCCGACTGTCGCTTTTACCGCTTTCGTAGCCATTTCTCGTGACGCTAAGTGATAATCGATTCGCCAGCCAGCGTCGTTATCGAACGCCTGCCCGCGCCAGGACCACCACGTGTACGGGCCGGGGCCCTCACCGGCCAGCGCCCGGTGCACGTCCACGTACCCGCCGCGGGTCGACGTCCACCGGTCGAGCAGCGCTCGCTCCGCGGGCAGGAAGCCGGCCTTGCCGCGGTTGCCCTTCCAGTTCTTCAGATCTGCCTCGCGGTGGGCGACGTTGAGGTCGCCGGTCACCACGACGTGCCCACCCACCCGGCGCAGCGCACTCATCCGACGTCCCATGGCGTCCAGGAAGCGCAGCTTCGTGTCCTGGCGCGGGGTACCCGCCTCGCCCGTGTGCACGTACACCGACACGGCGGTGAGCAGCCCGGACTGGGTCGCGACGTCAGCCTCGACCCAGCGGCCGGTACCGGCGAACTCGCGACGACCCACCCCGTGCCGGACGTCGAGCGGCTCGTCGCGGGTCAGCACGGCCACGCCGGCGTGCCCGGCGACCAGGCTCGCGTCGTGCGAGACGTGCCAGCCGGCGAAGGGACCGACGGCGAGGAGCTCGCGCAGCAGGTCGTCGCCGGCGCGCACCTCTTGCAGCGTCAGGACGTCCGGTTGCTGCGCCGCCAGCCAGTCGAGCCCGCCGCGCCTGGCGGCGGCCCGGATCCCGTTGACGTTGGCGGAGACGACGCGTAGCACGCGCCTATCCTGCCGGTCGGGTCAGCGACGGATGAAGTCGGTCACCGTGGTGCACTGGCTGGCGCACTGGGTGCCGACGCCGATCTGGTTGACCTTGGGGTCGAGGATGTTCGCCCGGTGACCCGGCGACCGCATCCAGAGCGCGACGAGGGAACGGGCGGGCAGGTTGGCGCGCGCGATGTTCTCCGAGGCCCGGTTCGCGCTGCAGGCCTTCATGATGGGCAGCAGCGCCTGGTGGGTCAGCGTCGACTTGGTGCGCAGCTGGGTGGCCAGCCGCTCGGCGTACCGGTCAGGGCACGAGGTGTACGAGAGCGGCTTGAGGTGGTGGCTGACGCGCTGGGCGTTGATCGCCTTGACGACCCGCACCTCGTAGGCGTTCAGGTAGGACTGGCTGACGGCCGCCTGCGCCGGTGCGACACCCGCGCCAGCGACCACACCAGCGGCCAGTGCCACGGCCACGCCGGCCCGCGCGATTACTCTGGGTGTAGAAGGCATCCCCAGAGAGTAGGGGGTGAATGGGCCGATTGACTAGTCCCAATCTCACCCAACGTGCCTGAACAACTACCCAGAGCGCCGCAGCGCGGCGTCCCCGAGGGGGCGCCGCGCCGCGGTCGGAGCCTGCCAGGCTCCTTCGGATGTCTCAGACCTGAGCTGCGGCCAGGTTCTCGTCCAGCGCCGCGAGGAACTCCTCCGTCGTCAGGAACGGCTGGTCCTTGCTGATCAGCAGCGCCAGGTCCTTCGTCATCTTGCCGCTCTCGACGGTCTCGATGCAGACGCGCTCGAGCGCCTCCGCGAAGCCCGTGACCTCGGGAGTGCCGTCGAGCTTGCCGCGGTGCTTCAGGCCACCGGTCCAGGCGAAGATCGAGGCGATCGGGTTCGTGGACGTCGGCTTGCCGGCCTGGTGCTGGCGGTAGTGCCGGGTGACCGTGCCGTGCGCCGCCTCGGCCTCGACCGTCTGGCCGTCCGGCGTCATCAGGACCGACGTCATCAACCCGAGCGAGCCGAAGCCCTGGGCCACGGTGTCGGACTGGACGTCGCCGTCGTAGTTCTTGCAGGCCCAGACGTAGCCGCCCTCCCACTTCATCGCGGCCGCGACCATGTCGTCGATCAGCCGGTGCTCGTACGTGAGCCCCGCCGCGTCGAACTCGCCCTTGAACTCGGCCTCGAAGATGCGCTCGAAGATGTCCTTGAACTGGCCGTCGTAGGCCTTCAGGATCGTGTTCTTGGTGGACAGGTACACCGGGTAGCCGCGCTGCAGGCCGTAGCTGAACGACGCCCGCGCGAAGTCCTCGATGGACTTGTTGAAGTTGTACATGCCCATCGCCACACCGCCGTCCGCGCCGTAGTTGGCGACGACGTGCTGGATCGGCTCGCTCCCGTCCTGCGGGGTGAACGTCATGGTCAGCTCGCCCGCACCGGGCACCTTGAAGTTGGTCGCCTTGTACTGGTCGCCGTGGGCGTGACGGCCGATGATGATCGGCTTCGTCCAGCCCGGCACCAGCCGCGGGATGTTGCTGATGATGATCGGTTCGCGGAACACGACCCCGCCGAGGATGTTGCGGATCGTGCCGTTCGGCGAGACGTACATCTTCTTCAGGCCGAACTCCTCGACCCGCGCCTCGTCCGGCGTGATCGTCGCGCACTTGACCCCGACGCCGTACTGCTTGATGGCGTTGGCCGCGTCGACCGTGACCTGGTCGTCCGTCGCGTCGCGGTGCTCGATGCCGAGGTCGTAGTACTTGAGGTCGACGTCGAGATAGGGGTGGATCAGGCGGTCCTTGATGAACTGCCAGATGATCCGCGTCATCTCGTCGCCGTCCAGCTCGACGACCGGCTGGGCGACCTTGATCTTGGCCATGAGGGGAGCCTCTCGTGGGGATGCGATGCGATTGCTTGACGTCAAGATATCGGCAACCCGGTCGCGGTCGCCACCCCGGGATCCTCGGCCCATCCGGCCGGGTCCGTCCAGGCCCGCAGCGAGCGCCGGCTCTCGAACCGGCGCGGCCGCCCGCTGACCGGGTCGGTGAACTCGAGGGTCCGGGCCAGCAGCTGCAGCGGGCGGGACCAGTCGTCCACCGCCTGGTCCCGCACGACGGGGTAGAGCGGGTCGCCGAGGATCGGCAGGCCGATCGCGCACATGTGCAGCCGCAGCTGGTGGGTGCGTCCGGTCAGGGGCAGCAGCCGGTACCGCCCGAGCCCGTCCCGCTGCTCGACCAGCTCGATCCGGGTGCTGCTGTTGGGCTCCCCGGGGACCTCGGCCGCCGCGAACACCCCGCGCTCCTTGACGATCCGGGTGGCCCGCTCGACCGGCAGCTCGACCCGCGGGTCGTACGGGGCCACCGCCTCATAGACCTTGCGCACCTGACGGTGCTCGAACAGCGACTGGTACGCGCCGCGCAGCTCGGGGCGGACGACGAACATGACCACGCCCGCGGTGATCCGGTCCAGCCGGTGCGCCGGGCTCAGGGCTGGCAGGTCGAGCTCGGTGCGCAACCGCACCAGCGCCGTCTGCAGCACGTGCCGGCCGCGCGGGATCGTCGCCAGGAAGTGCGGCTTGTCCACCACGAGCAGGTCGTCGTCCCGGTGCAGGACGTCGATCTCGAACGGCACCGGCGCCTCGTCCGGCAGGTCGCGGTGGAACCAGATCGACGTCCCCGGTCGGTACGGCGCGAGCCGCCCGAGCGGACCGTCGCGGTCCACGACCTCGCCGTCGTCCAGCATCTGCTCGAGCCGGCCCGAGGGTGCCCACGGCAGCCGGTCGTGCAGGTAGTCCAGCACCGTCGCCCAGTCGCCGCCCGCGGGCAGCCGCAGCTCAGCGGGCTCCAGCCCGTGGCGGCGCGGCAGCGGGGACGGCAGGGCTCGGCGCATGGTGGTCCCAGGGTAGGCGCGCTGGCGTGCCGTGCGCGCGAGCGGCAGACTCACGCCGACCCCTGGAGGCACCCGTGCTCGAGAACGCCGCCGACCCCGACATCCTGCGGCAGTCCCTGCAGACCCACCGCGCCCTGCTCAGCGCCGCCTACGCCGAGGGAGCCCGGCCGGACATCGGCAAGGTGACCAGCCTGGACGTCCGGCTCGATGCGCTGCTCGACCGGTGGAACGAGCTCGACGACGCGGACCAGCGCGACCTGGCCCGGGTCGTGCAGTACGTGGTGCGGGTGCCGGACGACATCGACGACGTGCACCGGCGGGACGGCCTGGACGATGACGAGGACCAGGTCGAGCAGCTCGTCACCCGGCTGCACGACCGGGTGGGCTGACCGACCGCCAGACAAGGCTGTCGGTTACGGCACGCCGAGGTCGGTGACGGCGTCACCGACGCGCACGACGCCCGTGGACAACGGGATCAGCCGGACGCCGAACCAGACCTTGTGGTCCCACCGGCGGTACCGCGCCATGGTCCGCAGCGGCTCCTTGCCGCCGGCCAGCGTCACCGGGTCGAGCGTCGTCATCACGCACCGGTCGCAGTGCTCGCCGAACCGGTACTCGACGTCCCCGATCCGGACCCGCCGCCAGCCGTCCTCGACGAACGGGCGGAGGTCTCCGTCCACCACGACGTTCGGCCGGAACCTCAGCATCGCCAGGGGTTCGGACGCCGGTTCGCCGCGGTCCACCCGTTCGGCGGCCACCCAGGAGTTGAGCTGGTGCAGCGACGCAGTGGTGGTGAGCAGCAAGGGTCCGGCGTCGGCCAGGCTCAGCGGGTCCGTGCCGCTGCCGCCGTGGTGGGTGCCCACCGGCCGCCGGGCCGGGTCGTCCAGCCAGACCAGCCGGGCCGGCTCGCCCAGCAGGTCACTGACCCAGGCGTCGGCGGCCGGCCCCGCGCAGGTCGCCCGGTCCAGCCGGGACAACGAGACCGCGACGTCGGGCGGACCGTCCGGTGGGGCGACCAGGAGGGTGTCTCGACCCGGCGCGGCCAACGTGAGCCCGTCGTCGCCGGCGCTCGCCGCGACCGACAGGAGCACGTGCCGCTCGCGGGCGGTGAGCACCTCGCCGTCGGGCCGCACGACCATCCAGCGGCGGTCGTGCCGTAGCCCGGCAAGCTCGACCCGCGCCCGATCCACCGCCTGGCCGCCGAGCGACTTCACCGGGTAGACGTGCACGGCGCTGACGACCGCAGGCTCGACCCTCACGAGGCCCGAACCTACCGAGCGGACTAGGCTCGGCGCGCCAGATCCGTCGTCCTGAGGAGCATGTCGTGAGCCCCACCCCCGTCAAGGTCGCCGTCACCGGAGCCGCCGGCCAGATCGGTTACAGCCTGCTGTTCCGCATCGCGAGCGGCGCGCTGCTGGGCCCCGACACTCCCGTCGAGCTGCGCCTGCTGGAGATCACGCCGGCGCTCGGCGCGCTCGAGGGCGTCGTCATGGAGCTCGACGACTGCGCGTTCCCGCTGCTGTCCAAGGTCGAGATCGGCGACGACGCCGAGACGATCTTCGACGGCGTGAACCTCGCCCTGCTGGTCGGCGCCCGCCCGCGCACCAAGGGCATGGAGCGCGGCGACCTGCTGGAGGCCAACGGCGCCATCTTCACCGCGCAGGGCAAGGCGCTCAACAAGGTCGCGGCCGACGACGTGCGGATCGGGGTGACCGGGAACCCGGCCAACACGAACGCGCTGATCGCGATGAGCAACGCCCCCGACATCCCCCGCGAGCGGTTCTCCGCGCTGACCCGGCTGGACCACAACCGTGGCCTGTCGCAGCTCGCGAAGAAGGCCGGCGTCACGGTCAGCGAGATCAAGAAGCTGACGATCTGGGGTAACCACTCGGCCACCCAGTACACCGACATCTTCCACGCGGAGATCAACGGCCAGAACGCCGCCGAGGTCGTGAACGACCAGGCCTGGATCGCCGACACGTTCATCCCGACCGTCGCCAAGCGCGGTGCGGCGATCATCGAGGCGCGGGGCTCGTCGTCCGCCGCCTCCGCCGCGTCGGCCACCATCGACGCCGGCCGCGACTGGCTCACCGGCTCCCCCGAGGGCGACTGGGTGTCGATGGCCGTCGTCTCGGACGGCTCGTACGGCGTCCCCGAGGGCCTGATCTACTCCTACCCGGTGATCACCAGGAACGGTGACTGGGAGATCGTCCAGGGCCTGGAGATCGACGACTTCTCGCGAGCCAAGATGGACGCGACCGCCGCCGAGCTCGTCGAGGAGCGCGACGCCGTCAAGGCGCTGGGCCTGATCGGCTGAGCGTCAGGCCGTGAGCTTGATGGTCGCCGCCAGGGCGATCGCGGCGACCGCGACGGCCGCCAGCATCAGGACGTCGGCGGGGCGGGAGCGCACCACGAGCGCTCCCGCCGCGGACGCCGGCAGCACGGCGCGGAGAACCGCCACCAGTCCGATCGTCGCGGCCAGCAGGTAGCCGCCGAGCCGCAGCTCGTCCGCGACCACCGCGGTCACGCCGGCCGCCACCCCGACGGGGAGCACCAGCCAGGGGCCGAGCAGCCGCGGCGTGGTGTTCATGCGCTGGCCCGCTCCGCGGCGTCCACGACGTTGCTCAACAGCATGGCCCGGGTCATCGGCCCGACGCCGCCGGGGTTGGGGCTGACCCAGCCGGCCACCTGCGTGACGTCGTCCGCGACGTCCCCGGCGACCCGCGACTTCCCGTCCGCACCGACGACGCGGCTGACGCCGACGTCCAGGACGGCGGCACCAGGCTTGACCATGTCGGCCGTCACCAGACCGGGGACGCCGGCGGCCGCCACGACGACGTCCGCGCGACGCACCTCGGCGGCCAGGTCGCGGGTTCCCGTGTGGCACAACGTGACCGTGGAGTTCTCGCTGCGCCGGGTGAGCATCAGGCCGAGGGGGCGACCGACGGTGATGCCGCGGCCGATGACGCAGACCTGCGCGCCGGCCAGCGGGACGTCGTAGCGGCGCAGCAGCTCGATGATGCCGGTCGGCGTGCACGGGGTGGGGGCGGCCTTGCCGAGCGCCAGCCAGCCCAGGTTCATCGGGTGCAGGCCGTCGACGTCCTTGACCGGGTCGACCCGCTCGAGGATCGCGAACTCGTCCAGGCCGGTGGGCTGCTGCACCAGGAACGCGGTGCAGGCGGGGTCGGCGTTGAGCTCGTCGACGACGGCCTCGACCTCGGCCTGGGTCGTGCCGACGGGGAGCTCGCGCTGCAGGCTGGCGATGCCGATCTCGGCGCAGTCCTTGTGCTTGGCGTTGACGTACCACCGGCTGCCCGGGTCGTCGCCCACCAGCACGGTCCCCAGCCCGGGGACGACGCCCTGCTCGCGCAGCCGGTCCACCCGGACCCGCAGCTCGCCCTTGATCTGGGCGAGCACCGCCTTGCCGTCCATCACGCCTGCCGCCATGCCGTTCATCCTTCCATGCCGACCGGTCGGCGCTGCCCGGGACCCGCTGGCTCAAGCCGAGGCGCCGCACCGCCGATGGGGGGGCGTGGTGGACTGCGCAGACCAGGCCCGCGGGCCGGACGACGCCCCGTGCTGGGCCGGGCACTGGTCCCGGGTCGAGCCGCTCCAGTCCGTCTGGGCGCAGGCCGCGCTGGTGCGCACCGTGGGTTCGCTCCCGCGCCTGCACGCATGGCGCCTCGGTGACGCCAAGGGTTCGTCACGCCAGCTGCAGTGGGTCGCACAGCTGGCCGGCAGCCCGGCGCCGATCGCCCCGCTCGGGGTCCTCGCGGTCACCGCGACCCAGCCCCGGCTGGACCACGGCGACGGGTCGGACGTCGGTGACAGCGTCGACCTCGCGATGGCCGTCGGCAGCTGGGCCGTCGACGCGCTGACCGGCGCCCTGAACGGCCTGGCGACGCGAGGGACGAACCCGCAGTGGGCAGGCGCGATGGTCCGGTTGCCCGGCAGCTGGCTGCCGCCGATGGCCTGGCTACCGCGCGACCGGCGCGGCGGTGACGACCCGGGGACCGCGTGGCCCACGGAGTCGGTCGAGGTGGCCCGCCGGTACACGTTGCACTGCGCCGAGCTGCGCACGATGGCAGCGCTGCTCACGCCTGCGGTGCTGGCCCTCGCGCTGGACGCCGTGCCCGCCGGCAGCGCGGTGACGGTCGCGGGCGATGCGCTGCACGTGTGGTGGCCGTACTCCGGCGACGCGCTGCGCCAGGTGGGCCGGGTCGCCCGGGCCGGCCGTGCCGCGCGGCTCATCGCGGACGCCTTCCCGGCGTTCGTGCTCGCCGACTTCCCGGACCGCAGCGGTGAGGTCGAGGCGGACCTCGCCGAGCGGCAGTCCGCAGCCGACGCGTACCGCGCGTCCCGACGTCCGGGCGCGTCCGTGGACCCCGTCATGCAGCGGATCTACGACCAGGCCCGCGCCGCCTACGACGCCGGCCACCCCTCCCCCTGACCCGCCCGACCTCACGCAGATGTCCCGACATCCGGGGTCGTGGGCGCTCCATGACCCCGAATGTCGGGACAAGTGCGGGTGAGGCTGCTCGGGTCAGTGGGCGAAGTGGCGGGTGCCGGTGAGGTAGAGGGTCACGCCGGCGGCGTTCGCGGCCTCGATGATCTCGTTGTCGCGGATCGACCCCCCGGGCTGGACGACGGCCCGCACACCCGCGTCCAGCAGCACCTGCAGCCCGTCGGCGAACGGGAAGAACGCGTCGGACGCCGCCACGGCACCGGCCGCCCGCTCCGCGCCGGCCCGCTCGACGGCCAGCCGGCACGAGTCGACCCGGTTGACCTGACCCATGCCGACCCCGACGCTCGCCCCGTCGGCGGCGAGCAGGATCGCGTTCGACTTCACGGCCCGCACCGCGCGCCAGGCGAAGGCGAGGTCGGCCAGCACGTCGTCGCCGGCCGCCGGACCCGCCGCCAACGTCCAGGACGACGGGTCGTCGCCCCCGGTGGGGACGCCGTCCTCGCCGGTCACCACCGCGTCGATCCGGTCCCCGGTCTGCACGAGGACGCCGCCGCTGACCTGGCGCAGCTCGACGCTGTCCCGGCCGTAGCCGTCGGGCAGCTCGAGCAGCCGGACGTTCTTCTTGCGGGTGAGCAGCTCGTAGGCGTCGGCCTCGAAGGACGGCGCGACGACCACCTCGGTGAACACGTCCGCGAGCTGCTCGGCCATCGCCAGCGTCACCGGACGGTTCGCCGCCACCACGCCGCCGTACGCCGACACCGGGTCGCAGGCGTGCGCCTTGCGGTGCGCGTCCGCGACGTCGTCCCCCACCGCGATGCCGCACGGGTTGGCGTGCTTGATGATCGCGACGGCCGGCCGGTCGAAGTCGAAGGCCGAGCGCAGCGCGGCGTCGGCGTCCACGTAGTTGTTGTAGGACATCTCCTTGCCGTGCAACGGGGTCGCCTGGGCGATGCCCGGCGTCGCGTCGGCGTCCACGTAGAGCGCGGCCTGCTGGTGCGGGTTCTCGCCGTAGCGCAGGGTCGCCGCCCGCTCCAGCGCGAGGCCCGCGTAGGCCGGCCACCACTGCGGGTCGTCGTCCAGCTCCTGCGCGCACCAGGCCGCCACGGCCTTGTCGTACGACGCCGTGTGGGCGAACGCCCGAGCGGCCAGCCGGCGACGCGCGGCGAGGTCGAAACCGCCGTCCTGCAACGCCTCCAGCACCTGTGGGTAGTCCGACGGGTCGGTCACGATCGCCACGCTGGCGTGGTTCTTCGCGGCGGCGCGCACCATCGACGGGCCACCGATGTCGATCTGCTCGACGACGTCGTCCAGGCCCGCGCCGGAGGCCACGGTCTCGCGGAACGGGTACAGGTTGCTGACCACCAGGTCGAACGGCTCGATGCCGAGCTCGTCGAGCTGGCGCTCGTGGTCGGCGTTGCGCCGGTCGGCCAGGATGCCCGCGTGCACCTTGGGGTGCAACGTCTTCACGCGCCCGTCCAGGCACTCCGGGAAGCCCGTGAGGTCCTCGACCTGGGTGACCGGCACGCCCGTCGAGGCGATCAGCTTGGCCGTCGAACCGGTCGACACGATCGCCACGCCGGCACCGTGCAGCGCCGCCGCGAGGTCCTCCAGCCCGGACTTGTCGTACACCGACACCAGGGCGCGGCGGATGACCCGCCGGCCGTTCGTGGTGGGCTCGCTCACGGGATGGTGACCCTTCTGTCGTGGACGGTCCAGCCGTCGCGGGCCATCCGGCCCACGACGTCGACGAGCATGGCGCGCTCGACGGTCTTGATGCGCTCGTGCAGGGACTCGACGTCGTCACCGTCGGCGACCTCGACCGCGCGCTGGGCGATGATCGCGCCGGTGTCGACCCCGTCGTCCACCAGGAACAGCGTCGCACCGGTCACCTTCACGCCGTACGCGAGGGCGTCGGCCGCGCCGTGCATGCCGGGGAACGAGGGCAGCAGCGCCGGGTGGGTGTTGACGTAGCGGCCGGCGAAGCGGGCCAGGAACGCCGGACCCGCCAGCTTCATGAACCCGGCGGAGACCACCAGGTCCGGCTCGCACGCCGCGACGACGTCGGTGACGTCGCGGTCCCAGGCCGCGCGGTCGGGCGCATCGGCCACCCGCCGGACGAACGTCGGGACGCCGGCCCGCTCGGCCCGGGCCAGCCCCTCGATGCCGGGCCGGTCGGCCCCGACCGCGACGACCTGCGCGCCGTACGACGGGTCCTGGCAGGCATCGAGCAGCGCCTGCAGGTTCGTCCCGGCGCCCGAGACCAGCACCACCAGGCGCGCAGGTCTGCGCGGGCGGTCGCGCGGGCGGCCCGCGTGCGTCGTCACGGTGGACGAGGGTATCCGGCTCGGGTCAGTGGCTGATCCGGCGGTGGGTCATCCAGGCCACCGCCGCCGCCCCGAACGCCAGCTCGCCGGCCAGCACCAGCCCCACCCGCCACGGGGACGGACCGACCTCGGCCAGCGCCCCCGGCCCCGCCGCACCCCCGCTGAGCGCCATCAGCACGGTCAGGAACCCGGCCGCGAGCGCCGCCGCGGTCAGGGCGGCGCGGATGCAGTCGACCGCGCTGGGATCCGGCTCGGGCGTCGAGCGCGCCGCCACCCACCAGCCGAGCAGGCCGCCGACGACCACCGGCACCAGCACCACGGCCCACAGCGCGGTCGGCAGCGGACCCGGTGCGGGCACCGCACCGAGCGCGGGCACCAGCGGCAGCAGGCCCAGGCTCGAACCACCGGCGGAGACCAGCGACCCGGCTCCGAACGCGACCCCGGGGCCGGCCAGGAAGGCCACCGACCAGATCGCGGCGTTGGGGATCAGGGCGAGCTGGCCGAGGCTCAGCACCAGCCCGCCGACCGCGCCGGGATCGAGGGCCCGGTGCAGGGTCAGGATCCGGTCCAGGTGCCAGGCGAGCGTCACCGTGAGCAGCACGGCACCGCAGAGCAGCAGCGAGAACGTGGCCATCAGGGCCCCGCGCAGGGCCCGGACGAACGACGGCGGCACCGGGACGACGTCCGCGACCAGCGCGCTCAGGGGACGTTCCAGCGTCCGGCCGCTCGCCCCCAGCGCGCCGGCACCGGCAGCCAGCAGGGGCAGCACGAACCCGAACACGGCCGCCTGCCAGAGCACCGGCCGGAGCATCCCGGACGACGAGCCGCCGCCGTCGGTGCGGGCCACCAGCGCGGCGAACGTCACGACGATCGCGTAGCCGCCCGCCAGCGCCGCCACCACCGGTGCGAGCGCGCGCAGTGGGGACGTGCTCGCGGTCAGGGTCTTGCGGTCCAGCCCGGACCCCACCCGTCGCCCGGCGACCCAGCACAGCCAGATCGGGACGAGCGTCAGGCCCAGCGGGGCGAAGGCGACCGAGCCGCCGGGCAGCAGCACCTGCACGCGGTGCACGACGAGCCAGAGCACCGTCGACACCCGCGCGGCCTCACCCCAGGTGGCGCTGGCCTGCGCGGACGTGGCCCACGCCAGGAGCGCCGGCAGCACGACGGCGACCCAGGACAGCGCCGCGGTGGCCGCGCCGGTCAGCGCCGCCATCGTCGCCGTCGTCGCCCGCTCCTGGGCAGCGGTGGACGACGCGCGCTCGGAGGCGCGCGGGGGCGAGTCGTTGCGCAGGCGGTCGAGGAGGCTCATGTCCTGTCCATGGTCGCGGGCGCAGCCGCTCCGCCGTCGGACCACGCGAAAGGTCGGGGTGTCGCGCCTGCAACCATCCGGCCCGCTGCCGCGTGATGATGGACGTGGACGGACCGGACGGAGGTACCACGTGGCTGCGCACCCGGCGCAGGAGTCGTTCGACGACTTCTACCGGACGACGAGCCGTCGCGTGGTGCACCAGGTGTACGCGATGACGGGCGACCTGGCCGAGGCGCAGGACTGCGTCCAGGAGGCGTACGCCCGCGCCTGGCAGCGGTGGGGACGGGTGGGGTCGATGGCCGATCCCGAGGCCTGGGTGCGCACGGTCGCCCGGCGGGTCGCGGTCTCCCGCTGGCGACGCACCGTGACCGCCACCCGGCACCTGCTGCGCCAGCGCGGCGAGCCGGTGACGCCGCCGCCCAGCGAGGACCACCAGCTCGTCGTGCAGGCCCTTCGCCAGATCCCGGCCGCTCAGCGCGAGGCCATCGTGCTGCACCACCTGGTCGGGCTGCCGGTGGCCCAGGTCGCCGTCGAGACCGGCGCCCCCGAGGGCACGGTGAAGGCGCGGCTGCACCGCGGCCGGGCCGCGCTCGCGCAGATCATCGGGCCGCTCGACGCGCCTCCCGACGTCCGGCCCGATGCCCGAGCCGATGCCCGGCCCGAAGCCCGGCCCGATGCACCGGGAGGCCGGTCATGAGCACCGACCCGGTCCACGACGTCCTGGACTCGCTGCGCGACGACGTCGCGCAGGTGCCGCTGGCGGACGCCGGTGCCGTGCGCCGCCGCGGTGACCGTCGCCAGCGGCGCCAGCGGGTCGCGGGCGCCGCCGGGGCCGTCGCTGCCGTCGCGGTGGTCGCGGCCGGCGTCGGTCTGCTCCAGGGTCCGGCGCCCTCCCCACCCACTCCGCCGGCGACCCAGTCGCTGTCCGTCCCCCCACCCTCGACCGGGACCACCACCGGGACCAGTACCGGGAGCACGTCTCCCACCGACACCTCCTCGGCGACCACGCCCGCGACCCCGGCCACCCGCTCGGTGATCACCGTCCAGCCGGTGGGTGTCGGCGACGTCCCGGCGCGGTACTTCCTGCCCGGCCGCTACTGGCGCGGGCCCGACCTGAACGACAACGCGGCGATCGTCTCGGCCGCGCTCAAGGAGTCCGAGGGCTCGATCCAGTACTTCGACTGCGACCCCGACACCCGACTCAAGGGCGACGTCGCGCTGGTGCAGGCGACGGAGCGGTCCGGCGGCTACGTCGGGGTGCAGAAGGTGCGCGTCCTGGGCTCGGTGCAGGCAGCGCAGACCCTCATGGACGAACTCGTCGCCGCGATGCCGCGCTGCCAGGCCCGCCTGCGGGCCCAGGCGATCGCGGACGCCGGGCCGTTGCCCTCCGGCGAGACCGCTCCCGTGCCGAACGCCACCGTCGTCGAGGACCCGCAGAGCCAGCTCGACGACGCGAGCGGGTCCCTGCGGGTCTACCGGACCACCTCGGACTACGGCACCCCGGCCAGCTCGAAGACCATCGAGTGGGTGGTCCTGGCCCGCGAGGGATCAACGGTCACCTCCGTCGCGATCCGCAAGAGCGAGGACACCCAGGCCACCTTCGGGGCGCTGCGCCGGATCGGTTCGCAGGCCCGCGACCAGCTGCGGTGGGCACTCGCTCAGTGACGGCGGCAGACTGGCGGGCATGACGTCCGACGCCACCACGAACCGGTGGCGGGCGCTCGCGGTCTGCCAGGTCGCGCTGTTCGCGACGCTGATCGACGTCAGCGTGACGAACGTGGCGTTGCCCTCGATCGGCCGGGCCACCGACGCGACGCCGTCCCAGCTGCAGTGGATCGTCACCGGGTACGTCCTGGCCTTCGGTCTGGTGCCGGTGCTCGCCGGGCGGCTGGGCGACGACCGGGGCCGGCGGTCGATGTTCCTGATCGGCGTCGGCGGCTTCGTGGTGGCGTCCGCGATCGTCGGGATCTCGCCCGACCCGAAGCTGATCATCGTGGCCCGGGTGGTGCAGGGCCTGTTCGGCGGCCTGATCAACCCGCAGGTGTCGGGGATCGTGCAGCAGCTGTTCAGCGGCGCGGAGCGCGGGCGGGCCTTCGGGGCCATCGGGGCCACGGTGGGGACGGCGACCGCGGTCGGACCGCTGGTCGGTGGCCTGCTGATCGGGATCGGCGGCCCGGACCTCGGTTGGCGGCTGGTCTTCTTCATCAACGTGCCGATCGGGCTGACCGCGATGGTGCTGGCCTGGCGCTGGCTGCCGGCGCGGGACGTTCGGCGCGGCCCGCCGCCACGGCTCGACGTCCTCGGGGCCGCGCTGCTGGGACTGACCACGTTGTGCGTGCTCTTCCCGACGGTGCAGTACGACAGCGTGCGCGACGCGAGGCTGTTCTGGCTGCTGCTGCCGGCCGTGCCGCTCGCCGCCGCCTTCGTGCGGCGGGAGTGGCGGCTGACCAAGGCACGGCAGGACCCGCTGGTCGACCTGCGGCTGTTCCGCCGCCCGTCGTACACCGTGGGGGTCGGGCTGGCGCTGCTGTTCTTCTGCGGCTTCACCGGGCTACCGCTGGTGCTGGCCCTCTACTACCAGCTGGGCCTGGGGTTCACCGCGCTGCAGTCCGGGCTGGGGATCACGGCGTTCGCGGTCGGGTCGGCCACCGCCGCGCCGCTGGCCGGACGGCTGGTGCCGCGCTTCGGGCGTCCCCTGGTGATCGTGGCCCTGGGCGTCTTCGCGGCCGGCGCGCTCGCCATCGACCTGGTGGTGCGCAGCGCCCCGGTCACCACGGACCCGCTGGAGGCGGCGCTGCGGCTCTCGTTGCCGCTGCTGCTGCTCGGGATCGGGGCCGGCGCGATCATCACGCCGAACCAGGCGCTATCGCTCGCCGACGTCGACCCGCGCATGGGTGGCGCGGCCGGCGGCGTCCTGCAGACCGCGCAACGCATCGGCTCCGCGGTCGGCCAGGCCGTCATCGGGTCCGCGTTCTTCGCGGCGCTCGCGGCCCAGGGCGTCTCGAACGCGACGGTGGGGACGACGTCCGGCCCGACGTCCGTGAAGGTGTCGCAGGCCTACGCGTCGGCGCTGTCGACGTCCGTGCTGGTGACGTTGCTGTTCATCGGCGCGGCCCTCGTGCTCGGCGTCGTCGACCTGACCCTGACCCGCCGCCGCAACCGCACACCAAACGCGAAAGACGTGCCTATCGCGTCGGGATAGGCACGTCTTTCGCGATTGGTGCGGGGTCAGAGCGACTGCATGATCTCGCGCATCAGCTGGGCGGTCTCGGACGGCGTCTTGCCGACCTTCACGCCGGCGGCCTCGAGGGCTTCCTTCTTGGCCTGCGCAGTGCCCGACGAGCCGGACACGATGGCGCCCGCGTGGCCCATGGTCTTGCCCTCGGGCGCGGTGAACCCGGCGACATAGCCGACGACCGGCTTCGTCACGTGGTCCTTGATGTACGCAGCGGCGCGCTCCTCGGCGTCGCCGCCGATCTCGCCGATCATCACGATGGCGTCGGTCTCCGGGTCGTTCTCGAAGGCCTCCAGCGCGTCGATGTGCGTGGTGCCGATGATCGGGTCGCCGCCGATGCCGATCGCGGACGAAAAGCCGAAGTCCCGCAGCTCGTACATCATCTGGTAGGTCAGCGTGCCGGACTTCGAGACCAGCCCGACCCGGCCGGCGCCGCTGATGTCCGCCGGGATGATGCCCGCGTTGGACTTGCCGGGGCTGATCAGGCCCGGGCAGTTCGGCCCGATGAGCCGCGTCTTGCCGGAGCGCTGGGCGTAGGTGAAGAACTCCGCGGTGTCCTTGACCGCGACGCCCTCGGTGATGCAGATGGCGAGCGGGATCTGGGCGTCCACGGCCTCGACGACCGCGGCCTTGGTGAACTTCGCGGGCACGAAGATGACGGTGACGTCCGCGCCGGTGGCCTCGACGGCCTCGCCGACGGAGCCGAACACCGGGATCTGGACGCCGCCCGGTGCGTCAGGGCCGTCGAACTCGACGCTCTGGCCGCCCTTGCCGGGCGTGACGCCGCCGACGATGTTCGTGCCGCTGGCCAGCATCCGCTGGGTGTGCTTGCGCCCCTCGGAGCCGGTCATGCCCTGGACGATGACCTTGCTGTTCTCGGTCAGGAAGATTGCCATGTGTGTGGTCCGTCCCTTACTTCGCGGCCGCGAGCTCGGCCGCCTTGCGGGCGGCGCCGTCCATGGTGTCCTCGAGCGTGACGAGCGGGTGGTTCGCCTCGGCGAGGATGCGTCGTCCCTCGATCACGTTGTTGCCGTCGAGCCGGACGACGAGGGGCTTGGTCGCCTCGTCGCCGAGGATCTGCAGGGCCTGCACGATGCCGTCGGCCACCGCGTCGCACGACGTGATCCCGCCGAAGACGTTCACGAAGACGCTCTTGACCTGCGGGTCGTTCAAGATGATGTGCAGCCCGTTGGCCATCACCTCGGCCGACGCGCCGCCGCCGATGTCCAGGAAGTTGGCCGGCTTGACGCCGCCGAAGTCCTCACCGGCGTAGGCGACGACGTCCAGGGTGCTCATCACGAGCCCGGCGCCGTTGCCGATGATGCCGACCTCGCCGTCCAGCTTGACGTAGTTGAGGCCCTTCGCCTTGGCCTGCGCCTCGAGCGGGTCGGCGGCGGCCGTGTCTTCGAGCGCCTCGTGCGCCGGGTGCCGGAAGCCGGCGTTCTCGTCGAGGGAGACCTTGCCGTCCAGGGCGATGATCGCCCCGTCCTCGGTCTTGACCAGCGGGTTGACCTCGACCAGCGTCGCGTCCTCCTCGCGGTAGACGACCCACAGCTTCTGGATGACGTCGGCGATGGCGTCCTTGACGTCGTCGTCGAAACCGGCCGCGTCCACGATCTCGCGGGCCTTGGCCTCGTCGATGCCGTCGATCGGGTCGACCGCGATGCGGGCCAGCGCCTCCGGGCGCTCCACGGCCAGCTGCTCGATCTCCATGCCGCCCTCCTTGCTCGCCATCGCGAGCAGGGAGCGGTTGGCCCGGTCCAGCAGCACCGAGAAGTAGTACTCCTCGGCGATCTTGGCGCCCTGGGCGACCATCACGCGGTGGACGGTGTGGCCCTTGATGTCCATGCCGAGGATCTCGCCGGCCTTCTCGGCCGCCTCGTCCGGGGAGTGGGCGAGCTTGACGCCGCCGGCCTTGCCGCGCCCGCCGGCCTTCACCTGGGCCTTGACGACGACGGTGCCGCCGCCGATGCGCTCCGCGCCCGCGCGGGCTTCCTCGGGGGTGTCGGCAACCGCCGCATCGAGCACGGGAACCCCGTGCTCGGCGAACATGTCGCGCGCCTGGTACTCGAACAGGTCCACGGGTTTCTCGCCTTCCGGTGACGTCGTCGTCGGGTTCATGAGGCCGCGGACGCACCCCGGGGGGCGGCCGGCAGGGCCGCTGGCGAGCCTAGCCCTGTGCGTGGACGTCGCACGACGCCGGTGCGCCAAGTGCGACGAACCGCACACGGCGGGCGCCCGGCGGGCGGCCCGGGCGGTCAGTCGGAGGAAACGTTCTCCCGCACCCAGGTGACGATGGACTCCATGGTGGCGCCGGGCGTGAACACCTTCGCGACGCCGAGCTTCTGCAGCTCGGGGATGTCGCCCTCGGGGATGATCCCGCCGCCGAAGACGACGATGTCCTCCGCGTCGCGCTCCTTGAGCAGGGCGACGACCTTGGCGAAGAGCGTCATGTGCGCACCGGACAGCACGGACAGGCCGACGACGTCCGCGTCCTCGGCGATGGCCGCCTCGACGATCTGCTCGGGCGTCTGGTGCAGGCCGGTGTAGACGACCTCCATGCCCGCGTCACGCAGCGCCCGCGCCACGACCTTCGCCCCCCGGTCGTGGCCGTCCAGCCCCGGCTTGGCGACGACGACGCGGATCGGTGCGCTGCTGCTCATTGCGGCGGGACCTCCTGGTCACGGGGCGGGCCGGCACCGTCGCCGGACTGCGCCGAAACTCTAGCGGCCCTTCGTGGGCGGCTTTCGCCGCGTCGTCCTGCGTCCGCCCCTACCTGCGGGTAACGTCCCGGCTCGTGAGGACCTCGGGGCGTCGGGCGATCAGCCGGGCCCGCAGCACGTCGAAGGCGGTCTCGCGCGGGGCGCGCACGCTGCTGTCGCCGTCCGGGATGCGCGGCGCCGTCGTGGAGGGCGCCTGGCTGGCCACCCACCTCGCGCTGTACCCGCTCGGCGTGCTCGCGCCGTCCGAGCGGGCGGGCGACGTCCCCCGCCAGTACGGCGTCGGGCACCTGCCGCCGGTGCAGCGCGGCCTGCTGATCGGGGACGTCGAGGCCGCCGGGACGCCGATCCTGCTGGTGCACGGGATGGTGGACAACCGCTCGATCTTCACGCTGCTGCGCCGCGGCCTGCTGCGACGGGGCTTCGGCCGGGTGCACTCCATCAACTACTCACCGCTGACCACCGACATCCGGGTCGCGGCGGAGCGCCTCGCGGCCGAGGTCGAGGCGATCGCCGCGGACACCGGCTACGAGCGGCTGCACGTCGTGGGCCACAGCCTCGGCGGGCTGATCGCCCGCTACTACGTGCAGCGCCTCGGCGGCGACGAGCGGGTGCACACGCTGGTCACCTTGGGCACCCCGCACGGCGGCACCCTGCCCGCGTACCTGCTGCCCGCCCGGCTGGGCCGACAGCTGCGACCCGGCAGCGACCTGCTCGCCGAGCTCGACGACCCGAGCGCCGGCTGCCGCACCCGGTTCGTCGCGTACTGGTCCGACCTGGACCAGATGATCGTGCCGCAGCGCAACGCCCGGATGCTGCACCCCGACCTCACCGTGCGCAACGAGCTGGTCTCCCGGGTGGGGCACATGTCGCTGCCGATCGACCCGCGGGTGGTGCACGGGATCTGCTCCGAGCTCGCCCAGCTGGACGTCGACGGGTCGACGCTGCGGCCCGGGGTCTCACCGCTCGCGCCGCGGCGCGAGGCGCGTGCGCAGTCGCCGCGCGGGCGTCGGCGGGCGGGCGAGCCTGGCGGGAACGTCACACAGCGTAGTCAATCATCAACTTGATCACTGGCCGTCACCACCGTATGGTCGGAGAGCCCCTTGCTCCACGCCCCATCGTGAGGTCCCGTTTTGCCCAAACGCACCAAGTACGCCGGTCGCCACCGTGGTCGCCACCGCGCCGAGGTCCGTCCCCGCTCCTCTGCCCTGCCTGGGGCAGCGGCGGCGGCGCTGACGCTGACCGCCACCGGTGCGGCTGTGATCCCGGGACTGGCGGGTACGGCGGCGAATGCGAGCGGTGACGACACGGGTGCACTGAAGAACACGAACGGCTCTGGTTCGGCGTCGGGCGGCGTCACCGGCAGCGCACAGGTCGCCGGTCTGCGGGAGCGCGAGGCGCAGTCCGTGATGCTCACCCAGGCCCGCGAGGCGCGGGCCGAGGCGGCGGCTCGGGCCAGCCGCGCCGAGAAGCGCCAGAAGCTCGAGGACAAGCAGCGCAAGGCCCGCGCGATGGCGCACCGCTGGGTCATGCCGCTCAGCAACTTCCGCTTCACCTCCGACTTCGGGGCCCGCTGGGGCAAGCTCCACGCCGGGGACGACCTGGCCGCGCCGATCGGCAGCCGCATCGGCGCGCTGTCCTCCGGCACCGTCGTGTTCGCCGGCCAGCAGAGCGGCTACGGCAACAAGGTCGAGATCCGGCACTGGGACGGCACCGTCAGCTGGTACGGCCACATGTCGCAGATCGAGGTCAAGGTCGGCGAGAAGGTCACGCCCGGCCAGAAGGTCGGCGAGGTCGGCAACACCGGCCACTCCACCGGACCGCACCTGCATCTCGAGATCCACCCGGACGGCGCCGGCCCGGTCGACCCGCAGCCGTGGCTGGCCAAGCGCGGTCTGAAGATCTGACCCGCCCGGCGATGGCCTCCGGCGCGCTGCCCGTCTTCGGGCCAGGGGACGACGTCCTGCTCGTCGACGACGCCCCGGTCGCTCCCCTCTCGGTGGCCCGTAGCTCCGGGGCTCGCCGCAAGGGTCTGCTGAAGACGTCCGCCGTCGACGGCGCCCTGTGGATCACCCGGTGCCCGAGCGTGCACATGGTCGGCATGAAGTACCCGATCGACGTCGCGGTGCTGGACGGGGACGGTGTGGTGCTACACGTCGCGACCCTGCGCCCGACCTGGGGCATGACGCGCTGGCGTCTGCGCGCGCGGTCGACCGTCGAGACCGGCGTCGGTCAGCTGGAGCGCTGGGGTGTGCGGGTCGGCTCCCGGCTGGCGATCGGCTCGGAGTCGACCAACCCCGACGCCGGCTGAGCGCCGGCCCTCAGGGGTGCCAGCCGGCCGGCGGGTCCTCACCGGTGAGACCGTCCACGGCCTCGCGCAGCAGGTCCGCATGCCCGGTGTGCCGGCCGTACTCCTCCACGAGGTCGAAGACGAGGCGGCGCAGGTTGGCGTGCTCTCCGGAGTCGCTACTGGCGTGGATGGGCTGGTCGAGCCCGCCGTCCGCGAGCGCCGCGGCGAGCCGCGCGTGCGAGCGCTCGACGGCGCCGTCCCAGAGGGCGTAGAGGTCGGCGGGGCTGTCGTCAGCGGCGCTGGCGAACTCCCAGTCGTTGCCCCCGTCCCAGCCGGTCGACTCCCACGGCTCGCCGATCGGCTCACCGCGCAGCTTGTGGGTGAAGGAGTAGTCCTCGACGGCGGCGAGGTGCTTGAGCAGCCCACCGAGGGTCAGCGTCGAGGCTCCGACGCGGTGTTGGAGCCCGGCCGAGTCGAGGCCGCCGGCCTTCCAGCGGAAGGTGGTGCGCAGCCGGTCGACGGCGCCGGTGAGGTGCTGGACCTCGTTGCCCGCGAGCGGGGGTTCCCAGGGGTAGTCGTTGTCGCTCATGGCGTGAGGCTAGAACGGGTTCCGGACGTTCTGACTCCGGTAGCGGCGCTCCCACCGGAATCCAGGCCGGAATCGCAAGCGGTCAGGAATCGAGAAGCATCCCCGCGGGTGCCGCGCCTAGCGTGAACGGCATGGATACCACCGAGTCACGAACTGAAGGACACGCCCTGACGTCGATCACGTCCGTCGTCCTCGACGTCGCCGATCCCGTTGCCGCCCAGGCGTTCTACGCCGCACTCGGCGTCGACCACCTGCTGAGCCTGCGCGAGTCGCAGGCGCCGACGAGCGGCTTCCGCGGGTTCACGCTGTCGGTCGTGGTGGCGCAGCCGGCGGACGTCGATGCGATCGTCGGCGCCGCGCTGACCGCGGGCGCGACGTCGCTGAAGCCGGCGGCGAAGAGCTTCTGGGGGTACGGCGGCGTCGTCCAGGCACCGGACGGGACGATCTGGAAGGTCGCGTCGTCGTCCAAGAAGAACACCGGACCGGCCAACCGGGAGATCGACCAGATCGTGCTCCTCCTCGGGGTCAGCGACGTCCGTGCGACCAAGCGCTTCTACGTCGAGCGCGGCCTGACGGTGGGCAAGAGCTTCGGCGCCAAGTACGTCGAGTTCGACACCCCGTCGTCGACGGTGAAGCTCGCGCTCTACGGGCGCAGGGCCCTCGCGAAGGACGCCGGCGTGCCCGAGGACGGGACCGGGTCGCACCGGATCGTCGTCGTCGGTGGCACCGAGCCCTTCACCGACCCGGACGGGTTCGCCTGGGAGGCTGCGTCCGCCTGAGCCGGGCGATGGTTGGCTTTGGCCCGGTGCGGGGCCATGCTGGGGACTCCAGCGAAGGAGTCCCATGGCCAAGAAGAAGCCGAAGTCAGCCGCCGACAAGCAGCACGAGGCGACCATCAAGCAGCTCCGCACCGACCTGAAGAGCGCAGAGGCCAAGCGAGACAGCTGGAAGCAGCGCGCCACGAAGGCCGAGGCGTCAGCCGCCGAGCTCCGGTCCCAGCTCAAGGTGACGAAGAAGTCGCTCAAGAAGTCGCGCAAGCCCAGCGCCGCGGAGGTGCCAGCCGTCGCGGCGGCCGGTCCGGACGCCGAGTGGACGGTCGTCCAGCTGCGGGCCGAGGCACGCCGTCGCGGCCTCACCGGCCTGTCGAACAAGCCCAAGGCCGAGCTGTTGGCTGCCCTGGCCTGAAAAGCGTCCAGGATAGGTGTCGGATCTGACCCGAGGCATTCGTTGCGAGGGTAGACAGTGGGCGGACCGGCCCACGACACCCTAAGGAGACAGAGATGACGCAGTACCTGATGTCGGTCTACGGGCCGGCCGAGCGCACCGACTTCGGCAGCTACCCGTCCGAGGAGGCCATGAACCAGGCGATGGCCGACACCGGCGCCTTCAACGAGCGCCTCCAGGAGCAGGGCTACTGGGTCTACGCCAACGGCCTGGAGGCGGCCACGACCGCGACCGTCGTCGACGGGCAGAACGGGGAGCCCGTGTTCACCGACGGGCCCTACCTGGAGTCGAAGGAGTACCTCGGCGGCTTCTGGATCATCGAGGCACCCGACCTCGACGTGGCGCTGAAGCTGGCCGCCGAGGGGTCGAAGGCCTGCCGCGGCAAGGTCGAGGTACGCCCCTTCGCGAGCATGTGACGGACGTCGCCGAGGCGATCACCCGGGTCCACCGCGAGGAGTGGGCTCGCGTGGTCGCCTCCCTGACCAGGCGCTTCGGCGACCTGGACCTCGCCGAGGAGATGGCCGCCGAGGCGTTCGCGGTCGCCGTCGAGCGCTGGCCGACGGACGGCGTCCCGCCGAATCCGGGCGGCTGGATCACCACCACGGCGAACCGTCGCGCGATCGACCGGCTGCGCCGGGAGTCGCGACGCGACGACAAGCAGAAGGAGGCTCAGGTGCTGTACGAAGGCGACGGACCTGAGCGGCTCGGCGCGATCGACGACGACCGGCTCCGGCTGATCTTCACCTGCTGTCACCCGTCGCTGGCGATGGACGCCCGGATCGCGTTGACGCTGCGGATGGTCGGGGGTTTGACGACGCCCGAGATTGGTCGCGCCTTTCTGGTCCAGGAGGCCACCATCGGGCAGCGGATCACCCGGGCGAAGGGCAAGATCAAAGCGGCCAGGATCCCCTATCGGGTGCCGTCAACCGAGGACCTCCCGGCCCGCGTCGCCGGCGTCCTGACGGTGCTCTTCCTGGTCTTCAACGAGGGGTACCTCAGCTCGGACCCCGAGCGCGAGCCCGTCCGAGGCGACCTCACCCTGGAGGCGATCCGGCTGACCCGGCTGGTGCACGCCCTGCTGCCCGCCGATGGTGAGGTGGCCGGTTTGCTGGCGCTGATGCTCCTCACGGAGGCCCGGCGGTCGACGCGTGTCTCGGCCTCGGGTGAGCTGGTCACGCTCGACGAGCAGGACCGTGGTGCCTGGGATGCCGCCCTGATCGCGGAGGGCCACGCGCTCGTCTGGGAGCAGATCTCGGCTGTCGCAGCGGGCCGGGGACGCCCAGGGCGCTACCAGATCCTGGCTGCCGTCAACGCCGTGCACACCTCAGCCCGGGACGTGCGCGACACCGACTGGTCCCAGATCGTCGCCCTCTACGACCAGCTCGCCCGTATCGACCCCTCCCCCATCGTCGCGCTCAACCGGGCCGTGGCCCTCGCCGAGCTCGACGGGCCCGAGGTGGCGCTGGCGCTGGTCGACCGGCTCGACCTGGACGGCTACCACGCCTACCACGTCACGCGGGCAGACCTGCTGCGCCGGATCGGGCGCTCGGCGGAGGCCCGCGCCGCGTACGAGCGGGCCATCGACCTCGCCACGAACACCGCCGAGGTCGCCTACATCACCCGTCGGCGCGACCAGCTCGGCATCGCCTGAGCCGGTCAGAGCTCCTTGCGCAGGTGGACGTCGTCCCGCCCGGGAGTCGGGACGGCCTCCCAGCGGAAGATCTCCACGTAGCCCAGCCGCTCGTAGAAGGCGGGGGCCTGGAACGTGAACGACGTGACGAAGACGTGCGTGCAGCCGCGGTCCTGGGCGGCGGCCTCGAAGGCCGCGATCAGCGCCGCGCCGACGCCGTCGCCTCGCCGGTCGTCCCGCACCCAGGTCAGGCCGATGCCGGCGGCCCGACCCCACGTCCACCCGGAGGCACCGGCGACCAGGTCGCCGTCCTCGTCCATGCGGACCGTGAGCTCCTGGGCCGGGGCGACCTCAGGCGTGGCCGCGGTGTTGAACGCCTCCAGCTCGTCCCGGAGGCGCTGGTCCAGGGCGGCGTCGCCCTGACCGATGGTCGTCTCTGCGTCAGGCATGGCGTGGATGCTGCCACGCCGGCGGTCAGAGCTTGGTGACCGGCGCGTAGCGCAGGAGCAGACGCTTCACGCCGTCCTCGCCGAAGTCGACGTGCGCGAGGCTCTTGTCGCCCGAGCCCTCCATCTGCACGACCGTGCCGAGGCCGAAGGTGTCGTGGGTGACCCGGTCCCCCGGCTCCAGGTGGATGATCGGGCGGTTGCCGGGTGACCGGACGCCGGGTTGCTGGGACAGCCGGGCCACCGCGGGCGTCGAGCTGCCGCGCACCCCGGTCGGGTCGGTGCGGCGCCAGTCGACCAGCTCGGCGGGTAGCTCGTCGAGGAAGCGCGACGCGGGGTTGTACGACGGCGCACCCCAGGCGCTGCGGACGCTGGCCCGCGACAGGTACAGCCGCTCCATCGCGCGGGTGATGCCGACGTAGGCCAGCCGTCGCTCCTCGGCCAGCTCGGTGGCGTCGCCGAGCGCGCGCAGGTGCGGGAAGACGCCGTCCTCCATGCCGGTGAGGAAGACCACCGGGAACTCCAGGCCCTTCGCGGTGTGCAACGTCATCAGGGTGACGACGCCGAGCTCCTCGGCCTCGGCGTCCGGGATGTCGTCCGTGTCGGCGACCAGGGAGACCCGCTCCAGGAACTCGGTGAGCGTCCCCTCGGGTGACGTCTCCTCGAACTCGCGGGCCACCTGCACCAGCTCGGCGAGGTTCTCCAGCCGGGTCTCGTCCTGCGGATCGTGGCTGGCCTGCAGCTCAGCGACGTAGCCGGTCTGCTCGAGGATCGCCTCCAGCACCGTCGCCGGGCCGGCGCCGCCGTCCACGATGGTGCGCAGCGCCTCCATCAGCGCGGTGAAGGCGCGGATGCAGGACAGCGACCGGCTGGCGATGCCCGGTGCCTCGTCGGCCCGGGCCAGCGCCTCGGCGAACGAGATCCGCTCCCGCTCGGCGAGCACCGCGACCACGGCCTCGGCCCGGTCACCGATGCCGCGCTTGGGGACGTTCAGGATGCGTCGCAGGTTCACGGTGTCGGCGCCGTTGGCAAGTACCCGCAGGTAGGCCAGCGCGTCCTTGACCTCGCGCCGCTCGTAGAAGCGGGTGCCGCCGACCAGCTTGTACGGCAGCCCGACCCGGACGAGCACCTCCTCCACCGCGCGCGACTGAGCGTTCGTCCGGTAGAACACGGCGACGTCCCGCGGCTTGACGCCCTCGTTGTCCGTGAGCCGGTCGATCTCCTCCGCGACGAACGCGGCCTCGTCCCACTCGTTGTCCGCGACATAGCCGACGATCTTCGGGCCGCCGTCGTGCGCCGTCCAGAGGTTCTTCGGGCGGCGCTCGGGGTTGCGCGAGATCACCGCGTTCGCGGCGGTCAGGATCGTCTGCGTGGAGCGGTAGTTCTGCTCGAGCATGATCGTCCTGGCGTCCGGGTAGTCGGACTCGAACTCGACGATGTTGCGCATCGAGGCGCCGCGGAACGCGTAGATCGACTGGTCCTGGTCGCCGACGACGGTCAGCTCGGCCGGGGGCACCTCGACGACGTCCTCGCTGCCCTCGGGGCGGCGCTTGGCCTCGGCCGCCGAGCCGCCCACCAGCTCGCGGACCAGCACGTACTGCGCGTGGTTCGTGTCCTGGTACTCGTCCACCAGCACGTGCCGGAAGCGGCGGCGGTAGTGCTCCGCGACGTCCGGGAAGGCCTGCAGGACGTTCACCGTCGTCATGATCAGGTCGTCGAAGTCCAGCGCGTTCGCCTGGCGCAGCCGCTGCTGGTACATCCGGTACGCCTCGGCGAGCATCCGCTCGGTCGGGTTCGACTCGTCGCCCGCGCGCTGGGCGAACGACTCCTCGTCGACCAGCTCGTTCTTCAGGTTCGACACCTGGGCGCTGAACGAGCGCGGCGGGTAGCGCTTGGGGTCCAGGTCGAGCTCGCGGCAGACCAGCGCCATCAGCCGCTGGCTGTCCGCCGCGTCGTAGATCGAGAACGTCGACTTCAGGCCGACGTGCGAGGCCTCGCGGCGCAGGATCCGCACGCACGCGCTGTGGAACGTCGAGACCCACATGGACGCCGCCCGCGGGCCGACCAGCGCGGCCACCCGCTCCTTCATCTCACCGGCGGCCTTGTTGGTGAAGGTGATCGCCAGCACCTGGCCCGGCCGGGCCCCGCGCTCGGCCAGCAGGTACGCGATCCGGTGGGTCAGCACGCGGGTCTTGCCCGAGCCCGCACCGGCCACGATCAGCAGCGGCGAGCCCTCGTGCAGGACGGCCTCGCGCTGGGGCGGGTTCAGCCCTTCGAGCAGGGCTTGGGCGGACGCCGGCGCGGTCCCCGAGGGGTCGTCGATGGAGTCGGTGCCGAAGCCCGGGACGGGGATGTCATCGAACAGGGTGCTCATCACGGACCAGCCTACGTCGGGCCACCGACGGCGACCGTAGGCTGACCGTGATGAGCAGCCACGGACACGACCACGGCGTCCCGCTGGGTGTCGGCGCGGGAGCCGGCGCACACCGCGGGCGCCTCGCCGTCGTGCTCAGCATCACCGTGACGATCCTGGTCGCCGAGGTGATCGGGTCGGTCATCTCGGGCAGCCTCGCGCTGCTCGCGGACGCCGGGCACGTGCTGACCGACGTCGCCGGCCTCACGCTCGCGCTGATCGCCGCCACCCTGGCCCGCCGACCGGCGTCCGACAAGCGCACCTGGGGGTACCGCCGCGCCGAGGTGCTGTCCGCGGCCGCGCAGGCGGCGGTGCTGCTGGCCGTCGGCGGGTTCGTCCTCGTCCAGGGGGTGCGCCGGCTGATCGACCCGCCCGACGTCTCCGCCGACTCGATGCTGCTCTTCGGGGTGGTCGGCCTGGTCGGCAACGCGGTGGCGATCTGGGTGCTGGTCGGCGCCCGCAACCATGACCTGAACCTGCGGGCCGCGTTCCTCGAGGTGCTCAACGACGCGCTCGGCTCGGTGGCGGTGATCGTCGCCGCCGTGCTGATCGCCACGCTCGGTTGGCTGCGCGCCGATGCCGTGGCGTCCCTGCTGATCGGCGCGCTCATCCTGCCGCGTACCTGGCGGCTGCTGCGCGAGAGCGTCGACGTGCTGCTGGAGTCGACGCCGCGCGGCCTGGACCTGTCCCAGGTGCGCCAGCACCTGCTCGACGTCCCACACGTGCTGGAGGTGCACGACCTGCACGCCTCGCAGGTCGCCACGGGCCTGCCGGTGCTGTCCGCGCACGTCGTCGTCGAGGACGAGTGCTTCCACGACGGGCACCTGCCCGCCATGCTCGACCGGCTCCAGGAGTGCCTCGCCGGGCACTTCGACGTCGAGCACTCCACACTGCAGTTCGAGGCCCGCCGGCACGGCGCCCACGAGCCGGCCGCCCACGCCTGACCGCCAGCCGCACCCTCTGAAGGAGAACCGCATGCCCTTGCCGGACAACGAGATCGAGCGCGTCCTCGCCGTCGTCGCGCACCCGGACGACGTCGACTTCGGCTCGGCGGGCACCATGGCCGGCTTCGTCCAGGCGGGGCTTCAGGTGACCTACCTGCTGTGCACGTACGGCGAGCAGGGCGGCTTCGACGAGACGCCGCGCGACCAGATGCCGGCGATCCGCGAGGCCGAGCAGCGGGCCGCCGCCGCGGCGGTCGGGGTGGACGACGTCCGCTTCCTGAGCGGGTACCGGGACGGTTGGCTGGAGCCGACCTTCGAGCTGCAGCGGGAGATCTGCCGGGTGATCCGCCAGGTGCGGCCGCAGCGGGTGCTGACGCAGAGCCCGGACCGGTTCTGGGACCGGCTCGGTGCCAGCCACCCGGACCACCTGGCCGCAGGTGAGGCGACCGTCCGGGCCGTCTACCCGGCGGCGCGCAACCCCTTCGCCTGGCCGGAGCTCATCGCCGACGAGGGCCTGGAGCCGTGGACCGTCCAGGAGCTGTGGATGATGGCGCACCCCGAGTCGAACCACACCGTCGACATCACCGACGACTTCGACCGCAAGCTCGCCGCGCTGCACGCCCACGTCAGCCAGACCGGCCACCTCGGCGACGGGCTCGAGGAGCGGTTGCGGCAGTGGGGAACGACGGTCGCGTCGGGCGGTGGGCTCGGTGAGGGGCGACTGGCCGAGGCGTTCCGGGTGGTCGCGACCGGGTGAGCGCCGGTTCGGGGCGCGGCGTCAGCGCCAGACGGCGGCGACGACCACGTTGAGGATGGCGAGGCCGCCGACGAGGTGCGCCAGCACCGCCGAGTCCTTGCCTTCCCTGTCGCGCTTGGCCCCGACGATCGCCAGGGCGAGGACGGCGAGCGCGACGACGAGCTTGACGCCCATCTTCGCGTGGTTCAGGTCCTTGTCGACCGCGTCGGACTCGGCCAGCCCGACCAGCACGATCCCGGCCAGCAGCGCGGTGCCCGCGCCGTCCCGCATGATGCCGAGCACCCGCGGCTGACGCAGCACCGTCAGGTAGCCGCCGACGACGGCGGCCATGCCGAGCAGGTGCATGACGACGACGATGTTGTAGACCACGCTCATGCGGTTGATCGTACGGCCGCCTGCGGTGGTGTTCGGGACTAGTAGTAGCCCGTTTCGCCGTCGATCAGCTCGCGGATGGCGTCGAGCTGCCCGACGTGACGCGCGGTCTCCTCGAGCATGTGGAGCACCATCCAGCGCAGGGTCGGTGCGGCCCAGTCAGGATCCTGGTGGTGGCCGGCCTCGTCCAGGCTGTGGGCCGCGATGATCTCGTTCGACCTGGCGCACTGGCGTTCGTAGTCGTCGAGCAACTGGGCCAGCGGGACGTCGTCCACCAGGAAGTCCAGGTCCTCGGACCCCTCGGTGAACTGGGGGTTCTCGGCGGCGGGCGTGTCGAGGAAGATCACCTCGAACCAGCAGTGCTCCGTCCAGCGCAGGTGCGAGACGAGGCCCGCCACGGTCATCCGTGGTGACGATGGCAGCACGGCGCGGTGGGCGTCGGCCTCGCTCAAACCCTCGGCCTTGAACCGGACCAGCGCTCGCTGGAGGTCGTACCAGCCCGTGAGCTGGGTGCGCTCGTCGGCAATGGCGGGTGGGCGAACGCGTTCGAATGGCATGGCCGCGAACGTTACCCCCGCCATCCTCGACCTCGCACCAGCTTTCGGCCGGATGGACCTGTCGTGCGAGATGGGGTGTGAGCGAGGTGGTCGTGATCGTGACCCGGTGCCTCGCACCACGGCGCGCACCACGTGCCAGGGCTTGCCCTCCTGGGGATGGCAGGGGTACCACGGAGGGCGTGCAGGCGATTCGGGCCACGACCGTCTTCGACGGTGAGACCTTCCTGGACGGCGGGGCTACCGTGCTCGTCGAGGACGGCGTGGTCGTCGGTGTCGAATCCCGTGGGCACGACCTTCCCGCCGGGTGCAGCGTCACCGTGCACGACGGCACGCTCCTTCCGGGGCTGATCGACGCCCACAGCCACCTGGTGGCCGACAGCGGGCTGAACGCGCTCGACCGGGTCGCCGGCTACTCCCCCGCCGAGCTCGACGGCGTCATCACGCAGGCGCTCGGCGACCAGCTCGCCGCTGGGGTCACCACGGTGCGCGACCTGGGCGACCGCGACTTCTGCGTCGTGGACCGGCGCGACCGCCAGCATCCTGGGCTCGTCGAGCCCACCATCGTCGCCTCGGGGCCGCCGATCACCACGGCCGGCGGCCACTGCCACTTCCTCGGCGGGGCTGTCGCCAGCGAGGAGGTCATCGCCCGCGCGGTCGCCGAGCGCGTGGAGCGCGGCGTCGACGTGGTCAAGGTGATGGCGTCGGGAGGGGTCAACACCCCGGGGACCGACGTCCTGCGCACCCAGTTCAGCGACGACGGGTTGCGGCGCCTCGTCGAGCAGGCCCACGCGGCCGGGCTCCCGGTGACCGCGCACGCGCACGGCACACCGTCGGTGCAGCAGGCCCTCGACGTCGGCGTGGACGGCGTGGAACACGGGTCCTGCGTCACCGAGCGCGGCTTCGGCCAGGCGTCCGACGACCTGCTGGACGCCTGGGCGCGCAGCGGGATCGTGCTGTGCCCGACGCTGGGGACGGACCCGGACCTGATGAAGGAGCCGCCGGCGCCGATCAAGGCCGTCATGGACCGGATGGGCGTCACCGCCGAGCAGATGATGCGGATGCGCTACGAGTTCGTCGGGCGCCAGCACCGGGCTGGAATCCAGCTGGTCACCGGCGTCGACTCCGGGATCCAGCCGCCCAAGCGGCACGGCGCCCTTCCCTTCGCCGTCGGCGACCTGGTCAGCGCCGGACTGACCGTGGCGCAGGCACTGGCCACGGCGACGTCACGGGCTGCCGCCGCCGTCGGCCTCGGCGAGCGCAAGGGACGGGTCGCTCCGGGCTACGACGCCGACCTGGTCCTCGTCGCCGGCGACGTGGCGGCCTCGATCATGGCCCTGCACGACGTCCGATCCGTTCTGCTGCAGGGACGTCCGGTCACGCCGCCCGGCGCTGACCACCGTCTCGGAGCAGGTCCCGCGCCAGCACGCTGATATCGCTCTGATCGGTGAACAGGCCGTCGATCCCGGTGCGCAGGAACGCGAGCTGCTCGTCGAGGGCGCGGCCGAACGCGGTGGGGTCGGCGCCCACCCGCAGATCGACGGGCACGAACTGGTTCTCGGCCCGGAACGTGTACGGGTGGACGACGAGCCCGGCCGCGTGGGCATCCGCGACCAGGGACGTCGGGCTGCCGAGGGTCCCGTCGGCCGCCCGTCCGATCACCTGGCTCTTGTCCGGGCCGACACCGTCGATCCGTAGGTGCTGCAACGACTTCAGCCCCGCCGAGGTGGTCAGCTCGGCGTACGTTCGCGGGTCGCCGGAGCTCTTGAGGTCGTACGGCGCACCACTGGCCGAGGTCAGGAAGACCGCCCGCGTGCGCAGCCCGAGCGCGGCTCGCAGCTCGACCAGGTTGGTGAGCTCGAAGGACTGCACGAACGCCGGCGCAGAACGGGTGTTGAGGCCGGCGTGGTTCAGGGCGCGCACCAGCCGAGCCTCCAGGGGCAGCCCGACCGACTGGAAGTACGTCGGGTGCTTGGTCTCGGGGTACACCCCGATGGTGCGCCGCAGCTCGCGGGACAGGCGAGTCCGCAGCGCGAGCACCTCGGCGAACGTCGGGACCTGGAACAGCCCGTCGTAGAGGGTGTTCTCCTGGCGGACCAGCGGCAGGCGCTCCTTGGCGCGCAACGTCTTCAGCTCGGCCAGGGTGAAGTCCTCGGTGAACCATCCGGTCACGGCCACACCGTCCACGGTTTTGGTGGCACGCCGTCCGGCGAACTCGGGGTGATCCGCGACGTCCGTGGTGCCGCCGATCTCGTTCTCGTGCCGGGCGACCAGCACGCCGTCCTTGGTGCACACCAGGTCCGGCTCGATGAAGTCGGCGCCCATCCGGGCGGCCAGCTCGTAGGAGGCGAGCGTGTGCTCCGGCCGGTAGCCGGCCGCGCCGCGGTGCCCGATCACCAGCGGCCGGCGGGACGATGCCGGGCCCGCGGTCGACGACGCTGCCTCGGCGCCCGAGCCGGGCGTGGCAACTGCGACGACGCTCGCCGCGACGGAACCGAGGGCGGCTCGTCGGGTGATGCCTCGCTGGGTGAAGCCAGGAGCGGTGGGACTCACGGTTCCTCCTCGTGGACGCAGCCGGTCTGCGTGCCACAAGAAGTCAACGACCCCCGTCAGATCGGACGGCGAGCGCGACGCCAACGTCGGGTGAACCTCGCGCGAACCTCCGCGACGCCTGGTGCGTTGCCAGTCACATCGGCGGCTCCTGTGCCTCCGGAGATGGGCCACAACGCAAGGCTGGCGTGGCGCTTCTTCGTCATCTCAACAACGAGAGCGGTCACGCCGCTCGTGGGTAGTCTGCTGCGGCTCAGTAGCCCGGGAAGACGTTGCGGAGCTCGTCCAGCGTGACGTTGCCGGTCACGGTCACCTCAGCGGCGTGCTCGGGGCCGAGCCGGCCGCTGAGCAGCCGCACCACGGCCTCCGCCGGACCCTCGAAGACGGCCGTTGGATCGTCGATCGAGCCCAGCACGGTGACCGCGTCGGTGATCTCGAGTGCACCGCCCGGGATCGCCAGGCGGACCTCCCGTTCGACCTCGTGGGGCTTTCCGGTGAACCCCAGCAGGAACGCCAACGGTCCGCCGAAGAGCTCGACGATCAGTTCCGCGGACTCGGGGTCCACGGTTGCGGACGGGTCGACGCCGACGCGCGCGTCCCAGCTGTGGTTGGCAACTTCGTTGAGCCGCATGCCGAGCGCGACCACCAGCGGGACCGGCTCGGGGAGGAAGCCCAGGTCGACCTTCAGGCTTGCGCGCTGCTCGTCGCTGAGCGCCTCAACCGTCTCGAGGTACGCCAGGTCGTGCGTGACGAACTCGGCTGCCTGGTCGGCCGGGGCGGACGCGTTCCACCGTGCCCAGATCGCCTGGTTGTCCTCATCCTCGACCCGCCCGCCCGCGGCGGCCGCGATCGGCTTGCGGGCGATTTCCGCACCGCTGCCAAGGTGCGAGAGCACCTGCGCGACGCTCCACTCCGTCGCACCACTGGGCTTGCTCAGATCCGCTTCGGACAAGGTGGGCGTCAGCGCCGCGAGGGCGCTGTGGTTGGCACGCAGCGCCGCGACGGTGCGGTCGACAAGTGTGGTCATACCCCACGCAACCTTGCCGACCACGGGCTTCTTCCCGCCCGCCGATCGGCGCGGTCGTGCCGAGGAACGGCACCTGCCGCGTACCTCGGGGCGATCAGTGCGCAGAGTCGGTCGTCCGGCATCATGCGCACATGGTCGAGGAGAGCTCGGTAACCCACGCTGCTGGCCCGGTTGGCGGCGACTCGAGCCACCCATGGGGGACGCTCGCCTCCGGCTTCGAGCAGGCCCGCGCCCGCGAGGACTCACTCGACCGACTCGTCGAGTGGCCGGCCCAGCGCGCTCTGCTCGGCGACGTCACCGGCCTCGCCATCCTGGACGCCGGATGCGGCAACGGGGCGAAGATTGCGCAGCTCGCCAACGACGGGGCCTCCGCGTCGGTCGGCGTCGACATCAGCGGGAACTTCATCACCCCCCCGCCGGGAGTCGAGCTCATCGAGGGTGATCTCTCCGACCTGGCGGTGGTCCCCGGACTCGCGGGCCGGAGGTTCGATCGGATCCTGTTCCTGCAGTCCTTCGGGTACGCGGCCAACGGGGTGAGGGCCTTGCAGACCGCGCGCGAGATGCTGACCGAGGACGGCTTCATTCTCCTCACCCGGACCCAGCCGATCCGGTACGCCATCGAGCGTGCGGAGGAGAACGGGACCTCACTGGGAGAGGAGTACTTCGCGACCGAGCCGTTCGCCTACCGGCACCAGAGCTGGAACGACCACGTGACCCTCACCAAACGGCCGTACACGATGTCGGATCTGCTGAACACGTTCAGCGCAGCCGGACTCTGGATCGAGGCTGCGCTCGAGCCGCAGATGCCTCCCGAAGCCGCCGAGCGCTATCCCCACAAGCAAGCGGTGATGGACAAGTACCTCGGCATCCTCATGTTCAGGTTGAGGCCGTTGCCAGGGAGGTAGCCGAGTCGCGGCGCGAGGGCGGCCGGCGCCGATCGATCCATCCCGGTGGTGGGTGACCGTTACCCGGCCCTCGTCGCCCCAGTGGTCGGTGAGGAGGTGAGCGTGACGGTCAGCTCGCGGCCGACGAGCGTGCCGAGTCTGACGGCCTCCTGCTCGATGGCCTGATCGGCTGGACGTCGCCTGTCGAGCCAGACGACGGTGAGGTCGTCACCCTTGCGTGCCCAGGTTCCGCAGACGACGCCGCGGAAGATCACCGGGTTGGCCTTGCGGGTGATGAGATCACGCCGGGACTGCGGCGTGACGCGCCCGTCCTTGGTGCCGGGTCCCATCACCCACTGGTCGTGCCCGGGTAGGAACCGCACCGCGTTCGAGGCACGCGCGGCGAGGAGGGAGTCGACGTCCTGCCTGACGACGTAGGCCGTGGTGCCGTCGACGTCAACGGGCACCAGGCGGTCGCCCAGCTCGGACAGCCAGGTGTTGATCCGCTTGCGGCCCGCGCTCAGGCCGTCACCGAGCCAGTAGTGGACGCGGTCGACCGTCGCCGGGCCGTACGTCCGCAGGTACGCGGTGACGGCACGCGGACCCGCGTCGTCGAGGTCAGGCAGACCTGTCCACCTCGGGTTGAGGTCCAGGCGTTGAAAGGTGTGCTGGCCGTCGCGTGGTGGCGCGAAACCGATGTCTCCTTGCCAGGTCAGTGGCTTGATCAACGTCTTCGCGCCGTCGTCGAACACGTGTCCCAGGTGGCGGTACGCGCGGTTCCTGACCACCGCTTCGCCGAGCTCGGCGATCGTCAACGGGCCCGCATCGAGGGCTTCGCGCACCGCGGCCCGGAAGTCTGGCCAGTCCGACGGGGTGAGCCGGTAGTAGTCCACCCAGCTCGGCAGCTCCCACTGCCGGCCGGCCGATCGGAGCGCCAGGTAGATGCCGCCGTCCTCAGGTGAGAGGTAGTTCATCGACCCACGGAAGGCGAACGCCTTGATGACGGTCCCGTCCGCCAACGCCGCGGCCAGCTCGCCGGAGCGTGACGTCTGACGCCGGGTTCGAACGGCGAGCTCAGCCAGCGACTCGTCCATCGACGGCACGGCACCCAGGCGGCGTACGACGTCCGCCACCGACGCGGATCCGATCGGGTCGAGCAGGTGCCGTTCGGACCGCCAGGCCAGCGCCTGCTCCCACGTGACCGAGGCCTCTACCGGAACGTCCATGTCCTCAGACTGGCACCTGTGCGCAGATGTCAGGCGCGGTGCGGACGAGGTGGTCAGAGCAGCCGGCGGTCGGCGGCCCACTTGGTGAGCTCGTGCCGGCTGGACAGCTGGAGCTTGCGCAGCACCGCCGACACATGGGTCTCGACGGTCTTCACCGAGATGAAGAGCTCCTTCGCGACCTCCTTGTAGGCATAGCCGCGCGCGATGAGCCGCATGACCTCGCGCTCGCGCGCCGACAGCCGGTCGAGCTCGGGATCCACCGACGGCGCCTCGCCCGTCGCGAACGCGTCGAGCACGAAACCGGCCAGCCGCGGGCTGAACACCGCGTCGCCGTCCGACACCCGCTCAATGGCCTGCACCAGCTCGGCTCCGGTGATGGTCTTCGTCACGTAACCGCGCGCACCGGCCCGGATCACCCCGATGACGTCCTGCGCCGCATCGGAGACCGACAGGGCCAGGAACCGGGACTGCGAACCCTGCGCGGCCGCCTGGGTGAGCACCTCGACCCCGCCCCCACCGGGCAGGTGCACGTCGAGCAGGACGACGTCCGGTGTCTCGCGCAGCACCGCGGCGACCGCGCTGGCCACGTCCTCGGCCTCCGCGACGACGTCCACCGCGTCACCGAGCTCGGCCCGGACGCCACTGCGGAACATCGCGTGGTCGTCGACCACCACCACGCGCACCCGGCGGGGACTGTCCTCGCTCATTGCTCCTCCTCCGCCGCCTTGTCGCCGACCGGCCGGTCCGCGCCCTTGCCGATCGTCAACGCCACCTCGGTGCCCTCCCCGGGGGCCGACCTGATCCGCGCCGTCCCGCCGTGCCGTTCCATCCGGCCCGTGACGGAGCCTCGCAGACCCATGCGGTCCTCGGGGACGTCGTCCGGGTCGAACCCTCGCCCTCGGTCGCGCACGAACACCTCGACGAGGTCGTCGGCGCACTCCCCATAGACGTCGACGGACGCGGCGCCCGAGTGCCGGGCCGCGTTCACCATCGCCTCGCGGGCGGCCCGCACCATGGCGTGCAGCCCGTCGTCCAGGGGGCGATCGCCCACCACCACGACCTCCACCGGGACGCCGTGCGCCTGCTCGACCTCGGCGGCGGCCTCGTCCAGCGCGCCCCGCAGCGTGCCCTCGTTGTTCGCGGCGTTCTCGAACAACCAACCGCGCAGGTCGCGTTCCTGCGCCCGGGCCAGCGTCATGACGGCGCGCGGGTCGTCGGCCTTGCGCTGGATCAGCGCCAGCGTCTGCAGCACCGAGTCGTGCAGGTGCGCGGCCACGTCGGCCTGCTGCTGCTGCAGGACCCGCTCGCGGCGCTCGTCCTCCAGCTGGCGCAGCAGACGCCAGACCAACGGGCCCGCGACCAGGCCGAGCCCGAGCGCGACGACCACGAACAGCAGGATCGTGCTGCCGATCTCGGACGGGCGTCCGCTACCCACCAGGAAGGTCAGGACGGCGACCACGACGAGCAGCAACCCGCCGACCACCCGGACGACGGTCACCCACGGCCGCTCGCCCGTGCCGGACACCGCGGACAGGCCGCCACCAGAACCCGAGTTGAACCAGGCCCGCTCGCTCGCGTCGGCCTGCGTCCACAGCAGGGCCAGGCCGGCGCCGGCGATCAGCACCGGGACGGTCACGGTCAACGGCAGGCCCCAGCCCGTGCGGTTGAGCAGCAGCAGGAGCCCCACCGCGAGCGCCCCGAGGGCCACCAGCTGACCGAGGTCGTCGGGACGGACGGCCCGGCGCGGACGGCGTCCGCCGCGGTTCGCCGACGCGAGCCCCGCGGGTTCGTCGTCCAGGCCCTGCGCGGGCACGAAGATCCACAGCGCGCCGTACAGCGCGAGGCCGAAGCCGCCGAGCACGCAGAGCAGCACGAAGGCGATCCGGACCTTCAGCACCGGCAGGTGCAGGTGCTCAGCGAGGCCCGCGGCGACACCACTCAGCAGGCGCCCGTCGGTCGGGCGCACGAGATGCGGCGGGTCGCCGGGAGTCAGGGGCACGGCTCGATCCTCTCGCGTGCGCAGGCGCCCGACCACCAGGCATGGCACCCATTCGGCGCGGCGTCCCTGAGTGCGGACGTCAGGGGTCGCTCAGGGTGCTCACCGATGGTTTCGGGGACGCCGGACGCCGACGATGGATGCATGGATGAGAACCAGCCCCACGCCGAACCACAGGCCGAACCACAGGCCGCCCCACCGCCGCCGAGCGGACCCACCAGCAGCTCCACCAGCGACCAGATCCTGGACCAGCTGCGTGGCCTGCGCCGCAGCACCGACGACAAGGTGATCGCCGGTGTCGCCGGCGGGCTCGGTCGCAGCCTCGGGATCGACCCGCTGCTGCTGCGCGTGGTGCTCGCCGTGCTCGTGCTGTTCGGCGGCTCGGGGATCGTGCTCTACGCCCTGGCGTGGCTGCTGGTCCCGCAGGACGACGGAACCCCCTCCGTCGGGCAGCAGGCACTGGACCGTCCGCGGTTCCGGCCGTCGGGCTCGACGGTGTGGCTGGCGATCATCCTCGTCGTCGCCGTCTCGATCGGCGTCGTCGGTGCCTTCTCCCAGTGGCACGGACCGGTCCTGCTGACGCTCGCGGTCGTCGCTCTGCTCGTGCTGCTGCTGCGCCAGGACGACCGGACGTCGCGGGCCGCGAACGCCCCGGCGCCGGAGTACGCCCCGGCGGCCGCGCCGACGTACGCCGCCGCTGCGGCACCGACGTACGCTGCGACCGCGGCACCGACGTACGCCGCCCCCACGACGGCGATGCCGACGGCCGGCGCGCCGGTCCCCCCGCAGCCGCCGACCTGGGCCGCGCCGGTACCGCCGCCACCGCCCCTGCCGCCCCGGCCGCCGAAGCCGCGCTCGCACCTGTTCGGCATCACGTTCAGCCTCGGCCTGATCGCACTCGGCGTGCTCGGCGCGGCGGACCTGTACGGCGCGGACGTGCCGACCGGTGCCTACCCGGCGCTGGCCCTCGGGATCGTCGGCCTGGGGCTGCTCGTCGGCGCCTGGTTCGGCCGGGCCCGCGGGCTGATCTTCTGGGGCATCCTGCTGGTCCCGGTGATGCTGGTCGCGACCATCGCCGGTGAGGCGAGGAGCATCAGCCACCGCGCGGTCGACAAGAACGTGGTCGTCACGCAGGTCGACCAGCTGCCCTCGGACGACCGGTACGGCGCAGGCCAGGTCGAGTACGACCTGACCGGCCTGGACCTGACCGGTCAGACCGCGAGCATGGGCGCCCAGATGGGCTTCGGCGAGATCGTCGTGACCGTGCCGCGCACGATGGACGTGCACCTCACCAGCCGCGTCGGCGTCGGCGGCCTGACGCTCTTCGGTCAGGAGAGCGGCGGCGTGAACGAGCGCATCGTGCGCGTCGACAACGGCCCGGACGGCGTCGGCGGCGGGCAGCTCGACCTCGACCTGTATGCGGGATTCGGACACCTGGAGGTGCGTCGTGCGACGTCATGACACGGATGTGACCAGCCTGGTCTTCGGCCTGATCTTCGTCGGGGTGGTGGGGCTGTGGGCGCTGGTCGCCAGCGACACGATGGGCCTGCCGGACCTGTCGGTGCTCGGCCCGGCCGTCCTGGTCGTGGCCGGCTTCATCGGCCTGGCGGCCACGCTGGGCAAGAGCGGCAAGTCGCGCGGTCCGGGGCAGGCCCAGGCCGAGCCGGCCGAGGAGCCGGACCTCCTGCTCGAGCCGGAGCCCGAGGACGAGAAGGCCTAGTCGGCCTGTGCACCAGTGGGTGCGGCGAGGTGGTCGTGATCGCGACCACCTCGCCGCACCCACTCATGCACCTCCTAGCTCGTCCAGACCCGCGCGTCCGGACCCTTCGGCACGATGCCGGTCGGGTTGATGGTGTCGTGCGTGACGTAGTAGTGGCGCTTGATGTGGTCGAAGTCCACCGTCTCACCGAAACCGGGCTGCGAGAACAGGTCCCGGGCGTAGCGCCACAGGTTCGGCAGCTCGGTGAGCTTGACCCGGTTGCACTTGAAGTGACCGTGGTAGACCGCGTCGAAGCGCACCAGCGTGGTGAACAGCCGGACGTCGACCTCGCGGATCTCCTCGCCCATCAGGTAGCGCCGGTCGGCCAGCCGGGTTTCGAGCACGTCGAGCCGCGCGAACAACCGGTCGAACGACGCCTCGTACGCTTCCTGCGAGGTCGCGAAGCCGCACCGGTACACGCCGTTGTTGACGTCGGCGAAGACCTGCTGGATGAGCTCGTCCATCTCGGCGCGCTCGTCCTGCGGGTAGAGGGACGGCGCGTCCGGCCGGTGCAGCGCCGTCCACTCCGTCGACAGGTCCAGGGTGATCTGCGGGTAGTCGTTGGTGACGACCAGACCCGTTGCGGTGTCGACGATGCACGGCACGGTGACCCGGCCCTCGTACGACGGGTCGGTGCGCAGGTAAGCCTCGCTGAGGTACTCGATGTCGAGCCGCGGGTCGCGGTGCGCGTCGTCCAGCCAGAAGCGCCACCCGCGCTCGTCCCGGATCGGGTCGACAACGGCCAGGCTGATCGCGTCCTGCAGTCCGAGCAGCTCGCGCACGATGATCGACCGGTGCGCCCACGGGCAGGCCAGCGAGACGACCAACCGGTACCGGCCCGGCTCGACCGGCCACCGCCCCTGCGCGTCCGGCCCGTCGCCCGGCGCGCTGTCGCTGTCCGCTGCGATGCGGCCGGTGAAGCGGTTCGGCTGGCGCTTGAACTCGCCGCTCGTGCCGGTCTCGGCGGTGAACTGTCCGGTGGTCGTCATGGCTCGACGGTACGTCCACCCCGCGCCGGCGACCACGGCACCGTGCACCCGGGAGTCAGGGGTTGGCCAGGGTCGGGTGCGGGCTCTCCCTGATGGTCACCGGACGCCGGCCCGGCCACGCTGGAGGCATGACACAGAACCTGACCGAGAACCTGACCGAGAACCCGACCGATGCCACCCAGCCCAAGCGGCTGGTCCGACCGCGAGATGGACGCAAGCTCGGTGGCGTCTGCGCCGGCGTGGCCGACTACACCGGCGTGGACGTGACCGTCGTCCGGCTCGTCGCCGTCGCGTCCGTGCTGTTCGGCTTCGCCGGCGTCGTCCTGTACGTCGCGGGCGTCATCCTCATGCCGCAGGAGTGAGCCGCTCGAACGCCGCCAGCACGCGCTCGCGCGTCACGAACCGCCCGCTCCGGGCCTCGTCCGCGGCGCGCAGCGCGCCGAAGGTGCCCAGCACGTGCTCGAGGTCGGACGTCGTCCAGCCGAGCAGGTGGGCGTGCAGCGCATCGAGGTCGGCCAGGGCGAGCGCCCGGGCCTGCGGCGACGGAACGGGCGGGACGACGTCGAGGCCCAGCTCGCCGGCCAGCGGCGCCAGGGCGGCGCACCAGCCCACGGCGTCGGCCAGCCGGCGCAGCGCCCACTCCCCGAGGGTGAGCCCGTCGGTACCCCGCCAGATCGCCTGGTAGCAGCCAGGTCCGGGGACCGGCAGCTGCTCGACCTTGAACAGGCTCAGGTTGTGCCCGCCCGACTTGGCGCGAGCCACGTAGTCGATCGGGATCGACGCGAACGCGGCCAGCAGCAGGGGCAGGTCGGGCGACTCGAGGAGCGCCAGCGAGTTCGCGTACGCGCCGGCCGGCACCGCGACCGGCAGCAGGGTGCGGGCCGTCTTGTCGGTGGACACGATCCGGTAGCCGGCCAGCCAGCCACGGGTCAGCAGGTCGCCGTACCTCGCCTCGACGAGCTCCGTCGGGACCCACCAGCGGGTCCGCGGCGACCAGCCCGGGTCCGCCAGCTCGTCCACCGTCGGCGGACGGACCCGCCCGCCGTCCCAGGTCGCGGCGCGCGGGTCCAGCAGCCCGGCCAGCTTGGCCTCGCCGAGCGGCAGCAACCCAGCCCCCGCGGCGGTGCGTACGTGCCGGGCCTCGCGGCTCAGGTGGATCGGGGTGCGCGCCCGGAACCCCCAGCGGCCGTGGACGACGTCACCCGCGCGGTCGCGCTCCAGCAGCACGCCGAAGCGTTCGTGCGCCGCGGCGACCAAGGCAGCATCCCGACCGGAGCGGAACAGGACGGCGGTCCCCGACCCCGGGTTCACCCGGCGCACGAGGTCGGCGGTGAGCCGCCACGAACGGGCTCGCTCGACCTGCGGGTCCCGGGCGTCAGCCACCCGGGTCAGCACCTCGGCTCCCGTGGTCTTGGAGGCGCCGGACCCGTTGCGGCGCAGCGTGATCAGCGCGGCACGCACCCCGGGGGCGCCGACGAAGCCGGCCCGGTCGGCCAGCGTGTGCACCGAGACGAGCGCGTCCGCGTCCAGCAGCGCGCGCACCAGCGCGCCGGCCTGACGGTCGGTGACCGCCCCCTCGGGGACGAGCAGGGCCGCGGTGCCGCCGTCGGCGAGCAGCCGCCAGCAGGTCTCCAGGAACGGCAGGTGCGCGTTCAGGTCGCCGGACCCGGTGAGCGGGTGCCGCCCGCCTTCGCGGACGGCGCGCACCCGGTCTCGGACGTACCCGCGCTGGACGTCGAGGTCGTCACCCTGGTGCTCGGCCCGCGGCACCTTCAGCCGCTCCCACGGCGGGTTGGCCAGGACCACGTCGAAGCCGCCGGACCAGCCGGTCACCGGGTCGCGCGGACCGGGCCGGGCCAGCACCTCGGTGAACGTCGTCCGCCAAGTCATCGCCGGGGTGTCCACGAGCGCGTCCCCCACGACGATCCGGTGCGCCACGTCCGCCAGCAGGTCCGCCCAGGTGGCCGGGTCGGCGCCGCCCCGGACGGCGCCAGCCACGACCGCGGCCCGGGCCAGCGCGACCGCGGTCGGGTCGACGTCCACCCCGTGCAGGCAGCGCACGGCCGTGTCCGGGGCGAGGCCCTGCCCGACCAGCCGGTCCAACGCGACGAGCAGCAGCGCACCCGCACCGCAGGCCGGGTCCAGCACCGCCGGAGGGTTCGCACGCGGCGTCGGCAGCGCCCGGTCGGCCAGCGCCGCGGCGAGCTGCGGCGGCGTCGCGAAGGCGCCCAGCCGGCGCCGTCCGTGCTTCGCGACCCGCTGCCACCGCACGCCGCCGTCCCCACCACCGACGCGGACGGGCGCGAGCTCGAGCAGCTGGTCGTAGCGACCGGCGAGCGCCAGCACGTCGGCGCCGTGACGGGCCAGGACGGCGCGGTCCAGCTCGGCGAGCACGCTGGCTCGCCGCCACGCGTCGCCGTCCGGACCGGCCGGCTCCACCCGGGTGGCGGCGGCCTCCAGCCGGCCCAGCAGAGCGTCGTCCACCGCCGCTCCTCAGGTGGGGGGGAGACCGAGCAGCCGGCCGATCCAGAACCTGGCGCGGTCGCCCAGGTCGAGGGTCGGCAGGTCGGCGAGGTCGACCCAGCGGGCGTCCGACGTGCTGCCGCCGACGTCCAGGACCCGCGGCTCCAGCACGCGCTCCACCTGCCCGGAGTAGACGACCTGGATGCCGTGGAAGTCCTCGAGCCGGCCGCTGGGCGCGCGTCCGGTGAACCGGTGCGACCCGACGTCCAGCAGGCGGACGTCACGGAGCCGGTGCCCCGTCTCCTCGTAGACCTCGCGGACGACCGCGTCCAGCGGCGCCTCGCCGTGGTCGATGCCGCCACCCGGCAGGACCCAGCGTCCCGGCGCCGGCGTCCGCTCGGACAGCTGGGTCAGCAGGAGCCGGCCGGTCGCCAGCACGATGGCGTACGCGGCCACCCGCTGCATCGGGACGGGCTGCTCCGCGTCACCGGTGTGACCCGCGCCATGACCACCGCTCACTCGGGCGACCCTAGCCGTCCGTAGGCTGGGGTGATGGCTGCCGCTCCGGTGCACTCACGCCCGGTCTACCTGCTGGCGCTGCGGATCTTCCGCAGGCTGCCGGCTCCCGTACGCCGCTCCTTGGTGCGGGCCGGTACGCCGAACTTCACCGTGGGCGCGGTGTGCCTGCTCCAGCGGGGCGACACGCTGCTCATGCTGCGCCAGCCGCACCGGGTGGGTTGGAGTCTGCCCGGCGGTCTGCTGGACCGTGGTGAGTCGGCGGCGGTGGCGGTGGTCCGCGAGGTGCGCGAGGAGCTGGGCCTGACCATCGAGGTGGGCCGTCCCGTCACCGTCGTGGTGGACTCCCCGCTGCGCCGGGTGGACGTCATCTTCCAGGTGCAGGTGGAGGGTGAGGTGAGCGAGGAGGTCGGCGGCGAGGCCACCACCGCCCGCTGGCTGCGCCCGCAGGACGTGGACGAGATGGACGCCCCTACTCGGCAGATCCTGGACGCGGCCCGCGCCGTCGCCCAGCCGGACGGGTACGCCGGGCGCGTCGTCCTGCCATGACCGGCTCGCTGGCCGCCGTCGCCCTCGCCGCGGGTCGTGGCGAGCGGATGCGGCCGTTGACCGACACGGTGCCGAAGGTGCTGATGCCGTTGGGGCACACCACCTTGCTGGACCTGGCGCTCGACCGGCTGGCCGGCGAGGCGGTCGCGCCGGACTGGGTGGCGGTGAACGCGCACTACCTGGCCGACCAGGTCCGCGCCCGGGTCGGCAACCGGGCGACGGTGTCGCGCGAGCGACCCGAGGCGCTCGGCACGGCGGGTGCGCTCGGCCGGTTGCGCCCGTGGCTGGACGGCCGCGACGTCCTGCTGACGAACGCCGACGTCTACCAGCCGGGCGACCTGAGCCGGCTGACGGAGGGGTGGGACGGCGAGCGCTGCCGGCTGCTCGTCGCGGACGCGCTGCCCGGACGCCGGGCCGACTTCCGGACGTCGGACGGCGCCCAGGTGCGGTACGTCGGCTCGTGCCTGCTGCCGTGGTCCGCGGTGCACGAGCTCGAGGCGCTGCCGAGCGGGCTGTACGAGGTGCTCTGGCGTGACCTCGATGCCGCGGGGCGGCTGGACCTGGTGCGACTCGACCCGTCGTCCGTCTCGATCGACTGCGGGACGCCGGCCGACTACCTCGCCGCGAACCTGCACGCCTCGGGTGGTCACAGCGTCGTGGGCGAGGGCGCGGTGGTGCAGGGGTCGGTCGACCGCTGCGTCGTCTGGCCCGGTGCGTGGGTGGGTCCGGACGAGCAGCTGCGGGACGTCGTCCGCGCCGGGACGCGCGAGCAGCCGATCACGGTGGCCGGGTAGCGGCAGACCGCGATCCGGTCAGGAATCGAGAAGCGGCCCGGTTTCCCCGGGGCCTAGCCTTTGGGACGGAGGCCAGCAGGACGCTGAGCCCGCGAGTGCGAGAAGGGGAGCGCGCGAGATGCCCACGAAGAAGGCCACGACCGAGTCCGACGGCGGCTTCAGCGCCGCCGAGCGCGCCGCGATGAAGGAGCGCGCCGCCGAGCTGCGCGCCGAGGGCAAGAAGGGCGCCAAGAAGGCCGACGGCCTGCAGGCGGTGCTGGACGCCATCGCCAAGATGGGGCCGGACGACCGTGCGCTCGCCGAGCGGGTGCACGTGGCCGTGACCGCGAACGCCCCGGAGCTGTCTCCGAAGACCTGGTACGGCATGCCCGCCTACGCGAACGCGGACGACAAGGTCGTGCTGTTCTTCCAGGACTCCGGCAAGTTCAAGTACCGGTACTCGACGCTCGGCTTCCAGGACGCGGCGAACCTGGACGACGGCGACCTGTGGCCGACGTCGTACGCGCTGCAGCAGTGGACCCCCAAGGTCGAGAAGCAGGTCATCGCGCTGGTGAAGGCCGCCCTGTCCTGAGCGTGACCGAGTGCCCGATCAGGCGACGCTGCGGATCCGGAGCACGAGGATCGAGCCGAGGACGCTCACCGCCGCCGCCAGCGTGTACAGCGCGGGGTAGCCGAGACCGGCCCCGATCACCAGGGCCGCGATGGCGGGTGCGAGCACCTGGGGCAACGTGTTCGCGATGTTGATGACGCCGAGATCCTTCCCCCGGTCGCCCGCCGCGGGCAGCACCTGGGTGATCAGGGCGAAGTCCACCGCGGTGTAGGCGCCGAACCCGATGCCCAGCACCACGGCGCCGACGTACGCCGCGGTCATGGTGGGCACCAGGGCGAAGAGCTGCAACGCCGCCGCCGTGATCAGGCCCGACCAGATGACGAAGACCTTGCGCTTGCCGAGCCGGTCGGACCAGAGCCCGCCGAGGTAGGCGGTGACCACGGTGCACAGCCCGTACACGGCAGTGAGCACGAAGACCGCGTCCTCGGCCTCGTCGTCGGTCAGCTGGACCGCGTCGGTGAGGTAGTAGAGCAGGTAGAGCACCAGCAGGGCGTTGCCGAGGTTCATCAGGAAGCGGGTGATCCAGGCCCAGCCGTAGTCCGGATGCTGTCGCGGCGAGACCCAGAACCCGCGCAGGAACGCTCGCCACCGCATCGGGGGGCGCAGCTCGCGCGGCAGTGGGATGTCCCGCGAGTCGACGGCGTACGGCAGGGTCGTCACGACGAGGACGGCGGCGAGTGTCAGGTAGCCCGCGGCGATGCTGCCCGTGGCCGCGGCGACGCCCGATCCCGCGATCACGCCGAGGGTCTGAGCGATCGCGAGCGCGCCGCCGACCACGCCTCGCTCCCGGCTGGGCACCTGGTCCGGGACGACGGCCGTGATCGCGGCGAGCATGGCGTTGAGCCCGGCCTGGGCGAGCGACCACGCGAGCACCATCGCCGGCACGCTGTCGGCCCGGGCGAGCAGCAGCATCGCCACCGCTCCGCTGGCGGCACCGCCGACGACCCACGGGAGCCGTCGACCCAGCCGGGACACCGTGCGGTCGGAGAACGCGCCCCACAACGGGTTGAGCACCATCGACACGGTGGCGCCGACGCCGGTGACCAGGGCGAGCACCGCCTCCTTGTGGTCCGGCGAGACCGCCTCGGCCTGCTGCGCGAGCAGCACCTGGATCGGCCCGAAGAACCCCGACCAGAGACCGATGCTCGCCAGGACCAGCCAGCCGACCCACAGCCGGGACGGCGAAGCGGTCGGCTCCGCGAGGGCCCGGTCCACCGGTCGGGCCGGGCTGCTCACTCAGCTGCCCCGTGGTGGGCGCGGATCACCGCGGCGTACCAGTCGAACGACCTCTTCGGGGTGCGCACCAGCGTCTCGTAGTCGACGTGCACCAGGCCGAACCGCTGGGTGTACCCGTGCGCCCACTCGAAGTTGTCCATCAGCGACCAGCAGTAGTAGCCACGGACGTCGACGCCGCGCTCGACCGCCTCCGCCACAGCCCGCAGGTGCGAGTCCAGGTAGTCGATCCGCGTCTGGTCGTCGACCTCGCCGTGCTCGTCCGGTCCCATGCCGTAGGAGCACCCGTTCTCGGTGATGATGATCGGCGGGATCGCCGGGTACCGCTCCTTCAGCTGTACCAGCAGGTCGGTGAAGGCCGCCGGCACCACCGGCCAGTCGAAGTCCGTGGTCGGGTAGCCGGGCACGGTGTCGACCTCGAACGGCAGCGGAGCACCCTCGGCGGCCGCCCGGACCCCCAGCGGGTTGTAGTAGTTCACCCCGTAGAAGTCGAGCGGCTGCGAGATGAGCGCCAGGTCGTCGGCGACGGGGCCGGGCATGGCCTCCCCGATGCCCTCGGGGTACTGGCCGAGCAGGACCGGGTCGGCGAACAGCCGGTTCCAGAGGGTGTCCATCAGGGTGGCCGCCGCTCGGTCGGGCTCACTCTCGGACAGCGGCCAGACCGGCAGGTGGTTCGTCGCAGTCCCGATCTCGCGGACGCCGGCCGCCCGCAACGCCTGGACGGCCAGCCCGTGAGCCAGCAGGACGTGGTGCGCCACCGGCAGGGCACCGAAGGTGAGCGCCTTGCCCGGCGCGAGGGTGCCCTCGCCGTAGCCGTTGAGCGTGACGACGTTCGGTTCGTTGACCGGGCACCAGTGGGTCACCCGGTCCCCCAGCAGGTCACCCATGATGGCGGCGTACTCGCCGAGCCGGAGTGCGGTGTCGCGGTTGAGCCAGCCCCCGTCGTCCTCCAACGCCTGCGGCAGGTCCCAGTGGTAGAGCGTGGCCATCGGCTTGACGCCGGCGTCGAGCAACGCGTCGACGAGCCGGTCGTAGAAGTCCAGGCCGGCCTGGTTCGTGACGCCCCGGCCGGTCGGCTGGATGCGTGGCCACGCGATCGAGAAGCGGTAGCCGTCCAGGCCCAGCCGTCGCATCAGCTCCACGTCCTGCGGCCACCGGTGGTAGTGGTCGCAGGCCACGTCTCCGGTACTGCCATCGAGGATCCGGCCGGGCTCGGCGGCGAACGTGTCCCAGATGCTCTGGCCCTTGCCGTCCTCGGTCGCCGCCCCTTCGATCTGGTACGAGGCGGTGCTGACACCGAACAGGAAGTGCGCCGGCAGGGCGGGTCTGGGCGGGTTGGTCTCCATGCTGCGGCTCCTCGACGCGGTCCGGCGGCGTGCGTGTGCCTGCACCCAATCACGAGTGGTGCCTCAGGCACGAGACCTTGTCACATCCGCTGCTCAGATGAGAGCGACGACCGAGACCAGGGTGAGCGCCACTGCGGCCAGAGCGAGGATGGCGCCCACGACGGCGCCGATGCCGGCCGGGCTGGACTGACCCTCCAGGACCACCCAGGTCGGCTCCTGCGGGTCGTACCAGAGGTTCACCTGCTGGCCCGGCTCGAACCGGTGCGCAGCGGACGCCGACTGCGACGTCGCCTGCACCACGCGCCCTTCCGCGGTGGTGAACCCGACGGTGCACGCGGCCTGCCGCGCGCTGTCGCGGTCGATCTCGGCGACGACGCCGCTGGCCATCGTGGCGCCGCGCAACCGCACCGCCGACCGGCGCGCGTCCCGCAGGCAGAGCACGGCACCGAACGCGAAGCTCAGGGCGAGCAAGGGCGCCAGCACCTGGACGAAGGCGAGGTTCACGGCCAGCAGGCTACGCGAGCCCTAGCCTGTGCCTGTGCTCACCGGTCGCCGTCCTCCTGCCCTCGTGGCGGCGCTCGCCTGCACGGCCTTCGCCCTCGCGGCGTGCAGCGACGACAGCACACGGGCCGAGCCCTCCGGGGTGAGCGCGGGCCCGTCGGGCGCACCGTCCAGCTCGGCACCGTCCAGCCCAGCACCGTCCAGCTCGGCACCGTCCAGCTCGGCGACGGGGACGCCGGGTACAGCCGCCGGGCAGCCGGCCTGCCCGGGTGACGCCTGCGTGACCCTCGTGATGACCGGCGACGTCCTGCTGCACCCTCCGCTGTGGGACCAGGCGCGCGCCGACGCCAAGGCCCTGTCGTCGTCGTCCGCCTTCGACTTCCGTCCGCTGCTGGCCGGGCAGAAGGCGATCGTCTCCGGGGCGGACGTCGCCCTGTGCCACCTGGAGACGCCGCTGGCGCGCGAGGGCGGCCCGTACCGGGGTTACCCGAGCTTCACGGTGCCGCCCGAGATCGCGCCGGCACTGGTGGACACGGGGTACGACGCGTGCAGCACGGCCAGCAACCACACGATGGACGCCGGCACCGCCGGCATCGACCGGACGCTGGACACGCTCGACGCGGACCACCTGCGGCACACCGGCTCCGCCCGCTCGGCCGCCGAGGCCCGCACGATCCTGACGTTCGACGTGCGCGGCACGACGGTGGCGATGCTGTCCTATGCCTACGGGCTCAACGGGCGCAGCAATCCGGCTGGCGAGCCGTGGCACGTCAACATCATCGACCCGGCGAGGATCCTCGCCGACGCGCACCGCGCCAAGGCCGGCGGCGCCGACGTCGTGGTGGTCGCGCTGCACTGGGGCACCGAGTACGTGCACCCGCCGACGGCGCAGCAGCGCGCGCTGGCCGACCGGCTGACCGCGAGCAAGGACGTCGACGTCGTGTACGGCCACCACGCCCACGTCGTGCAGCCGGTGGCCAAGGTGCACGGCAAGTGGGTGGTCTACGGACTGGGCAACACCGTTGCGGCACACAGCGTCCGGCGGCTGGACAACCGCGAAGGACTGCTGGTCCGGGTGCAGCTCGTGCACTCCGGCGGCCGGTGGCGCAGTGGCCGGCTCGACTGGGTGCCGTCGTACGTGGCCGAGTCGCCGTACCGCTGGGTCGACCTCACGAAGGCCCTCCGGGACGGGGGGCTCTCGGCTTCCACCCGCGCCGTCTACGCCAACTCGGCCAAGCGGATCGAGGGGGTCGTGGACAGCCTCGGCGCAGCCGACGACGGCGCCCACCTGCTCGATCCCTGAGCAGGTGGGCGGCGCGTCAGGCGATGCGCCGGACCTGCCGGAAGGCCAGCAGCAGCAGGCCCGCGGCGAGGGCGACGAAGATCCCCGTCTCGATGCCCTGGAAGAGCCAGTACCGGCTGGCCGGCTGGTAGGAGAGCCAGTTGTAGGCGCCCTTGCCGATCCCCAGCGGGGTACCGCAGCCGCCGCCGTCCGGGCCGGCCGCGCCCACGGGGCACCGGATCTCTGCCCCCGGCGCGATCAGCTTGCCTGCGACGTCCCGGATGCCACGGGCCAGGATCCAGTCCTCGGGCGACGTCTGCGAGAGCCTCCCTGGGCCCTCGAGCGGGTACGTGAGCGTCTTGGCGGGCAGGTAGCGCGGTCGTGCCAGCGCCGTCAGCAGCAGCCGTACGACCACGAACGCGGCGAGGGTCACGGCCATGGCCGGCAGGACCCGCCGCCACAGCGTGCCGACGAAGATGCCGAGCGCGACCGCGAACAGCGTGTAGCCCACCGGGGCGATGCCGGACATGTCGAACAGGAACTGCTGGAAGCGGCTCTGCTCCCCGACGGAGGTCAGCGGCTGCAGCCACCACGACATCCCCAGCCCGTAGGCGAGTCCGACGACGACCGCCAGACCGCCGACCGCGCCGAACTTGACCGCCGCCCAGCGGGTGCGGCTGATGCCCTGGGTCCAGACCAGCCGATGCGTGCCGTGCTCCACCTCGCGCGCCACCAGCGGGGACCCCCAGAACAGGCCGATCAGCAGCGGCAGGAGCAGCAGCAGGATGCCGATGAACATCATCGAGCTGTACCGGTTGGTGAACTGGTCCATCGCGTAGTGGCAGCCGTCCACCTTCGCCTGCGCGGTGCTCGGGTCGGCCATCTGCTTCAGGCAGGCACCGAGGCCCTTGCCGGTGTACGCGGAGTGCATGGCCAGGCCGGTCGGCAGCATCAGGGCGGCCAGGACCACCAGGCCGATCCCGGTGAACAGGGCCTGCTTGCGGTGCTGCCGCCACGCGAGCCAGATCATGCCGTCACCCCCCACGCCTCGTGGCTGCCCTGGGTCTGACCGTCGGCCAGGTACGCCAGGATCAGGTCCTCCAGCGGGATGTCGTGTGCGGCCCAGGCCGGGTCGAGCGGCGTCCCGTCGGTGCGCACCAGCAGAGTGGACTGGCGGTCGGTGTGGCTGGCCCGGACGACGTCCGCGACTCCCGCGATCGGCTGCCCGTCGTGCCGGGGACCGACCAGCTGGCAGTGCTCGGCGACCAGGTCGTCGACGGCGCCGACCAGGCGGACCTTGGCCCGGTTGAGCACGATCAGGTAGTCACAGACCCGCTCCAGGTCGGCCAGCAGGTGCGACGACAGCAGCACCGTGGTGCCCGTGTCGGCGACGCTGCCCATCAGGGCCTGCAGGAACTCCCTGCGCGCCAACGGGTCCAGGCTGGCCACCGGCTCGTCGAGCAGCAGCAGGCGGGGCCGCTTGGCGAGCGCGAGCGCCAGGGCCACCTGCGCGCGCTGGCCGCCCGACAGCTGGCCGACGGGCTTGTCCGGCGGGATACCGAGCTGCGCGAGTCTCGTGCGAGCCAGGACGTCGTCCCAGGTCTTGTTCAGCTTGCTGCCCATGGTGATCAGCTCGGCCGCGCTGAAGTCCGCGTACAAGGGGGTGTCCTGCGCGACGAAGCCGATCTGGCTGAGCACGCCGGTGTTCGCCCACGGCGACTCACCGAAGATCCGCACGTCACCGGCATCCGGGCGGAGCAACCCGACCGACAGGTGCAGGAGCGTGCTCTTCCCTGCCCCGTTCGGCCCGACCAGGGCGGCGATGCGCCCCTCGGGCAGGTGTAGCGAGCAGTCCTGGAGCGCCCAGGTGTCGCCGTAGCGCTTGCCGAGCTGGTCGGTCTCCAACGCCAGGGGTGTCTGTGGTGCTGCTGAGCCGTTCACGCGTCCTCCTCGTGCGGCGAGCCATCGGTGAGGGTGGCTCGGATTGTGGTGTCGATGAGCGCGACGACGTCCTCGTGAGCGAGGCCGGCCGCTTGCGCCTGGCCGAGCCACGCGACGAGGTCCTCGCGCAGCTCGGCCTGGTTGACCAGGGACGGTCCGGCCAGGGTGCGGCGGACGAACGTGCCCACCCCCGGCTTGCCCTCGGCCAGACCCTCGAGCTCCAGCTCGCGGTAGGCCTTCAGGACCGTGTTCGGGTTGATCGCCAACGACTGCGCGACGTCCCGGACCTTCGGCAGCTGGTCCCCCGGCTCGAGCAGACCCACGCGTAGAGCCTGCTTCACCTGCTGGACCAGCTGCATGTAGGTGTTGACCTTCGACCGGCCATCCAGGACGAACTCGATCACCGGTCACCTCCCTGTTGTCTTACGACAATAAGACAGGATGGAGGCGACGCCGTCAAGCCCCTCGTGGACGCCGGACTGTCGGACCTCTCTGGTCTGCTCGGACGGTGCGCAGGTACTGGGTCAACACCGTCAGTCGGGACCACGTGCTGATCGGGGTCGAGGGGGGCTTCACCCAGGCCGACCACGGGAGGTCCACCCGGCTGCACCGACTCAGCCGCGGCGACGTCCTGGTGTTCTACTCCCCGCGGACGGCGATGGGGTCCGGCGATCCGGTGCAGTGCTTCACGGCCATCGGGGTGGTCGCGGACGACGAGCCGTACCAGGTGGAGATGAGCGAGACCTTCCACCCGTGGCGTCGCCGACTCGACGTGCTGCCCTCCCACGAAGCGGCAGCCAAGCCCCTGGTCGAGCAGCTCAGCTTCGTCGCCGATCCCCAGCGCTGGGGACTGCCGTTCCGCCGCGGGCTCTTCGAGGTGCCGGCGGCGGACCTGGCCGCCATCGCCCACGCCATGGGCGCCGAGCTCCCCTGATCCCTACTGCGACACCGCCGGCAGCTTCGTGAGCGCCTCCGCGACGGCGGCCTGGTCGGCGTCCGTCCACTCGCGGTCCGACATGGCGCCGGACAGGTAGGCGTCGTACGCCGGCAGGTCCAGGTGGCCGTGCCCGCACAGTGCGGTCAGGATGACCTTCTCCTCCCCGGACTCCTTGCAGCGCAACGCCTCCTCGATCGCGGCCGCCAGCGCGTGCGTCGGCTCCGGTGCCGGCACGTTCCCCTCGGTGCGCGCGAACAGCACGCCCGCCGCGAAGCACTCCGACTGCGTCTTCGCGATCGCCTCCAGCTCGCCCTCCTCGTAGAGGTGGCTGATCAGCGGGCTCATGCCGTGGTACCGCAGGCCACCGGCGTGGATCGGGTCCGGGATGAAGTCGTGGCCGAGTGTGTGCATCTTCATCAGCGGGGTCATGCCCGCCGTGTCGCCGAAGTCGTAGGCGTAGGTGCCCTGGGTGAGCGACGGGCAGGCCGCCGGCTCGACCGCACGAACGACCGGACTCATCCGGCCCGCCCACTTCTCGCGCAGGAACGGGAACGCCAGGCCACCGAAGTTCGACCCTCCCCCGGTGCAGCCGACCAGCAGGTCCGGCGTCTCGCCGACCTTCGCCAGCTGCAGCAACGCCTCCTCGCCGATGATCGTCTGGTGCAGCAGCACGTGGTTCAGCACGCTGCCCAGCGCGTAGTTCGTGTCGGCGTTCTGCGCGGCCACCTCGACCGCCTCGCTGATCGCGATGCCCAGTGAGCCGGTCGAGTCCGGGTGCTCGGCCAGGATGGCGCGGCCGGCGTTCGTCAGGTCGGACGGGCTGGGGTGCACGCGGCCACCGAAGGTCTCGATCATCATCCGGCGGTAGGGCTTCTGGTCGTAGGACGCCCGCACCTGCCAGACCTCGCACTCCATGCCGAACTGCGCGCAGGCGAACGCCAGCGCCGTCCCCCACTGACCGGCGCCGGTCTCCGTGGTGAGCTTGCGGATCCCGGCCTTGAGGTTGTAGAACGCCTGCGGCACAGCAGTGTTGGGCTTGTGCGATCCGGCCGGCGAGACGCCCTCGTACTTGTAGTAGATGCGCGCCGGCGTGCCCAGCGCCTGCTCCAGCCGGTGTGCTCGGAACAGCGGGCTCGGGCGCCACAGCCGGTAGACGTCGAGCACCTCCTCGGGGATGTCGACGTACTGCTCGCCCGAGACCTCCTGGAGGATCAGGTCCATCGGGAACAGCGGGGCCAGGTCGTCCGGGCCGACGGGCTGCCCGGTGCCCGGGTGCAGCACCGGCGGCGGCGGGGTAGGCAGGTCGTGCAGCACGTTGTACCAACGCGTCGGCATCTCGTCCTCGGTGAGCAAGACCTTGTGCTGCAGCGGTGCTGCCATGGTGCGCCCCGTTCCCGTTCGCCCCTGCCCGGCCGCCACCGGCCGGTGCGCGAAGGCTACTCCGGTCGCCGAACTCGAGGCCCGGCGCTAGCGTTCCTCCCGCATCGCGACGAATGTCCCGATGCGTCCACTTCTGAAGGGGAGAGCACATGACGCGAACGATCTTCAGAGCGACCCTTGCGCTGATGCTGGCGCTGACAGCCGCGACCGGGCTGGCCACCTCGGCGCAGGCCGCGAACTTCCCGCACGACGGCAACTTCGCCCGTGAGGACGGCTGTCGCGCGGATCAGCAGGTCATCTACCACACGGTGATCTACCAGGGCTCGACCGCTGTCGGCTACATCGACCTCATGTACTCGGTGCACTGCCACAGCGCCTGGGGACACGTGCACGGAACTCGCACCGTGCAGAACCAGACCTGGGTGCCGCACGGCTACATCCACCGCAACTACGACGGCAAGCAGTACCAGTGCACGACCGCCGAGGGGGCGCAGGACTGCTACACCCCGATGGTCTACGACCTGAACATGACGTCCTACGCCAAGGGGATCATCGACCCCAACGGCGCCGCCGGTACCGAGTTCACGGCTCGAACGCCGAGCTACTGACAGCTCCCGCGACCGCTCGGCGCTGCTCACGATCGACGGGGCGGCGCCGAGCGCTAGCGTCTGTCCATGAGCTTCGCCGACCTGCACCACGCCGACCTGCCGCTCCTGCTTCCCAACGCGTGGGACGTTCCGTCCGCACTGGCCTTCGTCGAGGCCGGGTTCGAGGCCATCGGCACGACGAGCTTCGGCGTCGCCAGCTCCATCGGACGTCCGGACGGCGACCGGGCCACCCGCGATGCGAACCTCCGCCTGGCCCGACAGCTCGCCGACCTGGGGTGCTACGTGAGCATCGACATCGAGGACGGCTACTCCGAGGACGCCGATGAGGTCGCCGAGTACGTCGCGAACCTGCCGGCCGACGGGGTCAACCTCGAGGACAGCATCGAGGGCCACCTCGTCCCGCCAGACGTGCTTGCTGCAAAGATCTCGGCCGTCAAGATGCGGCGGCCCGAGCTGTTCGTGAACGCCCGGATCGACACCTACTGGTTCCGCGAGCTGGCCACCGTCGAGGAGACCGTGGCCCGAGCGGCGCGGTACGTCGAGGCCGGGGCAGACGGCGTCTTCGTGCCGCGGGCGAGCGACCCCGACCTGCTGCGCGAGCTGACCGCGAGGATCCCGGTGCCCCTCAACGTGCTGGCCATCCCCGGCACGTCGCTGCTCGACCTGGCTGCCCTCGGGGTCCGACGGGTCAGCACGGGGTCGTTGCCCTACCGCGCCGCGGTCCAGGCCGCCACGGACGCCGCGACCGCCGTGCGTGACCACCTGGCCGTACCAGCGTCGGTCGGCTACGACGACCTGCAGGCCAGGCTGGTCGAGTACGCCGGCCGCTGAGCGCCGATCAGAACAGCCGGTCCGTCCCGACCGGGGCCAGCCCCTCGAGCTCGAGCAGAAAGTGCTTGCGCGCCAACCCGCCCGCGTACCCGGTGAGCTTCCCGTCGCGTCCGACGACCCGGTGGCAGGGCACGACGATGGACAGCGGGTTGTGCCCCACGGCCCGGCCGACGATGCGCGCCAGGTTCCGGTCACCCAACGACTCGGCGATCTCGCCGTACGACATGGTCTCGCCGTAGGGGATCGCGGCCAGGACCTGCCAGACCCGCTGCTCGAAGCCGGTGCCGGTCGCGGCAGTCGGCAGGTCGAACGACGTGCGCTCACCGGCGAGGTACGCGACCAGCTGAGCGCGCGCCGTCCCGAGCAGGACGTCGTCATCGGCGTCCACCTGCCTGCCGAACGCCGTCCGGTCGGGGTTCGTCCAGTGCTGCGGGTAGTAGAGGCCGACGACCGCGTCGCGGTCCGCGACGATCGTGACCTCGCCGAACACGGTCTGCACGACCGCGTGCCGAGTGCTCATGCTGCTGACCTCCGTCGCCCGCCATTGTCCGTCACTCGGAGAACGCAGCGAGGCGCAGCCCTGTGAGGTCGCTCGCGGAACCGGCCCTGGCTGCGTGCGGGTCAGCCGTCGCCGACCGCGGCGGACCCCTTGGCCGCACGGCGGGCGCGCACCGCGTCCATGTCCGTCCAGACCTGCGAGTCGAACGAGACGTTGCCCAGCGTCGAGACCTGGTTGTGCATGACGATCACGACGTCCGGCTTCACCCGGGCGACGACGTCGCGGATGTTCTCGGGCTTGTTGTAGTGGCGCTCGTCGATGGTGATGAGGGTCTTGACCCGCTCGGAGAAGTACGTGGAGAAGGCGTCGCCGAACGAGTCCTTCAGGATGAGCACCGTGCCGCGGGCGGCTGGGTCCGGGTTGACCGAGCGCTGGTAGGCCGAGTCGCCGCCCATGAAGGCGAGGTACCGGTTGGCGTACTTGTCCTTCGCCTTGGCCGCCTTGGTGACGAAGGTGGGCTTGTTGCAGACCGAGCCCCGGCAGATCCGGGCGCGCCACGCGTCCGGCTGCAGGACGTCGAAGGCGTCCGGCTGCCGGGTCGCACCCGCGGTGACCTCCCGGGCCAGGCTGCCGTAGAAGTCCGGGTACGTCACCGTGTGGTAGGCGCGGGTGTCGGTACCGATCCGCACGCCCATGCCCGCCAGTCGCTGCGACACCAGGTCCACTGCCCTGATCGCCCCCGCTGGCGTCCAGTGGTGGTCGGTGCGCCAGTAGTTGGCCTCGCGGGTCGCCGGGTCCGACAGCGTCGGGCCGAGGTCGAGGACCGGGCCACCTCGGGCGATCGCCTTCAGGTAGGCCGGCTTGGTGCCGGTGTAGCCCCCCTGCCAGGCGGCCGGCAGCTTGTCGTCGAAGACCTCCTCGCGGCGGGGGGCGTAGACCCACAGGATCGGCGTGCCCGTGGCGCGCACGTCCTTGCCGAGCTGCTCCGCGCGGTCCCCGAACGTCGTCGGCAGCCGCAGCTTGGCCGGCTTGCCGAGCAGGAAGCCGTCCTGGTCACCGACGTAGACGTTGTTCACGACCGGCTGCCGCAGCACGCCCTTGGACAGCGAGGCGTGCGCCTCGAGCCAGCGCTGCCGACCGGGCACGTGATCGTCCAGCCAGGCCTCCGTGGTCCGCATCCAGCTGCCGTCGCGGACCGAGTCGACCGTCGCCGGCTCGTACGACTGCAGGGAGCGGCCGTCGAGCGTCGAGCGGGCCGGCGGGTCGAGGGCGACGGCGCCGAACCCGAGGGCCGTCACGAAGAGCACCAGGGCGAGTCCTGGCGCAGCAGCCAGCCAGAGGCGGCGGCCGTGGCGGGTCGGGCGGGTCATGGAAGAGCTCCTCAGAACCGGAAGTAGATGAACGGCGAGTAGGTCGTCGCCACGACGAAGGCCGTCGCGATGAGCAGCAGCACGCAGCCGGCGGCGGTCAGCGCGAGGGTGAGCAGCGGCGCCGGCTCGCGCACCAGCACCTCGTCGGGTTCGAGTTCGTCGAGCTGGACGTCGATCGGCTCGGACCCGGCGGCCGTGGTCGTCAGCGCCGGAGCCTCCTCCACCGCGACCACCGTGGACGTGCCACCGGTCGGAGCCGACGGCAGGCCCTGGTGCACCGGCTCGACGGCAGCGGGCGACGTCGCCGGGTCGGCCGGGGAGGCGGGCACCGGGGTCCGGCGTCCGACCCCGCTCGGCGCCTCCCAGCGGCCCGCCATGACGAGCTCGGCCTTGTCCATGAGGGGCCGGAAGATGCCCGCCGCCAGGACCACCGCGACGATCACGATCACCCAGGTGCTCTGCAGGTCGAGCGTGGTCTGCGAGTCCCAGGCCGGGAGGCCGCCGCCGGTCAGCATGGTCCGGTAGTACTCCCCGGCCTGGCCGACCGAGGTGCTGCGGAACAGCACCCAGCCCAGCACCGCGACCAGCACGCCGTACAGGTGCTGCAACGGGATGGGCAGCCGCTCGACGGCGCGGCCCAGGAACGAGCGCTCCAGACCGATCAGCACCCCGTAGTAGAGGCCCCAGAGGATGAACGTCCACGCCGCCCCGTGCCACAGGCCGGTCAGGCCCCACACGATCAGCAGGTTGCGCCACAGCACGAGAGGCCGCACTCGCGAGCCACCGAGGGGGATGTACACGTAGTCCCGGAACCAGGAACCGAGCGAGATGTGCCAGCGCTGCCAGAACTCGCGGGCCGACTTGCTCACGTACGGGTAGCGGAAGTTCTCGTGGAACCGGACCCCCATCATCGCGGCCAGGCCGATGGCGATGTCGGAGTAGGCGGAGAAGTCCAGGTAGATCTGCAGGCTGTAGAGGACGACGGCCAGCCAGGCCGCGCCGAACGAGCGCGGCTCGCCGGTGGCGAACATGCCGTCGATGATGACAGCGAGCGAGTCCGCCAGGACCGCCTTCTTCGCCAGGCCGCCGGCCACCCGGAGCGCGCCGTAGCCGAACAGGCCCGGGTCGAACCGCGGCGCCGCCAGCTGCGGTCCGATGTCGTGCCAGCGCACGATCGGGCCGGCTACCAGGTGCGGGTACATGGTCAGGAAGCCGGAGAACGACAGCAGACCCGGCGCGCCGTCGTCCCGGCGCCGGTGGATGTCGATCAGGTAGCCGATCGCCATGAACGTGTAGAACGAGACCCCGATCGGCAACGGCAGGTGGGTGCGATCAGCGAGCGCATCCAACCCGAACACGTTGAGCGCGAAGTCCAGGTACTTGAACACCGCGATCGGCACCAGCACCACAGCTATGCCGACGACCAGCAACGCGGTGCGCCGCTGGTCCTCGCGGTGGCGCACCAGCAGCCGCCCCCACTGGTAGGTGAAGAGGCCCGTGACCAGGATCAGGACGACCAGCACCGGCTCGCCCCACGCGTAGAACACCGCGCTCGCCACGAGCAGGGGCGCAACCCGCCAGCGCGGCGGCGCGGCATAGAAGAGCAGCATCGCAGCGGGCAGGAAGAGGAACAGGAAGATGGTGCTGGTGAAGACCATGAAGTGATTTCTTGTCGCGGCAGGCAGGCCTGGGGAGTATACCGGCGACACGTCGCTGCCCGGACCGCGAGCGCGCGCGGCACAGCGGCCGTCCACCCAGAAGAACCGCAGGTCAGAGTAGGTGTGAGCACCCGTGACGGACCGTGTCGGGACCGCGTCGGACCGCGTACCGCGAGCCCCCCGCCGCCGGTAGGTTGAGCCCATGGGCCGCACTCCTGAGGAGCCGACGTCCGGGATCGACGCGGTGCTGCTGGCGCAGCCGCCCGCGTTCGCCGAGGACGCCGCCGCCGCGATGGCACGCCAGGCGTTCGGCATCGAGACGGCGGGTGCGCGGAACTTGGGCAGCGAGCGGGACCAGACGTTCATGCTGCTCGACGCCGCGGGCGAGGGACTGGCCATCCTGAAGGTGTCCAACCCCGCCGAGGACCCGGCGACGCTGGACATGGAGGCGCTGGTCGCGTTCCACGCCGTCCGCGCCGACCCCGGCCTGGCGGTGGCTCAGCCGCGCCGCGTCCCGACGGCCGACCCGGCCGCGGACGCACCCGGGTACCGGGCTCGGTGGGAGCACGCCGGCGACACCCACTGGCTGCGCGCCTACGACCTGCTCCCCGGGCGCGCCCGCCTCGACCCGCTCACCCTGCCGGACCCGGCCCTCATTGCCTGGGGTGAGACGACTGCTCGACTCGGGCTGGCCCTGCGCAGCTTCATCCACCCCAACGCGATCCGCACCCTGCCGTGGGACGTCCAGCACGCCGCCACGGTGCGCCCGATGCTGGGCTCGATCCGCGACGGGGCGACGCGCCGGACGGTCGAGGCGGTGCTGGACCGGTTCGAGGCCAGCGTCCTGCCGCGCTGGTCCGCGCTGCGGGCGCAGGTGATCCACAGCGACCTCACCGCTGACAACGTGCTGGCGGACGACGACGGCCTGATCACCGGGATCATCGACTTCGGCGACCTGAGCCACAGCGCCCTGGTCGTCGACCTCGCGTCCGTGCTGGACTCGATGGCGATGGGCCGTCGCGGCGACGAGATGTTCCGGGTGGCTCGGCTCGTCCTGGACGGGTACGAGAGGGTCCTGCCGCTGGAACCCCTCGAGCGCGAGGTGATGGGTGAGCTCTGGGCGGCCCGGGCCGCGGTCGGTGTCGCGATCGGGTCGTGGCGGGCGTCCGAGGGCCTGGAGGAGCAGGTGTTCGCGGAGCGGCTCAACGAGACCGCGCTGGTCATGATGGACCACATGCTGACCACCGGGTGGGAGCGCACGGCGCACGCCCTCGGCGCGTCAGGCACCAACGCCCGCAACGGTTCTGGCCTGTCCGGCCGGCGGGACGCGGTCTTCGGTCCGGCGATGGAGCCGTTGAGCTACGACGAGCCCATCGAGCTGACCTCCGCCCGCGGCGTGTGGATGGCCGCCACCGACGGCCGTCGCTACCTGGACACCTACAACAACGTCGTCTGCGTCGGTCACAGCCACCCGCGGGTCACGTCGGCCGTGGCCCGGCAGTGGCGCGTGCTGAACACGAACATGCGCTACCTGCACCACGCCGCGATCGAGCTCGGCGAGCGCCTGGTGGCGACCTGCCCGCCCGAGCTGGACACGGTCCTGTTCATGAACTCCGGCTCCGAGGCGAACGACCTCGCCTGGCGGATCGCCAAGTACCACACCGGAAACACCGGCGGCCTGTGCACCGACTTCGCCTACCACGGCATCACCGAGGCGATGGCAGACCTGTCCCCCGAGGTGCTGCCCGCCGGGGTGTCCGCGGCGGGGCACGTCGAGACCTGGCTGCCGCCGGACGCCTACCGCGGGGCGCACGCCTCGACGGCCGGGTTCGCCGACGCCTTGGCGCGGCTGGCCGACCGCGGCGTCGCGCCGGCCGCGACGATCCTGGACGGCGTGCTGCAGAGCGACGGGGTGCTGGACCTCGAACCCGCCTACGTGCAGGAGCTGGTCCGGCTGACCCACGCGTCAGGTGGGCTGTGGATCGCCGACGAGGTGCAGGGCGGGCACGGGCGCACCGGCTCCGCGATGTGGTCGTTCGAGCGGTTCGCGATCGTGCCCGACTTCGTCACCCTCGGGAAGCCGATGGGCAACGGGCAGCCGGTGGGCGCCGTCATCCTGCGCCGCGAGCTCGCCGAGCGGTTCGCCCGCGACACGGTGTTCTTCTCCACCTTCGGCGGCAACCAGGTGTCGATGGCCGCCTCGCACGCGGTGCTCGACGTCCTCGCCGACGAGCGGGTGCTCCCCCGCGTCGAGGCCGCGGGCGACGCGTTGCGTCAGGCCGTGCGCGAGGCCACCGCCGGGCACGACCACGTCGGCGACGTCCGCGGCATGGGCCTGGCCAACGGGATCGAGATCGTCACCGACCGCGCCAGCCGCACTCCCGACCCCGCGGCGGCCGCGGCGGTCAAGAACGGCATGCGCGCCCGGGGCGTCCTGGTCGGCACCACCGGGCGCGCGGTGAACACCCTCAAGGTGCGGCCGCCGCTGGCGTTCACCGCGGACGACGTCCCGACGTTCGTCGCGGCCCTCACCGGCGCCCTGGACGACCTGCCGCGCAGCTAGCGGCGGCGAGCGCTACTCCCACTCGATGGTGCCCGGCGGCTTGCTCGTGATGTCCAGGACGACCCGGTTGACCTCAGCGACCTCGTTGGTGATCCGGGTCGAGATCTTGGCCAGGACGTCGTAGGGAAGCCGGCTCCAGTCCGCGGTCATCGCGTCCTCGCTGGACACCGGGCGCAGCACGATCGGGTGACCGTAGGTGCGCCCATCCCCTTGCACGCCAACGGATCGGACGTCGGCGAGCAGCACGACGGGGCACTGCCAGATGGCCGAGTCGAGCTCCGCGGCGGTGAGCTCCTCGCGGACGATCAGGTCCGCCGCCCGCAGGATCTCGAGCCGCTCCGCGGTCACCTCGCCGACGATCCGGATGCCCAGGCCGGGGCCGGGGAACGGCTGGCGAGCCACGATCGGCTCGGGGACGCCGATCTCGCGGCCGACGGCGCGCACCTCGTCCTTGAACAGGGTCCGCAACGGCTCGATCAGCGAGAACTGCAGGTCGTCCGGGAGCCCACCGACGTTGTGGTGGCTCTTGATGTTGGCCGCGCCCTCGCCGCCGCCGGACTCGACGACGTCCGGGTAGAGGGTGCCCTGCACCAGGAACTTGACCGGGTGACCGTCGGACTCCGCCTCACCGACCACCTCGCGGGCAGCCTGCTCGAACACCCGGATGAACTCGCGCCCGATCGCCTTGCGCTTCTCCTCCGGGTCGGTCAGCCCGGCGAGCGCGTCCAGGAACTGCTTGGTCGCGTCGACGACCTTGAGGTCGACGCCGGTGGCCTCGACGAAGTCGCGCTCGACCTGCTCGGCCTCGCCGGCCCGCAGCAGGCCGTGGTCGACGAAGACGCAGGTCAGCTGGTCGCCGACGGCCTTCTGCACCAGGGCCGCGGCCACCGAGGAGTCCACCCCGCCGGACAGCCCGCAGATCACGTGAGCGTCGCCGATCTGCTCGCGAACCCGCTCGACGAGCTCCTCGGCGACGCCCTCCGTCGTCCAGGTCGGCTCCAGCCCGGCGCCGCGCACCAGGAAGTTCTCCATCACCCGCTGGCCGAAGGTGGAGTGCACGACCTCGGGGTGCCACTGAAGGCCGTAGAGCTTGCGCTCGTCGTCCTCGAACGCGGCGACCGGCGTCCCGACGGTCTCGCCGGTGACCCGGAATCCCTCGGGCGCGGCGTGCACGCTGTCACCGTGGCTCATCCACACGGACTGCTCGTCGACCTGCCCGTAGAAGAGCGTCGAGCCCTCCGGCTGCACCCGGGCCATCGTGCCGCCGTACTCGCGCTGGCCGGTGTGCGCGACCTCGCCGCCGAGCGCGAGCGCCATCGCCTGGAACCCGTAGCAGATGCCGAGCACGGGCACGCCCGCCTCGAACAGGGCCTTGTCCACGCTCGGGGCCTCGTCGGCGTACACGCTGCTTGGGCCACCGGAGAGCACGATCGCCGCCGGCTCCTTGGCCAGCATCCGCTCGACGGGCATCGAGTGCGGGACGACCTCGCTGTACCGGCCGGCCTCGCGGACCCGGCGGGCGATCAGCTGGGCGTACTGCGCGCCGAAGTCGACGACCAGGACGGGGTGGGCCTCGAGGTCCGGGGTCTCAGTCACCCGGCAAGCGTATCGGCGCCCGACCCCTCGACCTCGCGCGCCACCTTGCGCTCCATCACGAACGAGAAGAACGGGACGACGCCGGCCAGCATCACGCCGATCATCCTCGGCAGCGACCACTTCACCCGGAAGCCGAGGTCGGCGACCGTGATCACGTAGAGCAGGTAGAGGAATCCGTGGATCTGGCTCCACCAGATCAGCGAGTCGTTGTCGAAGCCGTAGTGCAGCACGACCTCGGCGACCAGCAGCAGCAGGCCGATGCCGACGATGACGGCCATGATCTTGAACCGGGTCAGGGCGGACCGGACCTTGGGGCTGAGGGGGTCGCTCACGCCCCGACCTTCTCACGCTGGTTCTCGGTGCGTTCGCGCTGGTCCTGGCGGACCATCTTCCACCAGAGCACGAGCGCGAAGCCGGCGAAGACCCACCACTGGACGGCGTACGCGGCGTTGCGCCAGGCGATGCCGTGCGGCTGCGGCTTGGGACGGGTGACCCGCTCCGGCTGGGCGCCGGCGCCCTCGGGCTGCTCCGCCGCGGCCACCAGGTACCCGTTGTAGATCGGTGAGCCCCACCGGTTGACCAGCTCGGCGGCGTCCAGCGCGGGCAGCTGCCCGGTCGGCAGGGCCGCCGCACCGTCGACCGGTGCATCATCTGGCTGAAGTGCACCCGTGACTTCCACCACACCGGACGGCGCGTTCGCGGGGTCGGCGGCCTCGTCGTCCGGGCTCGGCACCCACCCGCGGACGACGGGCAGCCAGGCCCCGGACGTCGTCCGCAGCGCCGCCACGACCCACCACCCGGACCGACCGTGCTGCAGCCGCTCGGTGACCAGCACCTGCTGGGCGGGGTCGTAGGTGCCGGTCGCCACGACGGCCCGGCCGTCCGCGGACGTCGGAAAGGGCTGCTGCGCAAGGAGGACGTCGTCCAGCGGGGCCGGTGGGAGCGCGGTCACCTCGCGGGCGGCCTGCCGGGCGCCCTTGTCGCGGGCCACCCCGAGCTGCCACGACCCCAGCCAGCCGAAGGCGACGCAGACCACCAGCACGAGGGCCAGCAGGGCCAGCCATCGAGGCTGCAGCGCGGTCCTCAGCACGCCCTGACCGTACGCGAAAACGATTGGGGTCCTGTCGGGGGTACGACGTACCGTGGACACTCGTGCGCACCCTCCCCTACGCCGACCCCGGCACCCCGAACATCGACGGCCCCTGGCGGCTGCTCGGCTGGATCGCGCGCGGGCAGAAGCTGACGCTCGCGATCGGGGTCCTGTGGGGCTGCGCGTGGATGTGCGCGCAGGCGCTCATCCCGGTCGCGGTGGGCCGCGGGATCAACGAGGGCGTGGTCGTCCACGACGGCAGCGCCCTGCTGCTGTGGTCCGGCGCCGTGCTGGGGCTCGCGTGCGTGCAGGCGCTGTCCGGCGTCCTGCGACACCGCGCCGCCGTGAGCAACTGGCTGCAGGCGAGCTTCCGGGTGGCGCAGCTGCTCGGCTACAAGGCCGCCGACACCGGCGAGGCGCTGCCGCGCACCGTGCCGACCGGCGAGGTCGTCGCCACGGTCACCAACGACGCCATGCGCCTGGGTGGGGCGTACGACGTGAGCGCGCGCTTCGCCGGCGCGATCGCCAGCTACATCGTCGTCGCGATCATCCTGGTGCGGACGTCCGTCTCGCTGGGCCTGCTCGTCCTGCTCGGCGTCCCCGTGCTCACGGCCGTGCTCGGCCTGCTGATCAAGCCGCTGCAGAAGCGCCAGGCCGAGCAGCGCGAGGAGTCCGGCAAGCTCACCACGCTCGGTGCCGACACCGTCGCCGGGCTGCGGGTGCTGCGCGGCATCGGCGGCGAGCAGACGTTCGTCACCCGGTACCGGCACCGCTCGCAGATCGTCCGCGAGACCGGCGTCCGGGTGGCTGGCGTGCAGGCCGTGCTCGACGCCGCCCAGATCCTGCTGCCCGGCATCTTCGTCGTGCTGGTCACCTGGCTCGGCGCCCGGCTCGTCGTCCAGGGCGAGATCGAGGTCGGCGACCTGGTGATGTTCTACGGGCTGTCCGCCTTCCTGGTCACCCCGCTGCGCACCGCGACCGAGATGGTCGACCGGCTCACCCGCGCGCACATCGGGGCGCGCCGGGTCATCAACGTGCTCCGGGTCAGCCCGTACGTGCTCGACCGCACGCCGGGGCGACGCGTCGACCTGTCCGACACCGCCCCGCTGCACGACCCGACGTCCGGCGCCACGCTGCCCGCCGGCCGGCTCACCGCCGTGGTGTCCCGCCGGCCGGAGGAGTCCGCGGCCCTGGCCGACCGGCTCGGCCGGTTCAGCGAGGTGCCCGGCGCCCCCGTGCTGCTGGGCGACGAGCGGATCGACCTGATCCCGCTGCCCGAGATGCGCCACCAGGTCGTGGTCAGCGAGAGCGACCCGCGGCTGTTCACCGGCTCGCTTCGCGCCCAGCTCGTCGGCCCGCAGGGTGCCAGCGACGACGAGGTGGCCCGGGCGATCGACACCGCCGCCGCGCACGACGTGCTCGACGCCCTGCCCGACGGCATCCACAGCGAGGTCGAGGAGCGCGGCCGCTCGTTCAGCGGCGGCCAGCGCCAACGCCTCTCGCTCGCCCGCGCGCTGCTGACCGACGCACCCACGCTCGTGCTGGTCGAGCCGACCAGCGCCGTGGACGCGCACACCGAGGCGCGGATCGCCAGCCGCATGCGGGCGCACCGGTCCGGCCAGACCACCGTCGTGATGACGGCGAGCCCGCTGCTGCTCGACCACGCCGACCACGTGCTGTTCCTGGACGGCGGCGCGGTCGTCGCCGAGGGCACGCACCGCGAGCTGCTGGCCAGCACGCCGGCCTACCGGCACACCGTGATCCGAGGGGAGGACGAATGAGCACCACGACGCCGACACCGACGCCGGGCTCGAACAAGCTCCCCGTCGCCGGACCGGACAGCGTGCGCCGCGAGGCCAAGGTGCTGGCCCGCGAGTACCGCCGTGGGCTGAGTGCCGTGCTCGGCCTGCACGGCCTCGCCGCGATCGCCGGGCTCGCCGGTCCGGCCCTGATCGGTCGCATGGTGGACGACGTCACCGCCGGCGCCGGGCTCAGCGAGGTCAACAAGCTGTCGGCCTTCCTGGCCGCCGCGATCGTCGTGCAGACCGTGCTCATGTACGCGGCACGGAAGCAGTCCTTCATCCTGGGCGAGACCGTCTTCGCGCAGCTGCGCGAGCAGTTCATGGACCGGGTCGTCGCCCTGCCGCTGTCGACCGTCGAGCGGGCCGGCACCGGTGACCTGGTCACCCGCACCACGCGGGACGTCGACGCGCTCTCCCACACCGTGCGGTTCGCCGTCCCGTCCGTGCTGGTCGCCATCGTCGCCACCGTGCTGACCACCATCGCGACGTTCGCGGCGGGCTGGAAGGTGGCCCTGCCGGTGCTCATCGCAGTGCCGATCCTGTGGACCGGCACGCGCTGGTACCTCAAGCGCGCACCGGCCGGCTACCTGCGCGAGGGCGCCACGTACGCCGTGCTCAACGGCACGGTCACCGAGACCGTCGACGGCGCCCGGACCGTCGAGGCACTGGGCCTGGGTGCCGAGCGACGGCGCACCGTGGACCGCGACCTCACCAGCTGCTACCAGGCGGAGCGGTACACCCTGTTCCTGCGCTCGGTGTGGTTCCCGAGCGTCGAGTTCGGCTACTTCCTGCCGGTCGCCGCCACCCTGCTGTGGGGCGGCTGGCTGGCCGGTGAGGGTCAGGCCACCGTCGGCCAGGTCACCGCGGTGACGCTCTACGTGCTGCAGCTGATGGGTCCGGTCGACGAGCTGCTGTCCTGGCTCGACGAGATCCAGGTCGGCGCGGCGTCCTTCGCCCGGATCATCGGCATCGGCGACGTCCCGAACGACCGGACCGCCAGCGGCGCACAGCCCGACGGCAACGAGATCGCCGCCCACGACGTGCGCTACGCCTACCGCGAGGGCCACGACGTGCTGGACGGCATCTCGATCGACCTCGCGCCCGGTGAGCGGCTGGCCGTGGTCGGGCCGTCCGGTGCGGGAAAGTCCACGCTGGGCCGCCTGCTGGCGGGCATCCACGGCCCGCGCACCGGCCGGGTTGAGGTCGGCGGCGTGCCGCTGGTCGATCTCGAGCTGGAGGACCTGCGCGGCCACGTCGCGCTCGTCACCCAGGAGCACCACGTCTTCGTCGGCTCGCTCGCCGACAACCTGCGGCTGGCCAAGCCGACGGCGTCGGACGACGAGCTCGCCCAGGCCCTGGCGGCCGTCGACGCGCTCGGGTGGGCCGAGCGGCTGCCGCAGGGGCTGGACACCGAGGTCGGGTCCGGTGGGCTCGAGCTGACCCCGCCGCAGGCGCAGCAGCTCGCGCTCGCCCGGCTGGTGCTCAACGACCCGCACACCCTCGTGCTCGACGAGGCGACGTCCCTGCTCGACCCCCGGGCCGCCCGGCACCTCGAGCGCTCGCTGTCCGCCGTCCTGGACGGGCGGACCGTGGTCGCCATCGCGCACCGGCTGCACACCGCGCACGACGCGGACCGGGTGGCCGTCGTCGAGGACGGCAAGGTCAGCGAGATCGGCACCCACCACGAGCTGGTGGATGCCGGTGGCCCGTACGCCGCGCTCTGGGCTTCCTGGACGGACGCACCCACGGGGCCGGACGGGTCGTCCGAGAACTCGTCGACGGTTTCTTCGGAACAGCCGTAACCTCCCCCGCCCCGCGTCGTTGAGCCGAGTGACGCGGGGCCGGCCGTCCACCCCCGGTGCCGGCCCCGCGTCCTTCCCCCAGCCCTCGGGCACACCGGTTGTGCCGATCCGGTGGACGTGTCGCGTGTCGAGCCCGTCGGAGCAGGCGGCCTGGCAGAGTTCGCCGCTGTGACCAGCCGCCCCTCCCGCCGCGCGGTGCTGCTCGGCGGTGCCGCCGGTGCCGCGGCCGTCGCCGGCGCTGGCTTCGCCGGGGTCGAGACCGGCGTCCTGCCTGGCCGGACCACGGTGGACTCCTGGCTGGGACTCAGCAAGGTCGATCCCGACGTCCCGCGTGGACCGCGCGGACCCGTGCGCTACGAGCAGTACGAGTCCCGGGCCCGGGGCAAGCGGGTCACCTGGGCGCTGACGCTGCCCGACGACCGCCCTGTTCGTGGACTGCCCGTGGCGCTGGTCCTGCACGGGCGCGGCGGCAACGCGCACAGCGCCGAGAACGTCCTGCACGCCGACGCCTACCTGGCGGACCACGTCCGGCGTGGGGGTGCGCCGCTAGCCCTCGTCTCCGTGGACGGGGACGCCACGTACTGGCACCCCCGGCTCAGCGGCGACGACTCACTGGCCATGATCCTCGACGAGGTGCTGCCGCGGGCCGGCCGGCTGGGCGCGGACGTCAGCCGGATCGGGCTCGTGGGCTACTCGATGGGCGGCTTCGGAGCGCTCATGCTGGCGCGCGAGGGCGAGGCCGGGCGACTCGGGGGCCTGCGGATCGCGGCGGCGGCGGCGTCCAGCCCGGCGCTCTTCGCCACGGCCGGCTCCTCGGCGCCGGGCGCGTTCGACGACCCGGCGGACTGGCGGCGCTGGGGTGACCTGGCCGCCCACCCGCAGGTCAGCAGCACCCCGCTGCACGTCGACTGCGGCGTCAGTGACCCGTTCGCCCAGCAGACCAAGCGCTACCGCGGCAACTGCCCGACCACGCCGGCGGGGGGCTTCACCAAGGGCGCCCACACCGGCGGCTACTGGCGCTCCGTGCTGCCGGCCCAGCTCGACTTCCTGTCCGGCCACCTCACCGCCTGACCCCAGGGTGGTCCAGCCGTCGGGTCAGGCGTAGGTGACGCCGGTCAGCTCGACCGAGCGCTGCCAGAGCGCCGCGGCCAGGTCGGTGTCGTAGGCCGCATCGATCGCGGTGATCCGGGTCGGGAACCCGCGCCAGCCGCCCCACGACCCGGGGCCGAAGAACTCGGCGCCGCGGACGTCGGGCTCGGTGGCCGCGTAGAGCAGCGGCCACGCGCCGTGCGCCGCGGGCTGCCCGAGCAGCCCGGACCCGGCCGACATCACCCGACCGATCCACCCCGAGCCGGCCGGCCCGTTGCGGACCAGCTCCGTCGCCGCCCACCCCGGGTGCGCGGCCACGCTCAGCAGGTCAAGACCCGCGCGGTCGGCGAACCGCTGCAGCTGCATCGTGAACAGCAGGTTCGCCAGCTTGCTCTGCCCGTACGCCCGCCACGGCTGGTACGACTGCTCGCTGTCCAGGTCGTCGAAGGCGATCCGGCCCATCCGGTGCGCGGGGCTGGACACGGTGACCACCCGCGCCGCCCCCAGGGCCGGCAGCAGCAGGCGGGTCAGCGCGAAGTGGCCCAGGTGGTTCGTGGCCAGCTGCAGCTCGTGGCCGTCCGCGGACACCTGACGGGTGGACGGCGCCATCACCCCGGCGTTGTTGAGCAGGATGTCGATCCGTGGCTGGTCGAGCAGCAGGTCGGCGGCGAACTCGCGCACCGACGCCAGCGCGGCCAGGTCCAGTGAACGCAGCTCGACAGTGGCGCCGGGCACCCGAACCCGCACCTGCCCGAGCGCCTCGTCGCCACGCTGGGGGTTGCGGCAGGCCAGCACGACGTGTGCGCCGTGCCGGGCCAGCTCGACGCTCGCCTCCAGCCCGACGCCGCTGTTCGCGCCCGTCACCACGGCCACCCGACCGTGCAGGTCACCGATGCGTTCCGACGTCCAGCCGCTCATCCGGCCGCCTCCGTCGCACGCTGGGTGGCCCAGCGCAGCGCTCCTGGGGCGTCGGCCGGGACGGCGGGACGGGACGGCACCACCGGGTCGACCCGCCGGTAGGGCTCGTCAATGGCCGGTCGCGGGTCACGCTCACCGGCGTTGGGCCACAACGACATCGCCCGCTCAGCCTGCGCCGTGATGGTCAGCGACGGGTTCACCCCGAGGTTCGCCGAGACCGTCGACCCGTCGACCACGTGCAGCCCGGGGTAGCCGTGCACCCGCAGGAACGGGTCCACCACGCCCTGCTCGGGCGTCCGTCCGATCACGCAGCCGCCGAGGAAGTGCGCGGTCAGCGGCACGTTCGCCAGGTCGCCGAGGGTCCCACCCGGTTCGGTCCGGACCCCGGTGCGCTCCTGCAGGCGGGCCGCCAACCGGCGCACTGCGCTGTGCCCGACCGGGATCCACGACGGGTTCGGCTCCCCGTGACCCTGCCGGGAGGTGAGTCCGGTCCGGGCGAACCCCAACCGGCCGAGCAGCCGGTGCGTCCGCGGCGACACCGTGATCGAGTTGTCCAGCGACTGCATCACCAGCCCGATCACCGCTCGCTCACTGAACCGGCGCACCGACAGCGAGCGGACGAACACGTCGGGGTGCCGCGCCGCCAGACCCACGGACCGGACGACGCGCGGCACCCGGCCGCCACCGTCCACGAGCATCCCGGCGAGCAGCCCCATCGCGTTGGAACCCTTGCCGTAGCGGACGTTCTCCACATGCGTGTCGTCGTCCGGGTGGAACGAGGACGTGATCGCCACCCCGCGGGTGAGGTCGACGCCGTCCGGCACCCGTTCCGTCATCGCACCGAGCAGCGCCTCGGAGTTGGTCCGGGTCAGGACGCCGAGGCGCCCCGACAGGGCCGGCAGCCGGCCCTCGGCGCGCATCCGGTGCAGCAGGCGCTGGGTACCCCACGTGCCGGCGGCGAGCACCACGTGCCGGGCCGTCGTGCTGCGACGGTCCTTGCGCAGCCACGCGCCGGTCCGCTCGGTGGTCACCCGGTACCCCACTGACGGGTCACCCGGATCCAGCGGGACGACGTCCACGACCGTGCGCAGTGGCTCCACCCGGGCGCCGATCGACTCCGCCAGCGCCAGGTAGTTCTTCACCAGCGTGTTCTTGGCGCCGACCCGGCAGCCCACCATGCAGTTGCCGCACTCGGTACACCCGGTGCGCTCCGGCCCGGCCCCGCCGAAGAACGGGTCCGGCACCGTGACGCCGGGCTCGCGGCGCTGCTGGCCGTCCGCGCCCACCCGACCGAAGAAGACGCCCACCGGCGTCTTGCGGAAGGTGTGACCCACACCCATCTCGTCCGCGACGGCGCGCATGATCTGCTCGACCACGCCCTCGCACGGGTTGGTGACCACGCCGAGCATCCGCGCCGCCTGGTCGTAGTGCGGGGTGAGCTCGTCGGCCCAGTCGGTGATCCCGGCCCACTGCGCGTCCTCGAAGAACTGCTTGGGCGGCACGTACAACGTGTTGGCGTAGTTCAGCGAACCACCGCCCACCCCCGCACCGGCCAGCAGCACGACGTCCGGCAGCCGGTGGATGCGTTGCACGCCAAAGCATCCGAGCCGTGGCGCCCACAGGAAGCGGCGCAGGTCCCACGACGTCTTGGCCAGCTCGTCGTCCGCGAACCGGCGCCCGGACTCGACGACCAGGACGTCATACCCCTTCTCGCGCAAGCGAAGCGCGGCGACGGAGCCGCCGAAGCCGGACCCCACCACCAGGACGTCGACGTCGGTGTCGACGGACTGGGCCGGAGCGGTCACCGGACGCCGGCCCGCTTCATCGCCTTAAGGGCGACCGTCAGCGTCTTGGCCCAGGCGCCGTAGCTCAGGCCGAGCGGTGGGCCGAAGCCCAGCAGCCGCTGCACCGTCACGTTCTGCGCCTCGGTGTACTTCTGCACGCCCTCGATCCCGTGCCGGCGGCCGAGTCCGCTGGACCGCATGCCACCCATCGGCGCCCCGACGCTGCCCCAGGCCGCGGCGTACGCCTCGTTGATGTTCACGGTGCCGGCCTTGACCCGGGCGGCGAGGCGGCGACCGCGAGCGATGTCCCGGGTCCAGATGCTCGCGTTGAGTCCGTAGTCGCCCTCGTTCGCGAACCGCACCGCCGCGTCGTCGCCGCTGACCCGGTAGACGGACACGACGGGCCCGAACGTCTCCTGGGCGTAGCAGGTCATGGCCTCGGTCACGCCCTCGAGCACGGTCGGCTCGTAGAACAGCGGGCCGAGGTCCGGCCGCGGCCGGCCGCCGGCGAGCACCCGGGCTCCGCCGGCGATCGCGTCGTCCACGTGCGTGGTCACCGTCTCGAGCTGCTGCGCGGAGATCAGCGACCCGACGTCCACGCTGAAGTCCATGGCCGCACCGAGCCGCAGCGCACGCACCCGGGCGACGAAGCGGTCCAGGAAGGCGTCCGCGATCTCCTCGTGCAGCAGCATCCGCTCCACGGAGATGCACAGCTGCCCGGTGCTGGAGAAGCAGGCCCGGACGGCCCCCTCGGCGGCCCGGTCCAGGTCGGCGTCCTCGGCGACGTAGAGCGCGTTCTTGCCGCCGAGCTCCAGGCTCGCTCCGACGAGGCGTCGTCCGGACTGCTCGGCGACTAAGCGACCGGTCCGCGTCGACCCGGTGAAGCACACGTAGTCGGCCTGCTCCACGATCGCGGTGCCCACCACCGGCCCGTCACCCACGACGACGCGGACCAGGCCCTCGGGGAACCCGGCCTCGCTGAGCAGCTCGAGCCCGCGCAGGGCCGTGAGCACGGTCTGCGAGTCCGGCTTGAGGACCACCGCGTTGCCGGCCAGCAGGGCGGGCAGGGCGTCGGACAGCGACAACGTGAGCGGGTAGTTCCACGGCGCGATGATGCCGATGACGCCCTTGGGCAGCCGCTGCTCGATCGACTGGGAGAGAACGGGGAACGCCCCCTGGCGCTTGCGCGGCCGCAGGTAGGAGTGCGCGCGGCGGCCGTAGTGCCGGGCGACGATGGCGACGTCCAGGATCTCCTCGAACGCGTGCGCGCGGGACTTGCCGTTCTCGATCTGGATCAGGTCGAGCAGGTCGTCCTGGGCATCCAGCACCAGGTCGTGCAGGCGCAGCAGGCAGCGCGCGCGATCGGCCAGGTCCCACTGCGCCCAGGAGCGCTGCGCGGCCCGGGCCCCCTCGACAGCCACCTCGACGTCGCGCGGGGTGGACACCGGCAGCGCCGCGACGGGAGCACCGGTGAAGGGAGCGTGGTGGGTGCGCACCTCGGCGCGGGGGCTCGCCACGATCCGGCGGGCCAGCCGACGGGCCAGCGCGGGGTCGACCGCGTAGGTGGCCGCGGCGTCCGTCTCGGGATCGGCGATCAGGTCGCTCATGCCCTCACCCTAAGCCCCGCCTCAAGCCCTCGCTACTAGCGAGTAACCCACCGCTTCAGCGCACTATTCGCGCTTGACGGTGCTATTCGGGCCCGAAAAGCACGTCAAGCGCGAATGGTGCGGGGGTGGGGGCCGGGGGGTGGGGCCGGGGGGTCAGGCCGGGGTGTACGGCGCGACGACGACCTCGACGCGCTGGAACTCCTTGAGGTCGGAGTAGCCGGACGTCGCCATCGCCCGGCGCAGGGCACCGATCAGGTTGGTCTTGCCGTCGGCGAACCGGCCCGGCCCCTCCAGGATCTCGGTCAGCGAGCCGAGCGTGCCGACCGCGACCCGCTCGCCGCGCGGCAGCTCGGGGTGGTGCGCCTCGGGCCCCCAGTGCCAGCCCCGCCCCGGCGCCTCGACGGCGCGGGCCAGCGCGGCGCCCAGCATCACGGCGTCCGCCCCACAGGCGATGGCCTTGACCAGCTCACCGGACCGACCCATCCCGCCGTCCGCGATGACGTGCACGTACCGGCCGCCGGACTCGTCCATGTAGTCCCGACGGGCGGCCGCGACGTCCGCGACCGCGCTGGCCATCGGCACGTGGATGCCCAGCGTGGTGCGGGTGGTGTGCGCGGCGCCACCGCCGAAACCGACGAGGACGCCGGCCGCGCCCGTGCGCATCAGGTGCAGGGCCGCGGTGTACGTCGCGCAGCCGCCGACGATGACGGGCACGTCGAGCTCGTAGATGAAACGCTTGAGGTTCAACGGTTCTGCGCGGCCGGACACGTGCTCGGCGCTCACCGTCGTGCCGCGGATGACGAACAGGTCGACCCCGGCGTCCACCACCGTCTTCCACAGCTGCTGGGTGCGCTGGGGGGTGAGTGCCCCCGCGACGGTGACGCCGGACTCGCGCACCTCCCGCAGGCGCTCGGTCACCAGCTCGGGGTTGATCGGCGCGTCGTAGATGGCCTGCATCCGCCGGGTCGCCGTGGCTTCGTCCAGCCCGGCGATCTCGGCCAGCAGCGGCTCGGGGTCGTCGTAGCGCGTCCACAGCCCCTCGAGGTCGAGGACGCCGAGGCCGCCCGCCTTCCCCAGGGCGATGGCGGTGGCCGGCGACATCACCGAGTCCATCGGCGCCGCGATCACCGGAAGCTCGAACCGGTAGGCGTCGATCTGCCACGCGACCGAGACCTCCTGCGGGTCCCGGGTACGCCGACTCGGCACCACCGCGACGTCGTCGAAGGAGTACGCCCGTCGCCCGCGCTTGCCGCGCCCGATCTCGATCTCGCTCACGCGGTTCAGGCTACCGGTCACCCACGGACGGTCCACTCGCCCCTACGCTGACGACGTGGGCCAACTGAACTGGGCAGCGAACGTCGACTACGGCACCGACCGCGTGCTGCGCCCGACCAGCGTCGGCGAGCTGCAGGAAGCGGTGCGGCACAGCCGAAAGCTGCGCCTGGTCGGCTCCCGGCACTCCTTCAGCACGCTGGTCAGCACGCCCGACACCCTGCTCTCGCTCGCTGACCTGCCGGTCAGTGTCGAGGTGAGCGCGGACGGCCGGACGGCCACCGTGCCTGGCGCCGCCACCTTCGGCGCGGTCACCGCTGCCCTGAACGAGCACGGCGTCGCGCTGCCGGCACTGGCCTCGCTGCCGCACATCTCGGTGGCCGGGGCCGTGGCGACCGGGACGCACGGCTCGGGTGACGCCGCGCAGCCGCTCGCCGGTTCCGTCGCCGCGGTCGAGCTCGTGCAGGCGGACGGCGAGCTGGTGACGGTGCGCCGCGGCGACCCGGACTTCCACGCCTGCGTGGTGAGCCTCGGTGCGGTCGGCGCGGTCGTCCGACTCACCTTCGATGTCGTCCCGGCCTACGACGTCCGCCAGGACGTGTACGACGAGGTGCATGTCGGCCCGTACGGAGACGACCTGCTGGACGCGCTGGGCTCGGCCTACAGCGTGAGCCTGTTCAGCACGTTCGGCTCCGACCGCTTCGCCATGGCCTGGCTCAAGCGCCGGGCCGAGGACGGCGGGTTCGAGGCCCCCGCACCGCACTGGCGCGACGGCGTGCTGGCGGACGGCGCGCGGCACCCCGTGCCGGGGCAGCCCCCGATGGGCACCACGCGGCAGAGCACCGCGGGGCCCTGGCACGAGCGACTGCCGCACTTCCGGCTGGACGTGCCGCCGAGCAGCCGCGGGGCCGAGCTTCAGTCCGAGCTGCTCGTGCCACGCCAGCACGCCCCCGCGGCGTGGCGCGCCCTGCTCGAGGTTCGCGACCTCATCGCCCCGCTGCTGCAGATCTCCGAGGTCCGCAGCATGGCCGGGGACGACCACTGGCTCAGCCCGGCGTACGGCCGGGACACCGTGGGCTTCCACTTCACCTGGGTGCCCGACCAGCCGGCGGTCGAACGGGCGCTGGCCGTCATCGAGCCGCTGATGGCGGAGTTCGACGCGCGACCGCACTGGGGCAAGGTGTTCGTCACCGACCCGCGCGAGGTGGGGCGACACTACCCGCGGCTGGGCGACTTCGCCGCCGTCGTCCGGCGGCGCGACCCGCTGGGCCTGTTCCGCAACGCCTTCGTGGACCGGCTGATCGGCTGACCGGCTGATCGGCAGCACTCAGGCCGGGACGACGGCGCCGCCCTCGACCTTCACCGGGAACGCCGCCAACGGCTTGGGGGCCGGACCGGAGATGTTCTTGCCGGTCAGGTCGTACGACGACTGGTGGCACGGGCAGTCCAGCTGCTTGTCCCCCGGTGCCACGGTGCAGCCCATGTGCGTGCACTTCGCGTTCAACCCGACCACCTCACCGGCGGTGGGCTGGGTCAGCAGGATCTTGGTGCCGTCCGCGGCCTGCGCCGAGACCGCGCCGCCGACGGGGATGTCCGCGACCTGGGCGAGCGGCGCCGCGGTCGGGTCGGACCCGCCGTCCGAGCTCGACGAGCTCGAGCTGCTGGACGAGGCACCGGCCGAGGGCGCCGCGTCGTCGCCGGACCCGCAGGCCGCGACGACCGTGGTCGCCGCGATGGCCAGCCCGGCGCCGAGCACCGGTCGGCGCGGGAGGACGGGCCCGGACCGCTCGGCCTCGGCGAGCGGGTGGCCAGGATGCTTCGAGGTCATGTCTGCTCGTCTCGTCGGTGGGGCCGCGGTCGGCCCCGTCCCCCAGTGGCACGGGACCCAGCCCCAACCGGTTCAACGAGACGTTTCGGTCATCCGTGGCGAACGGCCCGCAGCACCGCGTCGTGCAGGGTGACCTCGCGTCCGTCGGGGTCGCTCGCCTGCCGGGGGCGGGCCTCGGCGACCACGACGTCCCACTGCCCGGGGTCCAGGGTCTCGGCGACCTCCTCGGCCGGGTAGAACATCCCCGGCACGTGGTGGCGCGGCATGGTCGTCGCCAGGTCGAGGATGTGGTGCCCGACGATGAGTAGCGTCCCGCCGGGCGCGACGGCCTGGGCGAGCTGGGCGAACAGCGCGACCCGGTCCTCCCGCGGCAGGTGCATGAAGTGCGCCGTCACCAGGTCGAAGCGCTGGTCCGCCGCCGTCCAGCGCGTCAGGTCCGTGTGCGTCCAGGTGATCCGCTCCGCGACAGCGGGGCCGGCCGCCTCGGCGTGGCCCGCCGCGCGGGCCAGCGCCACCGTCGAGAAGTCGGCGCCGGTGACCCGCCAGCCCCGCTCGGCCAGCCAGATCGAGTCGGCGCCCTCTCCGCAGCCGACCTCGAGCGCGGACCCGGGCTCAAGGTCGGCGACCTCGGCGACGAGCTGCGCGTTGGGTCGCCCGCTCCAGACGGAGTCGGCAGAACGGTAGCGGTCCTCCCACGACGCCTCGTCGAACTCCATCGCGCCGTGCTGGTGCTGGCCGCCCGCGGCCACGGCGGCGGCGGTCTCCTCCATGATGAGGTCGGCGTTCAGCGCCGCCCCGGCGTTGAACCCGGCGGCGGCCGAGCCGATCACGGTGGCCCGGGGGTCCGTGACGTTGCCGGCCACGTAGACCCCAGGGACCGACGTCGCCCCCATGGGGTCCGCGGGCACGAGCGTGCCGATCAGGACGTCGCCCATGTGCACCTGCGCCGGCTCGATGCCCAGCGACGAGAGCGCTGCGGACCGGGCGTGCACGCGGGCGCCCACCACCAGCGCGTCCAACGCCACGACGTCACCCGAGGCGAGTCGCGCACCGGTGAGCCGGTCGTCGTCCACCACGAGCTCGGCGACCTCGCCGTCCACCACGCGGATGCCGCGGGCGGCCAGCTGCGCCAGCGCCTCGTCGTCCGGGCCGGACGTGGTGTGCGAGAACAGGGTCACGTCTGCGGACCACTGCCGGAACAGCAGAGCCTGGTGCACCGCGAGCGCACTGGTCGCCAGGACGCCGATGGCCTGGTCGCGCACCTCCCACCCGTGGCAGTAGGGGCAGTGCAGGACGTCGCGCCCCCACCGCTGAGCCAGGCCCGGCACGTCCGGGAGCTCGTCCACCAGGCCCGTGGTCACCAGCAGGCGCCGGGCGTGCACGGACCGGCCGTCGGCGAGCGTCACCGCGAAGGCCGTGCCGCCGTGCACCGCGACGGTCTGCGCCGAGACCACCTCGCCGTCGACGACCTCGCCGCCGTAGGACGCCACCTCGGCGCGGCCGATCTCGAGCAGCTCGAGCGGGCTCGTTCCCTCGCGGCCGAGGTAGTTGTGCACGTGCCCGGCCGGCGCGTTGCGCGGCGACCCGGCGTCCACCACCAGCACGGACCGGCGGGACCGGGCCAGCGCCAGCGCCCCACTCAGCCCGGCCGCGCCACCTCCCACGATCACCACGTCGTACGTCGAGTTCATCGTCGATCTCCTCAGCTCGCCGCGCCGGCCGGACGACGGCGCTGCCCTGAGCGTGCGCCTCCTGACCCGCATCGGGCAACTTCCCTTGCCAACCCAGCAACTCCCCCGCCCTCACCCCCGCAGATGTCCCGACATGCGGGGCTATCCCGCCCACCTGAGCCCGAATGTCGGGACATCTGCGGGAAGGCCGGGCGCGGGGTCCGCCGGGTGGCAGGATCGGCGCATGAGCTTTCGCGCGACGCTCCAGCTGCACGGCAGGACGGCCACCGGGATCGAGGTGCCGGACGCGGAGGTCGAGGCGCTCGGGTCCGGACGTCAGCCCGCGGTCGAGGTGACCCTGAACGGCTACTCGTACCGCTCGACCGTGGCGGTTCGAGGCGGCGTCTACCTGATCCCGGTGAGCGCCGAGGTCCGCGCTGCCGCAGGGGTTTCGGCCGGTGACGAGGTGGACGTCACCCTCGTCCTCGACACGGCGCCGCGCACCGTGGAGGTGCCCGAGGACCTGGCCGCCGCCCTGGCCGACGAGCCGGCCGCGCGGGCGTTCTTCGACGGGCTCTCGCCCAGCAAGCAGAAGTGGTTCACGACGAGCGTGACCGGGGCGAAGCAGGAGCAGACGCGCCGACGGCGGGTCGAGACCGCCGTCCAGCTGCTGCGCGAGGGCCGCAGCCGCTAGCCCTGGTCGGGCTGATCGGCGCCGGGTTGACCGACGTCGGGCGACCCACCCCGGCCGTCGGTGCGCAGGCTGGTGTCCAGGTCGTCGTCCAGGCTGTCCACCTCACCCGAGGGGTCGACCTGCGGCTCCCCCTCGACCGGGGACACGCCACGGCTGTCCAGGTTGCCGGCGGTGTGGTCGCTGGGCTCGGCGGCGCGCGGGCTCTCGTCCTGTTCGCTCATGCCGTCCAACGTGTCACGGACGCCGGGCGCCGCAACTCGGGAGGACCGCTCGGACCGACCGGATCCCAGCAGTCCCGGCTCAGCGACGGTTGTAGTTCGGCGCCTCGACGGTCATCTGGATGTCGTGCGGGTGCGACTCCTTCAGGCCGGCCGCGGTGATCCGGACGAAGCGGCCGTTGGACTGCAGCTCGGGGATCGTGCGCGCGCCGCAGTACCACATGGACTGCCTCAGGCCCCCGACGAGCTGGTACGCGACGCCGGACAACGGCCCGCGGAACGGGACCTGGCCCTCGACGCCCTCGGGGATCAGCTGGTCGTCGGCGGACACGTCCGCCTGGAAGTAGCGGTCCTTGCTGAACGAGCGCGACTGGCCGCGCGACTGCATGGCGCCCAGCGAGCCCATGCCGCGGTAGGTCTTGAACTGCTTGCCGTTGATGAAGACCAGCTCACCGGGGCTCTCCTCCACGCCGGCCAGCAGCGAGCCGAGCATCACGGTGTCGGCACCGGCCACGATGGCCTTGGCGATGTCGCCGGAGTACTGCAGCCCGCCGTCACCCATCAGCGGGACGCCGGCCGGCTTGGTGGCGAGCGACGCCTCGTAGATCGCGGTCACCTGGGGGACGCCGACCCCGGCCACCACGCGGGTGGTGCAGATCGAGCCCGGACCGACCCCGACCCGGACGCCGTCCGCCCCGGCGTCCACCAGGGCCTGCGCGGCCTCGCGGGTGGCCACGCTGCCGCCCATCACGTCGATCCCGGCCGCGGCCGGGTCCTTCTTGAGCTGGGCGACCATGTCGAGCACCCCACGCGAGTGCCCGTGCGCGGTGTCGACCACGATCAGGTCGACCCCGGCGTCCACCAGAGTCATCGCGCGCTTCCACGCGTCGCCGTGGAAGCCGACGGCGGCGGCGACCCGCAGGCGACCGGCGTCGTCCTTGGTCGCGTTCGGGTACTTCTCGGACTTGGCGAAGTCCTTGACGGTGATCAGGCCACGCAGCCGGCCGGAGTCGTCGACCAGCGGCAGCTTCTCGACCTTGTGCTTGCCGAGCAGCGCCATCGCGTCGTCGCCGCTGATCCCGACGTGCCCGGTGACGAGCGGCATCGGGGTCATCACGTCCCGGACGAGCCGGCCCTGGTCGGACTCGAAGCGCAGGTCGCGGTTGGTCACGATGCCGAGCAGCTGCCCGTCGTCGTCCACCACGGGCAGGCCGGAGACGCGGTAGCGCGCGCAGAGCGCGTCGACCTCGCCGAGCGTGGCCTGCGGGCCGGTGGTGACCGGGTGGCTGACCATGCCGGCCTCGGATCGCTTGACCAGGTCCACCTGGCTCGCCTGGTCCTCGATCGAGAGGTTGCGGTGCAGCACGCCGAGGCCGCCCTGGCGGGCCATCGAGATGGCCATCCGGGACTCGGTGACCGTGTCCATCGGCGACGAGACCAGCGGCATGGACACGCTGATCCGCTTGGTCACCCGGGACGTGGTGTCCGCCTCGGAGGGGATGACGTCACTCTCGTAGGGCAGCAGCAGCACGTCGTCGAAGGTCAGGCCCAGGGCGGCGAACTTGTCCGGGACGGCGTTGCCTTCGTGGCTCATGCGGGCCTCTCTCGCGCGCGGGGATCGATGTCCCAGCGTACCTGCGCGGGAGGGGAGGTCAGTGCACCAGACCCCAGCGGAAGCCGACCGCGACGGCCTGGGCGCGGTCGGCCGCACCCATCTTGCGGAACAGCCGGCGCGCGTGCGTCTTGACGGTGTCCTCGGACAGGTACAGCTCGCGCCCGATCTCGGCGTTGGAGCGCCCCCGGCTCATGCCGGTGAGCACCTGCATCTCGCGCTCGGTCAGCGTCGGCTGCGGGACCGCACCGGCCAGGCCGGTCGCGGGGTCGGCGTGCCGGCGGCCGGCGACGTCGGTCAGGGACTGGACGACGGTCGCGGCGAGCTCCTCGCGGGTGGCGTCCTTGACGACGTACCCGCGAGCGCCGGCGGCGATGGCGCGAGCGACGCCGTCGACGTCCTCCGCCACGGTCATCATGAGCACGCACGCCTCGGGGTGCAGCGCGATCAACCGGCGGGTGGCCTCGGTGCCGCCGATGCCGGGCATCCGGACGTCCATGAGCACCAGGGATGGGCGCTCGACCGGCCAACGGGCGAGCACCTCCTCGCCACTGGAGGCGGCGAGCACGCGGGTCACGCCGGGGATCGTCGCCACGGATCGGCGCAGCGTCTCCCGCGCGAGCGGCGAGTCATCGCAGACGAGCACAGTCGCCATGCGCGGTGTCCTCCAGGTCCGGTCCTGCCGTCCACCCCCGTGGGCGGTCGGCGGCACGGCCTGAGCTCGACCGTGTCCGGATGCTTCATCGGCACGAACCGCACCGGACCTGAGCACTAGCCCGATCGGGTGCTACCCGGCGGTCACAGGATCGAGGCGATGATCTCCTCGACCGTGTCGGTGAGGGACTCGACCGAGGTCACGTACGGCGGCACGTCCCGTCCCCAGCCCGGGCCACCGACGAGCACCCGGGGGGCCGGACGCACCCGGGCGAGCTCTGCGAGGACGTCGGTGGACTGCACGGGCATCGAGGCGTACAGCATCACGACGGCGGGACCGCTGCGCCGTACGGCGGCGAGCAGCGCGTCATCCGGCACCCGCATGCCGAGCTGGCGGACCAGCACGCCACGCTCGGCCAGCGCGGCGGACACGGCGTGCAGCGGCAGGCTGTGCTGCTCGTCCGTGGGACAGGCCAGCACGACCTGGGCGGTGTTGCGCGGACGCTCGAGGGTCACGGTGGTGGCGTTGAGCACGCTGGTCAGGCACTCGCTGAACAGGTGCTCGACCTCGACGCCCTCGCCGGTGGAGGCGAACCGCTCACCGAGGCCGATGAGCACGGGTGAGACGAGCGACTCCCACGTCGCCACGACGCCCTCGGTGCGGATCTGGCGCCGCAGCACCTCGGTGATCCCGTGCGCGTCGAGGGTCATGGACGCGCGGGCCAGCCCGCGCGCCGCGGCCGAGGCCTCGCGCAGCGGGACCACCCGCCCGCCGCCGGCGCGGGCGACGCGCTCGCCGACGACGTCCAGCTCGGTGACGCCGCTCTCCTCCGTCGGGTCACCGCTGAGTGCGTACTCGGCCGCCTGGGCGGGCGAGAGGCCCTCGTGGGTGAGCCGGCGCATGACCACCAGCCGGGCCAGGTCGGTCGAGTTGTAGCGCCGGTGCGAGCCGGCGGTGTGGTCGGTGGGCCCGAGGCCGTATCGGCGCGCCCAGGTGCGCAGAGTCGCCGGAGCGACGCCGAGCCGTTTGGCGACGGCCGCCACGGTCAAGGTCGACGACTCGGGCAGCCCCGTGTCCTGAGTCCGACGCTCGATCACGTCACACAGTCTCGACGGTGCGGGCTGTGCTCGCCACTCGGTCTCCAGATCGGCTGCCAGGTGCGGCTGGCGCGGGGTGACCGCTCGCCGCCCGCCGACGACCGCTGGGCGATGGACGGTGAGAGCGCGAGAAAGATCCTTAGACAGCCTCTTGAACTATGTCTGGCGCGGTTGTACGTTGATCTTGCGAATCGCTTCAAGGGTGGTTCAACCAGTGGAGAATTGATCATGCATCGCCTCGCTCGAGCCATGGGCGGGACCACGTTCGACGCAGTGGAAGGCCTTTCAGATGGCTGAGATCTCACGACTTCCCGGACCGGTAGCGGATCTGTGGGAGTGGCAGTACCAGGGCGCGTGCCGTCGGGTCGACTCGTCGGTGTTCTTCCACCCCGAGGGCGAGCGTGGCCCGACCCGCCGCCGCCGCGACGACGCCGCCAAGGCGGTCTGCTCCACCTGCCCGGTCATCGACGCCTGTCGTCAGCACGCGCTCACCGTTCGTGAGCCGTACGGCGTGTGGGGCGCGATGACGGAGGACGAGCGCGAGGCGGTCTACGCGCGGACCAAGGCGGACGGGCTGGCCACCGCCAGCTGAGGCCCGCGAGACAGCGAAGCGGCCCGCCCCCTGCTGGGGGCGGGCCGCTTCGTCGTGCTGGGTGGTGCTGGGTGGTGCTGGGTCTCAGACCTCAGTGGCCGTGACCGTGCCCGTGGCCGGTAGCGGACGGCTCGGACTCCTGCTCCTTCTTCTCCACCACGAGGGTGTCGGTGGTGAGCACCATGGAGGCGATGGACGCCGCGTTGCGCAGCGCCGAGCGGGTGACCTTGACCGGGTCGATGACGCCCTGGGCCATCAGGTCGCCGTACTCGCCGGTCGCGGCGTTCAGGCCGTGCCCGGCACCGAGGCCGCGGACCTTCTCGACCACGACGTAGCCCTCGAGGCCCGCGTTCTCCGCGATCCAGCGCAGCGGCTCGGCGGCCGCCTTGCGGACGATCGCCACACCGGTGGCCTCGTCGCCGGACAGGTCGAGACCGTCGTCCAGCACGGAGACGGCCTGCAGCAGGGCGGACCCGCCACCGCTGACGATGCCCTCCTCGATGGCCGCGCGGGTCGCCGAGACGGCGTCCTCGATGCGGTGCTTCTTCTCCTTGAGCTCGACCTCGGTGTGCGCGCCGACCTTGATCACGCAGACACCGCCGGAGAGCTTGGCGAGCCGCTCCTGGAGCTTCTCGCGGTCCCAGTCGCTGTCGGTGCGCTCGATCTCGCCCTTGATCTGGTTCATCCGGCCGCTGACCTCGGACGCGTCGCCCGAGCCCTCGATGATCGTCGTGTCGTCCTTCGTGACCACGATGCGGCGGGCGTGGCCGAGCTGCTCCAGGCCGACCTGGTCCAGCTTGAGGCCGAGCTCCTCGGAGATGACCTCCGCGCCGGTCAGCACGGCGATGTCGCCGAGCATGGCCTTGCGGCGGTCGCCGAAGCCGGGGGCCTTGACCGCGACGGCGTTGAACGTGCCGCGGATCTTGTTCACGATGACCGTGGACAGGGCCTCGCCCTCGATGTCCTCAGCCACGATGAACAGCGGCTTGCCGGTCTGCAGGACCTTCTCGAGCAGGGGCAGCAGGTCCTGGACCGCGGAGATCTTGGACTGGTGGATCAGGATGTAGGCGTCCTCGAGGACGGCCTCCATGCGCTCCGCGTCCGTGATGAAGTACGGCGACAGGTAGCCCTTGTCGAACTGCATGCCCTCGGTGAAGTCGAGCTCCATCGTGGTGGTCGAGGACTCCTCGACCGTGATCACGCCGTCCTTGCCGACCTTGTCGAACGCGTCGGCGATGAGCGCACCGACCGTGGCGTCCTGGGCCGAGATGGTCGCGACGTGGGCGATGTCGTCCTTGCCGTCGATGTCACGGGCGGCCTTGAGCAGCGCGTCGCTGACCGCGTCCACGGCCTTGTCGATGCCGCGCTTGAGGCTGGACGGCGCGGCGCCGGCGGCCACGTTGCGCAGGCCCTCCTTGACCATGGCCTGGGCCAGGACGGTCGCGGTCGTCGTGCCGTCACCGGCGACGTCGTTGGTCTTGGTCGCGACCTCCTTGGCGAGCTGGGCGCCGAGGTTCTCGTACGGGTCGTCGAGCTCGACCTCGCGGGCGATGGTCACGCCGTCGTTGGTGATGGTGGGAGCGCCCCACGCCTTGCTGATGACCACGTTGCGGCCCTTCGGGCCGAGGGTCACCTTGACGGCGTTGGCGAGCGCGTCGACGCCGCGCTCGAGCGACTTGCGCGCGTCGTCGTTGAACTCGAGGGTCTTGGCCATGTGAAGTCAGGTGCCTTTCGCAGAAGGGTTGCAGTACGCGACCGCCCCGGAAGGCACCGGAAGGCCGGGCCCGCCGGGGCGGTTGCTGTGCGGGCTCAGTCGCCCGCGGGTGTCACTTCTCGACGATCGCGAGGACGTCGCGCGCGGAGAGGATGAGGTACTCCTCGCCCGCGTACTTGACCTCGGTGCCGCCGTACTTGCTGTAGATGACCTTGTCGCCGACCTTGACGTCGAGCGGGACCCGGTTGCCGTTGTCGTCGATGCGGCCCGGGCCGATGGCCTTGACCTCGCCCTCCTGGGGCTTCTCCTTGGCGGTGTCCGGGATGACCAGGCCGGAAGCCGTGGTCGTCTCGGCCTCAACGGCCTGGACCACGATCCGGTCCTCGAGCGGCTTGATGCTGACCGACACTTGCTGACCTCCCCCTTCGGGAATGTCGCTGATGAACGAATGGTCTGATGGAGGCCGTCGCACCGCCGTCGCGGGGGTCGGAGCGGGGCTTCCGGTTGGCACACTCGGGGTGAGAGTGCCAACGCTGAATCTATGCCGACGGTTAGCACTCGGTCAACCCGAGTGCCAAACCTCGCCCCCACCCCGCGGTGATCATGCACCTTCGCCCCAACCAGCGGGGCGAACGTGCATGATCACCGCGTTCGCCCCGGGCCGGGGCGCAGTGACAGGATGAGGCGCACTGAGGCGCTCAGCCGCCGACCAGCCGCCGACCCACCCGGAGGATCGATGACCCAGCGCGTCGAAGCCGAGCTCGTGGCCAACGTGATCAAGGTGCTCGTGGCGCCCGGTGACACGGTGGCCGTCGGCGACATGGTCGTGCTGCTCGAGTCGATGAAGATGGAGATCCCGGTCGAGGTCGAGTGGGCCGGCACCATCGCCGAGGTGGGCGTCAGCGAGGGCGACGTGGTCAGCGAGGGCGACCTGATCGTCGTGGTCGACGACAAGTGACCCCGGTGGACCTCACCGGAATGCGTTCCCTGCTCACCCCGGACGGGTGGGCGCTGCTCGAGTCGCTCCCCCCGTACGACGAGAAGCTGGCCATCCCGCTCGGCGAACGGCTGCGCTCCGAGGGCCACGATGCCGCCACCGTCGCCGCGGCCCTGACCCAGTCGCGGCTGCGCGCGAGGGCGCACGACAAGCTCGGCCCCTTCGCCGACGCCATGCTCTTCACCCCCGACGGCCTGGAGCAGGCCACCCGGCTCGCCGTCGCCGCCCACCACGCGCGCCGGTACGTCGGCGCCGGGGTGCAGCGCGTCGCCGACCTCGGCTGCGGACTGGGCTCGGACGCGATGGCCTTCGCCGGGCTGGACCGCGCCGTCCTGGCGATCGACGCCGACGAGCTCACCGCGGCCTTCGCGACGGTCAACCTGCGGCACTGGGCGGACGTCGAGGTGCGCTGCCACGACGTCCTCACCCTCGACCTCGAAAGCATGCTCGAACCCCGCGACGGGGTGTGGCTCGACCCGGCCCGGCGGACGTCGTCCAAGGGTGGCGGCTCGCGGCGCACCTTCGACCCGGAGGCGTTCTCCCCGCCGTACTCGTTCGTGCTGGACGTCGCGCGCCGGTTCCCGGCGACGGGCGCCAAGCTGGCACCCGGCATCGCCCACCGCCTGCTGCCGGACGACGCGGAGGCGCAGTGGGTGTCCGTGCACGGGGACGTCGTCGAGTGCGCCGTGTGGTTCGGGCCGCTGGCGCGCGAGGGGGTCCGGCGCAGCGCCCTGGTGCTGGACGCGCGGGGTTCGGCGCACGAGGTGCTCGCGGACGACCAGGCCGACCGAGCTCCGGTCGGCGCGGTCGGCACGTTCCTGCACGAGCCGGACGGCGCGGTGATCCGGGCCGGTCTGGTCGGTGAGGTCGCGGCGCAGCTCGGCTCGCGGGTGTTCGACCCGACCATCGCGTACCTGACCTCCGACCAGCCGGTCGTGTCCCCCCTCGTGCACTCGTACGCGGTCGAGGAGGTGCTGCCGTTCCACCTCAAGGCGCTGCGGGCCCTGCTCCGCGACCGTGGCGTCGGCACGCTGACCATCAAGAAGCGCGGCAGCGCCGTCGACCCCGTGCAGCTGCGTCGCCAGCTCCGGCTGACCGGCGACGGCGAGGCCACCATCGCGCTCACCCGCGTCGGCGGCCGCCCCAGCGTGCTGCTCCTGCGCCCCCTCTGAGCGCGCCCGCGGATTGTCGCGGGGGCACCCCGCGACGAACCTATTGGAGTAACGGCACCCCGCGACAACACGGGAATGGAGCAACTCGCCCCAAGGGCCGCGGGACGGTGGGGTCGCCCTCAGCCGGTGTAGTCGAGGACGCCGTACTGCTCCCGGGTGCGCAGCGCCCACGCGGACGCCGGCACGCTGAGCAGCCCGGCCACCAGGATGACGCCCCCGAGGACGAGCCACCCCGGCTGCCCCCACTCGATGCACAGCAGCGCGATCAGCGGCGGCCCGACGATGCCGGACAGCGAGAAGCTCATCCCCGCGAAGCCCTGGTACTGCCCCTGCCGGTCGCGCGGCGCGAGCCCCATCTGCAGCCCCCACTGCCCGCCCGACCCGACCATCTCCCCCACCACGTGCACGCCGGCGCCGCCGACGACCAGCACCACGGCCGCCCAGGCGTCCCGCCCGCCGGACGCCGCGATCAGCGCAAATCCACCGAGGATCCAGAACCCGGCGCGGGCCAGCGCGCGGGACGACGTCAGCACGGTCGTCGCGCCGCGCGACAACCGCACCTGGAACAGGGCCACGGACACCGTGTTGACCAGCAGGACGACCGCGACCAGCGAGTGCGGGGCCGTCGTCCGGGTGGCGATCCACAGCGGGATCGCCAGCTCCATCACCAGGAAGTGGATCGCGAAGATCCCGGTGAGGACCGAGACGACGACGTACGGGGTGTCGCGCAGCACCTGCAGCCGCGGCGCGCCCTCCTCGCGCGGCGGCGCGGGCTCGACGTGCGGGAGCAGGCGCAGGGCGAAGGCCGTGGCGACGAAGGTGAGCGCGTCGAGGCCGAACACCGACAGGTAGGCCCAGGTCTGGTCGATCGCCAGCGCGACACCGCCGAGCAGCGCACCGAACGAGATGCCGACGTTCGTCACGGCCCGCAGGTACGCCTTGAACGCGACCGCCTGCCCGCCCTCGGCCAGCCGGGCGATCAGGCCGCTGCGCACCGCGCTGGCGCCGCGGTCGAACACGGCCTGGACGCCGAGCACCGCGCACAGCAGCCAGATGTTGTGGGTGACCATGAGCCCGACGCTGACCACCCCGGCCAGCGCCGTGAGGGCGCAGAGCACCTCACGCGGGCCACGGGTGTCGGCGAGGTGACCCAGCGGCACCTGCCCGAGCATCCCCGCGACCGCGCCGACGGACAGCGCCAGACCGACCTGGGTGGCCGGGATCCCCACCGCGTGGGTGAAGTAGAGCGCGAACGTCGTCATCATCGCGCCGTTGCCCGCCGTGTTGACCAGGGTCGCGACGGCCAGGGTGCGCAGGTTCGGGTCGACGGGGACGCCTCGCCGGGTCAGCTTGGCCGGGGCGGGGTCCTGGACGACGGTCATGCGAGCACCCTAACAAACTATCTCGACATCAAGATAGTTCATTTCGAGGCGACGGAGTCCAGCCACAGCCGTCGCCAGCGATCGCCGTCCACCGCGAGGGCGACGTCGACCACCGTGGGCGGGATGCCGTGCGGGTCGTGGTCCAGGTCACCCACCCACTCGCGCCGGTCCACCACCGTCTGGCCTCGGGTGCGGGCACCGGCGAGCTCCACGTGCACTGCCAATGGAGACGTCGTCAGCCCGGCCGGGTCGACCACGGCGCAGACCGCGCCGGCGTCGCCGATGGTCGCGGACGGCGTGCCGAACTTCACGCACTGGGCTTGGACGAGGGCACCGGCGAGTCGGGTCGCCGGGGCGGCAACGGCCAGGAGCTCGACCGCCTCGTCCCGGCTGACCCGCACGTCGTAGAAGACGTCGAGGCCGTACATGGTCACCGGGATCTCGAGCTCACGGGCGGCGTCGAGCACGACCGCAGCCGCCTCCGGGTCGTGCCAGATGTTGAACTCCGCGGCCGCCGTCGCGTTGCCGACCGCCGCCGCGCCGCCCATGAACACGATGCGCCGCAAGCCTTTCGCGACCTCGGGGTAGGTGCGCAGCAGCAGGGCGATGTTGGTCAGCGGGGCGAGCGGCACGAGGGTGATCCGCTCGCCGCTGCTGGCCGCCGCGAGCAGCTCGTCACGCAGCAGCTCGACCGCGTGCCGCTGGTCGACCTCGCCGGTGGCGGCGGGCAGACCGAGGGCGGCGTGGTCGAGGTCGCCGAGGCCGTCCTCCCCGTGCACGTGCCGGGCGGCGCGGGCCGGCTCCAGCAGCGGGCGGGACGCACCGCGAGCGACCGCGACGTCGTGCCGGCCGGCCGCGGCCAGCACCAGCAGGGTGTTGCGGACGACCTGGTCGACGTCGGCGTTGCCGGCCACGCAGGTGACCGCACGCAGGTCGAGGTCGGGGTGGCGGGCCGCGAGCAGCAGCGCGCACGCGTCGTCCAGGCCGGTGTCGACGTCCAGGATCACGGGGATGCTCACCGGCCCATCCTGCCGGGTGGCCGCGCCAGACCGACAGGCCTTCGACGTGCGAGACGAGGCGATCGGGTCCAGGGTTGCCTCCCGTGAGCCTCGTGACGACCCGCATCCCCGCCCGCCTCGACCGCCTGCCCTGGTCCCCCTGGCACCGCATGGTGCTGGTCGGCCTCGGCACCGTCTGGATCCTGGACGGGCTGGAGGTGACGATCGTCGGCTCGCTGTCCGACCGGCTGACCGAGAAGGGCAGCGGCCTGGCCCTCACGGCCAGCCAGATCGGCGTGGCCGCAGCGATCTACGTCCTCGGTGCGTGCTTGGGCGCGCTGTTCTTCGGGCACCTCACCGAGAAGCACGGCCGCAAGAAGATGTTCTTCATCACCCTGACCGTCTACCTGCTGGCGACGGTGGCAACGGCGTTCTCGATGAACCCGATGTACTTCTTCGTGTGCCGCTTCCTGACCGGCGCCGGCATCGGCGGCGAGTACGCGGCGATCAACTCGGCCATCGACGAGCTGATGCCGAAGAACCTGCGGGGCCGGATCGACCTGTTCATCAACGGGTCGTACTGGCTGGGCGCGGCCGCCGGCGCGGCGCTGACGATCGTCCTGCTGAACGAGGACTTCCTGCCCGCCAACATCGGCTGGCGGGTGGCGTTCGCCCTCGGCGCGGTGCTGGGTCTGGTCGTGCTGTTCGTGCGCCGCAACGTTCCGGAGAGCCCCCGCTGGCTGCTCATCCACGGCCAGGACGACGAGGCGGAACGGATCGTCGGGGACGTCGAGCACCGGGTCAGCGACGAGGTGCACGAGCCGCTGTCCGAGGTCGGCGAGGACGACGAGCTGCAGATCGAGCAGCGCGAGACCACGACGTTCCGCGAGATCGCGCGCACCCTGCTGGCCGACTACCGCAAGCGCACCCTGCTCGGCTTGTCGCTGTTCGTGGGCCAGGCCTTCCTCTACAACGCGGTGTTCTTCACCCAAGGCCTCGTGCTGACCACGTTCTTCGGCGTCGGGTCGGGCTCGGCCGGCTGGTACATCATCCCGTTGGCGCTGGGTAACTTCCTCGGGCCGTTGCTGCTGGGTCGGCTGTTCGACACCGTGGGTCGGCGCGTCATGATCTCGATCTGCTACGTCGGGAGCGGGCTGCTGCTGGTCGCCACGGCGCTGTTCCTGACGGGCCTCAACGCGACCACGCTCACCCTGTGCTGGTGCGCCGTGTTCTTCCTGGCCTCGGCCGGCACCAGCGCGGCGTACCTGACGGTCAGCGAGATCTTCCCGATGGAGACCCGCGCGATGTCCATCGCGTTGTTCTACGCCGTCGGCACCGGGCTCGGCGGCATCATCGGCCCGCTGCTGTTCGGCAAGCTGGTCGCGACCGAGCAGCTCAGCAACGTCGCGATCGGCTACTACCTCGGGGCCGCGCTGATGATCGCCGGCGGGGTGGTCGAGGCCTTCGTGGGCGTGGACGCGGAGCAGCGCTCGCTGGAGGACATCGCCGAGCCGCTGTCGTCGCAGGACGCCGCGGACGAGCCGACCGGCTGACGCGCCTTCGCGCGGCCAGGCCGCCGGCTGGCGATGCCCGCACGGGCGTGAGGTGTGGGACCCTCTGCGCCATGTCCTTCACCTGTGACTCCTGCCGCCGGCGGGCCAACGGCACCGGCCAGCGCACCGTGACCGG